>NZ_LMCV01000024.1:0-64576 GCF_001424925.1 Pseudomonas sp. Root329 | reverse complement strand
GATGGTAGTGTGGGGTTTCCCCATGTGAGAGTAGGTCATCGTCAAGATTAAATTCCGAAACCCCTATCTGCGTATGCAGGTAGGGGTTTTGTTTTGCCAGCAGAAAAGTGACACCGGCTCACGCCACCCGACGATCTACATGGAAAGTCCGTCATTGCTGTGCCTTACTCCAGACACAACTCATGGGGCGACGTCGATGCGGCGTAGAGGCACAAAATTCTGGTTATGGACCAACACGCAGTTACCCCTCCATACGCATGAAGAGGTACTCAGCAATGGCCTGCACATCGAGGTGCAGGCGCGGGTCAGTCATGAGGGGGTTACCCAGATATTTATAGGCGTCTACGACACCGAAGGCTGGGCGATTTGCGAGGAGTTTCATGACCGCTACGCCGGTGAGCATTACTGCGCGGCGTTGAAGTGGGGCGCTCAGCGGGCGAAGGAGATTGTCGCGGACACCCAGGAATTCGTCGCGCCGCACCGGGTGCAGCTGACCTTGAGTCCGGTGATTACCGATGAGCCGGAACTGGCCCTGCGGCGGATGGAAATGACCGAGCGTGAGTCGTTGAAGCTCAGATCCGACGATGCCTGGTCGGAGTACCTGGCCGCCAAGGCGGCCATGTTGACGCTGATGCGCTCAACCAAAGTCGACCCCACGGTCTGGGCTGATCACAAAGAGCGGCTCTGGCAGGCCATCGATCGACGAGCCTGCGTACAACGCGCCTATCTGCGCTGACCCTGTCTCAAGTCTGGGGGCGTCGCAGATTCTCAATGGTTTCGATCAGATCATCGTAGGACACCGGTTTTCCAATGTGCTGGTCAAAACCCGATTGACGCGATTTTTGAATGTCGCTGTGGGCACCATAGCCCGTCAGTGCAATGGCCGGCACATCCTTGACCAGCGGCAACTGACGCAAGGCGCTCATCAGCTCGTGGCCGTTCATGACCGGCATGCCCAGGTCAGAAATGATCAGGTCGAAGCGCGTGCTTTTTGCGGCATCCAAAGCCGCCACCGGACGGTCGAACGCAATCACTTGCGCGTCTTCCATTTCCAGCAGCATTTTCAAGGTTTCCAGTACATCGGCGGAGTCGTCGACCAGCAGGATCGTCAAACCGCTCAGCCTGCCAGAGGATTCTTCGACCTGGGTCGGGGATTGCGGCTTATCTTTGGTGTGGGCCAAGGGCAGGTAAACCGTGAAGGTACAACCTGTTCCCACCCCGGCAGAATTCACCTCAACCGTTCCCCGTTGGGCCTCGGTCAACTGGCGGACCAGTGACAAGCCGATCCCCAGCCCTTCACGGTTGTGGCTGACGTGCTGCTTTTCAGCCTGGCCGAACAGGTCGAACACGTGATCGAGGTTCTCGGGTGCGATGCCTGCACCGTTGTCTTTGACGTCCAGCCGCGCCATGTTTCCAACCTGGCTGGCGATCAATTGCACGTGGCCGTTGGAGGGTGTGAATTTCAGCGCGTTATTTACCAGGTTCCAGATAATTTGCTCCAGGCGCGTCGGGTCGGCATGGACCATCAAGGCGTCTGAAGGCACGAGCAGTTCGACGGTGGCGTCGTGTCGGTCGCTGAGTACGACGGCATGAATATCGCGCAACACACCGCCCAGATCCACAGCAATGGGTTTCAGTTTGAGTTTGCCGGTACGGACCCGGGCGACATCCAGCAGGTCATCGATGATCCGTGCCTGGCTGTTGACGGCGTCGCAGATGGTGTTGACGGCCTTGGCGGCCGGCGCCACCGACTTGGTCACCGGCAAGCGACGCAGCAGTTCCGCGTTGAGCTGAATCAGGTTCAACGGATGCTTGAGTTCGTGGGACATGACCGCGAAGAATTCATCCTTGAGGTAATTGGTGTTGCGCGTTTCCGCCAGTTGTTGGCTCTGTTCTTCATGCTGGCGTTTATGGCCGGTCAGGTCGCGGGCGATTTTGACGTAGCCTTTGAGATTGTCGCCGCTGAGCAAGGTCACCTCGCCGCTGCAAAAGAAGCGGTTGCCGTCCTTGCGCACGTGCCAGCGCTCATCTTCGCTGCGGCCATGGGTGCGCACTGACAGCAGTTCGTTTTCAGGCATACCGGACGCACGATCTTCAGGCGAGAAAATGAAGTCGTAATAGGCGCCCTCGGCCTCGGCCTTGCTGTAACCGAAGATCAATTCGGCGCCTTTGTTCCAGGTGGTGATCACGCCCTGCTCATCGAGGGTGATGATGGCGTAGTCGCGAGTGCTTTCAGCGACCAGGCGCATGCGTTCTTCGCCCAGTCGCAGCTCTTCTTCAGCCGCACGACGTTTGGTGATGTCGATGAACGTCAGCACGGTGCCGTCGATGTGGTCTTCGCTGGAACGATAGGGCAGCAGGCGGGCGATGTACCAGCGGTTGTCGGTGCTGCTGACTTCGCGTTCGATCATGTTCAGCGATTCGAACACCTGCGCCGCGTCTCCCACCAGGTTCTCGTAATGCAGGCGATGGGTAATGTCGAGCAAGGAACGCCCGGTATCCACCGGCAACATGTTGAAGATGTCAGTGGCGCGCGGGGTGAACCACTTGATGCGCATGCCGCGATCGACAAACACCGTGGCGATGTCAGTGGAGGCGATCAGGTTGGTCAGGTAGTCGTTGATCTTGTCGGTTTCTTCGACTTTGGTTTGCAGCTCGTAGTTGACCGTCAGCAGCTCTTCGTTGATCGACTGCAGCTCTTCCTTGCTGGTCTCCAGTTCTTCGGTGGCCGAGCGCAGTTCTTCGTTGATGGCCTGCATTTCTTCGTTGGAAGCCTTGAGCTCTTCGCTGGAGACTTCCGATTGTTCGATGGTGTCCTGCAAGTGCAGCTTGGTGCGTTGCAGTTCGCGCTCAAGGTTGGACAGCACCTGGCTTTCGGTCTGGAGCACGGTGGTGGCCGCTCGTTCGGCAGGGTCGACCTCGACTTCCTCGAAAATCACCAGGACGTATTCGCCGTCCGATTCTTCATCCTTGTAGGGGTGCGCGACCAGATCGATCAGGTAACTGCGCTCATCACGCTTGATCGGCACTTCGCGGGACTTGACCGGCAGGCCGCTCTGCTGGACCTGGAACAGCGTGGTGCGGATTTCCAGGCGCAGTTCCGGAAGAATCAGCGTCAGCAAGTTGCGCGACAATTCGCCGCCAACATGACGCAGGAAACGCCCGGCACTCTCGCTCATGTGCAGGATGTCGGCGTTGGCATCGACGATCACGCTCGGTGGTGCGGACTGTTCGAGGGCGCGTTGATGGATATCGCCAAATGACAATTTGCGCGGCGCGCTGCTTTGCGGGACCTGTTGGGACGTGTTGGTCCGCACATAACCCCCGCGCGGCATCGTCGGTGTGCGCCGACTGTTGGCCGTGCCGGTCTTGGCACGGAAGATCCGGTTGCGTTTATCCACCGGGGCGAACAATTCGTGGCACGCGTCCGCGCTCTCGGAAGAGCCGAGGAACAGGAAGCCGCCGGGACGCAGGGCAAAGTGGAACATCTGGAGGATTTCGCGTTGTACTTCGCGATCCAGATAGATCAGCAGGTTGCGGCAAACAATCAGATCGATCTGCGAGAAGGGCGGGTCGGACAACAGGCTGTGCTTGGCGAACAAGACCTTTTCGCGGATTTCCTTGCGGATCCGATAGTGATCGTCTTCCTTGATGAAGTAGTGGCGCAGCCGCGAGGGTGGCACATCGGTGATGATCGCTTGTGGATACAGGCCGGCCCGGCCGACGCTGATGGCGCGTTCGTCGATGTCGGTGGCGAACAACTGCATCGACGCCGCACTGGCGTCCAGTTGCAATTGATCGTTGAGCAGCATGGCCAGACTGTAGGCTTCTTCACCCGTGGAGCAGCCCGCGGACCAGACGCGGATTTCTTCTTTCTCGGGTTGTGCGGACACGGCCGCGCTGACCAGTTGCGGCACGACATCCCGCTCCAGCGCTTCGAAAGCCTCTCTGTCACGGAAGAAGTTGGTCACGCCGATCAGCATGTCGCCCAGCAGCGCCTTGGTTTCTTCGGGGTTGTTCAGCAGATACTGGTAATAGGCGCTCAGGTCCGGCTGGCCGGTGACCTGCATCCGGCGTTCGATCCGGCGCAACACGGTGGCGCGTTTGTAGTGCTTGAAGTCATGGCCGGTGCCGGTGCGCAACTGAATCAGAACGTCACGCAGCACGTGTTCGGCAAGTGCAGCGTCACGTTCGGACACCGCGGCAATGGTTTGCAGTTCCGGATCGTTGGCGGTGGGCAAACAGATTTTTCTGGAGTTGCGCCAAAGCTCCAGAAGCTTTTGCGGCATTTCCACCACGGGCAGCACCAGGTCAACCATGCAGGTTTCGATGGCGGCGCAAGGCATGCCATCGAATTCGGCGTCTTCCGGTGCCTGAACCAGTGTGATGCCACCTTGTTCCTTGATCCGTGACAAGCCAACCGCGCCGTCCGAGCCGGTGCCCGACAACACCAGACAGAAGGCGCGCTCGCGGTGCACATCGGCCAGGTCGCGGAAGAACAGATCGATGGACGCGTGGCGACCTTCGCTCGGGTCTGTGGCGCTGACCTCCAGAAAGCCATCGTTCATTGTCAGCCGTTGCGCCGGTGAAATGACGTACACCCGGTTTTTCTCGATAGCCACCGTTTCGGTCACCTGCAGAACCGGCATCCTGGTCGATTCCTGGATGATCTTGTCAGCGATGCTTTGGTGATCGGGCGACAGATGGAGAATGATCACGAACGCCATGCCATTGTCTTGAGGCATGTTTTCAAAGAACAGTTTGATCGCTTGCAGCCCGCCCGCCGACGCACCGATGCCCACCACCGGAAAGTCCAGGGTGCTGGGGCTCAGGGCCTTTCGCTCAGAAGTAGTATCCGAGCGCTTGGGTTTAGTGGACATGACTTCGGCCTTTAGCTGCGACGTAGAGTGTCTTGATTTCAAGCGACAGAAAGCGCATTTCAATAGATCAGGATAATCCCGTTTTTCAATAACTCCTTCAATTATTTAGCTCGCGATGGGAGGCCTCTATGAGTTCTTTGACAGCCAAATGAGCAATTGCACTCCCGTTGCTTCAAGTGAATGCCTGTTCTGGCCGATAACCCGAACAGTCATGGTCTTCTTCTTAAATTGCCTGGAAATCTTCGATGCTGTCGTATCACCAAAAGCGTTTTTTGATCGTCGATGATTTCTCGGATTTCCGCAGTTCCGTCAGGTCCATGCTGCGCGAGCTGGGCGTCAAGGATGTCGACACCGCCGACTCCGGTGAACAGGCGCTGCGTATGTGTTCGCAGAAGGCCTACGATTTCATCCTGCAGGACTTTCACCTGGGCGATGGCAAGAAGAACGGTCAGCAGGTGCTTGAAGACCTGATGATCGAGAAGCTGATCAGCCATGAGGCCGTGTTCGTCATGGTCACCGCCGAGACCAGTCAGGCGATGGTGCTCAGTGCGTTGGAACACGAACCCGATGCGTACCTGACCAAACCGTTCAACCGTTCCGGCCTGGCTCAACGCCTGGAGCGGCTGGAGCAACGCAAGACCTTGCTCAAGCCGATTCTGCAGGCCCTTGACCGGGGCAAACCCGTTGAAGTGCTCAATGCCTGCATCGCCTTGTGCAAGCAAGACATCCGCTACTCGCCATTGTGCTTGCGCTATCGCGCCGATGCCTTGCGCGACCTGAATCAGAACGAGGCGCTGGAGCGTCTCTACGACAGCATCATTGCTGATCGGCCTTTGCCGTGGGCGTTCGCCGGGTTGGGCAAGTTGCTGTTCAAACGTGGCCAGGTCGGTCAGGCCAAAGGCGTGTATGAAAAAGCCCTGAAAGTGTTCCCGATGATGCCGGCGCTCTACGACGGCATGGCTGATGTGCTGGTCGCCGAAGGCGATACGAAGGCGGCCCAGAATGTGCTGGAAGAGGCGATCCGCTTGTCGCCGCTGGCGGTGCGCCGGCAAGCGCAGCTGGGCAAGTTGGCGATGGCCAACGAAGATTTTGAAACCGCCTCCAAAGCCTATCGTCAGGCCGTGGCGCAGGGCGCGCAGTCACGTTTCAAGGATGCGGAGAGCAACCTTGGCCTGGCCCATGCCTTGATCAGCAAAGGCAGCGAAAAAGGCCTGGATACCCGGACTCGATTGGAAATCAACACGACGCTGAGTGCGGTGGCCAAGGAAAACCCTTCCGACCCGGGTCTGCAGATTCGTGCGCGATTGATGAAAGCCACCAGCCTGCTGCTCAACGA
Source organism: Pseudomonas sp. Root329 (assembly GCF_001424925.1). NCBI lineage: Bacteria > Pseudomonadati > Pseudomonadota > Gammaproteobacteria > Pseudomonadales > Pseudomonadaceae > Pseudomonas > Pseudomonas sp. Root329. Next base: position 58,360 of record NZ_LMCV01000024.1, on the reverse strand, counting down.
TGCCGAAACCGCCGAGAAGCTCACCGAGCAAGCGATGATGCGCCTCGATGGCATGGAACAGTTCATGAGCGCTGAAGCGGCGCTGCTGGTGGCCAAGCAACTGCAGATGCTCGGGCAGGCCAGCGCCGGTGCCTCGATGCTGAAAAACTGTGCGGAAATCTACGGCGACGACCCGACGGTGATGAAGGGCATCGCCAAGTTGACCGACGATCCGACCATCCTCAACTCCGGCAACGCCGCTGCCGACCTCAACCGTCAGGGCGTGCGGGTGTACAAGACCGGCAACCTGGTGGAGGCGCGGCAAGTGTTCCGCAAAGCCCTGGCGCTGCAACCCAAGAACATCAGTATCGCGCTGAACATGGCCCAGTCGCTGCTGCACGGCACCGACACCAGTGTCCCTTCGGCGGAGCTGGAAGAATGTCAGACGTGCCTGAAAATGGTCGGCCTGATGCCCGACTCCGATGCGCGTTTTCCCCGTTATCAGAAGTTGCGAAGCAAGGCGTTTGGCGAATGAACAACAGCGAACAGGCACTCGATTTTTCCACGGTGATTGCCTCCACCGTGCACGACATGAAGAACTCCCTGGCGATGCTGATGCAGGCCCACAGCCAATGGCTGGCGCGCTTGCCGGATCCGCAGCAGCACACCCCGGAGCAGGGCGTGATCGAATTCGAATTCGCGCACCTCAATGGCATGCTGGTGCAGTTGCTGGGGCTGTACAAACTCGGCGTCAACCAGATGCCGGTGCAACCGGCCTACCATGAACTGGATGACTTCATCGAAGCGCAATTGGCCTGCCACCAGGACGTATTTGCCAGTCGCGGCCTCATGGCGACCTATGAAGTGGACCCGTTGAGCCCTCTGGGTTTCTTCGACCGGGAGCTGATTGCTTCGGTGCTGGGCAACAGCATCAACAACGCCATTCGTTACGCCCGCCACGCGGTGTTGATCAGTGTCAGCGATGAAGCGGGGCAACTGGTGCTGACCGTCAACGACGATGGCGAGGGTTATCCACCCGAGATGATCGAGCGTCAGGCCGATTACGTGCAGGGCATTAATCACAGCAGCGGAAGCACTGGTCTGGGCCTGTACTTTGCCGGGCGGATTGCCGCTCTTCATCAGCGCAACGGCGTGGGCGGGCGCACTGAAATCAGCAATGGCGGCCCGCTGGGTGGCGGGGTGTTCAGCCTCTATCTGCCCTGACCGGTTCTTTTTGTTGGCCGCTGCTTGATATTCCGAACAGGCGGAGCCTATTTTGTACGGGTCGCCGTTCGCGGCTCGCACAACAACAAAGGATTGCGTCATGACAACCGATGGCCATCGCTCACTCGCACAGCGATTGACGGGCATTGATGAGATTGAATGTGTCACGCCGGATTTGAATGGCGTACCCCGTGGCAAAGTAATGACCGCCGAAGGCTTTCTCGAGGGGCGGCGTTTGCAGATGGCGCGGGGCGTGCTGCTGCAATGCATCATGGGCGGATATCCGCCAGCGCGCTTTTACGGCAGTGATGATGGTGACCTGGCGCTGGTGCCCGACCCGGCGCAGATCCATCGCTTGCCGTGGAGCCAGCAGCCGCGAGCCTTGGCCATTTGCGATGCGGATGAGCTGACCGGCGAAAGCTCGTCTCTGTCGACCCGCGGCCAACTCAAAGCCGTGATCGCGCGTTACGCGGCCCTCGGCCTGGCGCCGGTGGTGGCGACCGAGCTGGAATTTTTTGTCTTCGCACCCAATACCGACCCGACTCAACCGTTCCAGCCGCCGCTGGGCCTGGACGGTCGTCGCGAGGACGGTCAATCGGCGTTCAGTATCAGTTCCAATAATGGTTTGCGGCCGTTCTTCAGTGAAGTCTACGCCTGTATGGCGGCCCTGGGCTTGCCGCGCGATACCTTCATGCACGAGATGGGCGTCAGCCAGTTCGAGATCAACTTGCTGCACGGCGACCCACTGCTGCTGGCCGACCAGACACTCCTGTTCAAACATCTGCTCAAAGAAGTCGCGCTCAAGCATGGCCTGACCGTGGTTTGCATGGCCAAGCCGCTGGCGCACACGCCGGGCAGTTCGATGCATATTCACCAGAGCATCATCGAGATCGGCAGCGGGCGTAACGTGTTCAGCGACAAGGCTGGTGAGCCGACCGCGACCTTCCGTCATTTCATCGCGGGTCAGCAGGCCTGCATGGCGGACTTCACCGCGTTATTCGCGCCGAACGTGAACTCGTATCAGCGCTTGTGCCATCCGTATGCGTCGCCGAATAATGCCTGCTGGTCCCACGACAATCGCGCGGCCGGATTGCGTATTCCAGCCAGTTCGCCCGCCGCTCGTCGGGTCGAGAACCGTTTGCCGGGGGCTGATGCAAATCCTTACCTGGCGATCGCCGCCAGCCTTGCCGCAGGGTTGTATGGCATTGAACACAAACTGGAGCCGAGCGAGCCGATCCAGGGTGAATTCGAAGTACCGGACAATCTTTCGTTGCCGTGTACCTTGCATGCGGCTCTTGAGCGTCTGAAACGTAGCCAATTGGCGAAGGAACTGTTTGGCAAGGAGTTCATCGAAGGCTACATCGCCTCGAAGACCATGGAGTTGACCAGCTTCTTTGATGAAATTACTCCCTGGGAGCGGCGTGTTTTAGCGGCCCAGGCCTGACGCCCCGTCGACATCAGGCTATCGTTTGTCGGTAGCCTGAAACTCACTGCAAGGAGCCGCTCGGAACGCCGATGCGCCAAATCTGGAAACCCTTTCGAGCGCTTTATTTTGCCTCGCTGATGATGTTGATCGGCTCTGGCCTGTTGAGTACTTACCTGGCCTTGCGCCTGGCCGCCGACCACGTCGACAGCCTGTGGGTCGGTGCGTTGATGGCGGCCAACTATTGCGGCCTGGTACTGGGTGGCAAGATCGGCCACCGGCTGATTGCCCGGGTCGGGCACATTCGCGCCTATTCGGCCTGCGCCGGGATTGTCGGCGCGGCGGTGCTGGGCCATGGCCTGGTGGACTGGTTGCCTGCCTGGATCTTCCTTCGGGTGATCGTCGGCCTCGGCATGATGTGCCAATACATGGTTATCGAAAGCTGGCTCAATGAGCAGGCCGAAGCCTCGCAGCGCGGAACGGTGTTCAGCGGCTACATGATCGCCTCGTACCTGGGGCTGGTGCTGGGTCAGTTGATTCTGGTCATGCACCCCGGCCTGGGGCTCGAACTGCTGATGCTGGTCGCCTTGTGCTTCGCGCTGTGCCTGGTGCCGGTGGCCCTGACCCGGCGGATTCACCCGGCGCCATTGCACCCGGCCCCGATGGAGCCGCGGTTCTTCATCAAACGCGTGCCGCAGTCGTTGAGCACGGTGCTGGGGGCGGGGCTGATCATCGGTTCGTTCTACGGTCTGGCACCGCTATATGCCTCACAGCAGGGGTTGTCCACGGAGCAGGTCGGTCTGTTCATGGGTAGCTGCATTTTTGCGGGGTTGCTGGTGCAATGGCCGTTGGGCTGGCTGTCCGACCGTTATGACCGGGCACTGTTGATTCGCTGTTTTGCCCTGGTTCTGGCGCTTACCGCGTTGCCGCTGGCAATCATGCAACAGGTACCGCTGGAGATTTTGTTTATCACCGGGTTCTGCTGTTCGCTGGTGATGTTCTGCCTGTATCCGCTGGCGGTGGCATTCTCCAACGACCACGTCGAGGGTGATCGCCGGGTGTCCCTGACAGCGATGCTGTTGGTGACCTACGGTGTTGGCGCCAGTATCGGACCGCTGGTGGCCGGGGTGCTGATGAAGCTGTTCGGCAGCCACATGCTCTATGCCTTCTTCAGTTTCTTCGCGTTGGTGCTGGTGTGGCGGATTCGCCCGAAAGCGGTGACCAACCTGCATGTGGTGGACGATGCACCGCTGCATCACGTCGCCATGCCGGACAGTATGTCGAGTTCGCCGTTGGTGGCTTGCCTTGACCCGCGGGTCGATGAGCAGGTGGTTCAGGATCAGATGCAGAACCCGATCAGCCCTGAGCCGGACCCGGAACCTGAATCAGCGCCTGAAACCGATCCGCCACCCGAAGACCCTGATGCACCTCGCGAGCAAAGTTTTACCGAGGCCAGGCCATAACGCATAAAAACAACGCATAAAAAAACGGGCAGTCACCGCAAGGGACTGCCCGTTTTCTATTGAAGCGTCTTATTACATGTCGTCTTTGTCGAAGCGCCGCGCTTCGCGCTGAAGCTGATAGACGAACCGCTCGACCTGCCGTTGCACCAGCCCGCTCATGTTGTGAAAGCGTACGCCGGCGAAGGTGGTGGAGATCCTTTCTTCGAAGTGCAGGTAACGCAGCTCGACCGGTGCCGTCATGTTGCCAAAAGGCAGGGCGGCGATGAAGCGGTCATAGACCTGGCCCAGTTGCAGGCTGTCCGTGATGTCGCCTTCGAAGCGCAACTTGCAACCGGTGGCGGAGATGTCCAATAGCTTGCCGCTGATCGGCGACTTGAGTTTTTCACCGCCCAGATCGACGTTGACCAGTTGTGCCAGCTTCAATGCTGCGCGGAATGCATTACGACGCTGGTGGTAAACCACCTCGGCGGGCAGGGCGCCACGGTAGCAGCGACCACCACCGGATTCGTCGATGGTCAACGGGCCGTTGCTTTCCCAGGCAATGCGCACGCCGTCGTGAAAACCTTCGACCTTGAACGGTTCGCCGGCGAGCAGGAAGCGTTCACCATCGCGGGGAATCATTTCGTCCAGGGCAATCATGTTGCTGTCACGGTCAATGTCCACCAGATAACTCTGGAAGCGCTGGCTGCGCTCATGGAACGTGATGATCAGCGGATCATGGCTGTCTTGCAGCTGGCGCAGGTTGCCGGAGATCTCCAACGGCGTGGTGAGCACCTTGGGTGGCTGCGGAGCATCTTCCGCGCTTAAGGCATTGAACACGGTTCATCAATCTCCAGACAAAATATGACTACGGCTGGCCAGCATATTGCCAGCAAGTTTCGCGTCTTGATAGTGCGCGCTTTTCAGCAGGCTCAAGCCTGACTGAGCGGGCGTGGCTTCGCAAGCATGGAGGTTGATCCGCGTGCATCATAGAGCGCTGGCGGCTCGCCGCCGTTGAGGATTTTCAGCTGATTGGCCGTCGAGGCCTGTTGCACCAGGATCGACTGGCCATTCTTGACGTTGGCCGCCTGGCACTGAGCCAGAAGATCGGTCAATACATCGCTCTGTTCCAACAGCTGATTGCCAATACTCGAATGGCTGGCAAGTTGCTCCAGGCCGTTGCGGTTGGTCGGCAGGTTGAGGCTGGCGAGGATTTCACTGCGCTTGCGGCCATGCTGATCGAGCAAAATGATCAATGCCTGTTTCTGCGCCAGAATTTCTTCGAGCAGTGGCATGTCGCGACCGTGCAAGGCGAGGGACTCGGTTTGCAGTAACTCCAGCAAGTGCTGTGCCGGGGCGAAATCGTCGGTGATCAGTTGCAGTAAATTAGTGTCGTGCATGGCTGGCCTTGGGTTTTAAGCGTCCAAAAGCCTGGCGCAGGCCTTGGCCTAGCGCTGGGCTTCGAAGTTGAGCAGTTTGCTGGCTACACGGTTGCTGTCGACTTTGTAGCTGCCATCGGCAATCGCTGCTTTCAACTCGGCCACGCGGGCATTGTCGACGGCAGGCTGATCGCGCAGCTTGTCAGTGACCTTCTGCAACTGTTGAGCCTCATTGCTGAGATGTACCGATTCCCCGCTTTTGACGGTACTGGCCTGTTCGGCCGGGGTATTCAGCGGTGCGGGTTTGCCGGCTTCGGCGGTCTCCTTCGCGGTGCTGGTACGTGTACTACCGGTAAGTGACGGGGAACTGTTTAAACGGCTGAAATCGATGACCATGACAAAAAACCTCTGGGTATTTGGACGCTTGCCATGTTTTCGGCCATACCCGGAAAAACTTTAGGCCCAATTATCAATGAGCTTGCGCGCGTCAGCGCTTGCCCTGCATAGGGCACAGTCTAGGGAACAGTCGAGTGGCGCGCCACATCTTCACAAACAGAGAGTTCTACATGGCCACTTCCACCTGGCCGGGCGCGGTGACTTGCGCCTTGATGACCCGCTGGGAGTTGAGGTTTTTCACCCGAATCTGTTCGCGCAAGCCGCCGTTGGACAGCGCTTCACCCGGCATGCGCACGCTGAGCGTTCCACTGCGGGCGGTAATCACCACCTGGTCGCCCTTGCTGATGACTTCTGCCTGTTCCATGTGCACCAGGGTCATGACCTGGTCGGCGACCATTGGTCGGGTAAGTTTCTGCCCGATCGCCTGGTCGACGGAAGTCAGGTAACCCTGGTTGATCAGACTGATGTCACGCTCGCGCAGGGTCACATCCTGGGGCTCGACGATACCGGCGCGCCGCAGCGCACGGGTGGTGGTCACAATGTCGCGAAACAGGCGCACTTGAGCGGGTACGAAGACGGTCCAGGGGGACGTGCCCTCGCAAGCAACCTTGACGGTAACCCGCCCCAGCGGCCTTGCCGGACTCTCAAGCGTGGCTGTCAATTCCTTGTCGCACATGGGCATGCGCAGCCGCGGATCGAGTTGCTTGACCTCGATCTCGTAGCGGCCTTCCGTTTGACTGGTGGCCAGATAGTCTTCTACGGTGAATTCAAGAAAGCCCTGAGTGACGCCGATAAGCATGTCAGGCAAGGTAACCGCGTCAGCAAGGGCAGGGCAGCCAGCGTTGAACAGGCAGACGGCCGACACCGCGCAAAGCAATCTGCGGGCGTTTGATGTCAGGCGTCGGAAAAATGTCGGTTCTGTGTTCATAAGAGTTAAAAAGCAAGCGCCGTGCCGTTTAGTGATGAATGCGCGTCGCAACACACTTAAGCGTTGGTGTAGGAGTCTGTGCATGGCTGGTGTAATGGATGCGGTAAACCAGCGCACGCAACTGGTAGGGCAGAATCGCCTTGAGCTGTTGTTGTTCCGTCTCGACGGTCAACAGCTGTATGGGATCAACGTGTTCAAGGTTCGGGAGGTGCTGCAATGCCCCAAACTGACGCTGATGCCAAAATCCAGTCCTGTCGTGTGCGGTGTGGCGAATATTCGGGGGGCGACCATTCCGATTCTTGATCTGGCCATGGCGACCGGTTCCGGTGCGCTGAAAGATCAAAGCAATCCCTTCGTGATCATCACGGAGTACAACACCAAGACCCAGGGTTTCCTGGTGCGGTCAGTGGAACGCATCGTCAACATGAACTGGGAGGAGATTCATCCGCCACCCAAGGGCACGGGACGCGATCATTACCTGACGGCTGTGACTCGGGTCGACAATCAGTTAGTCGAAATCATCGACGTCGAGAAAGTGCTGGCAGAAGTGGCGCCGACACCGGAAGCGATTTCCGTCGGCGTGGTGGATGTCGAAACCCAGCACAAGGCGCTCTCTTTGCGAGTGCTGACGGTCGATGACTCGTCGGTGGCGCGCAAGCAGGTGACTCGTTGTCTGCAGACGGTCGGTGTCGAAGTGGTGGCGTTGAACGACGGTCGGCAAGCGCTGGATTACCTGCGCAAGCTGGTCGACGAGGGCAAGAAGCCGGAAGAAGAGTTCCTGATGATGATTTCCGACATCGAGATGCCGGAGATGGACGGGTACACCCTCACGGCCGAGATCCGCAACGACCCTCGCATGCAAAAGCTTCACATCATCCTGCATACTTCGTTGTCGGGTGTATTCAATCAGGCGATGGTCAAGAAGGTCGGTGCCGATGACTTTCTTGCCAAATTCCGTCCTGATGACCTGGCATCCCGGGTAGTCAACCGGATCAAAGCAGCAGACATCAGCTAGGGGCCTTTTGCCCCTAACGGTTAATACGATTTAAGAGGCGGCATCTTTGTCTACGGGTAATTTGGATTTCGAACAGTTCCGGGTCTTCCTGGAAAAAGCCTGTGGCATTTTGCTCGGTGAAAACAAGCAGTACCTGGTCTCGAGCCGTCTCAACAAACTGATGGAACAGCAAGGCATCAAGTCCCTGGGTGAGCTGGTCCAGCGCATCCAGACCCAGCCGCGCAGCGGTTTGCGCGAGATGGTGGTGGATGCCATGACCACCAACGAAACCCTGTGGTTTCGTGACACCTATCCGTTTGAAGTCTTGAAGAACAGGGTGCTGCCGGCAGCGATCAAGGCCGCCCCTGGCCAGCGTCTGCGGATCTGGTCGGCGGCCTGTTCGTCGGGTCAGGAACCGTACTCGCTGTCGATGTCGATCGATGAGTTCGAACGCGTGAACATGGGCCAGTTGAAGATGGGCGTGCAGATCGTTGCCACCGACCTGTCCGGTACCATGCTGACCAACTGCAAGACCGGCGAGTACGACAGCCTGGCCATCGGCCGTGGCCTGTCACCCGAGCGCCTTCAACGTTACTTCGACCCGAAGGGGCCGGGGCGCTGGGCAATCAAGGCACCGATCAAGAGTCGGGTGGAGTTTCGCTCGTTCAACCTGCTGGACAGCTACGCAGCCCTGGGCAAGTTCGACATCGTGTTCTGCCGCAACGTGCTGATCTACTTCTCCGCCGAGGTGAAGAAGGACATCCTGTTGCGCATTCACAGCACGTTGAAGCCAGGCGGTTATCTGTTCCTCGGTGCTTCCGAGGCGCTGAACGGTTTGCCGGATCATTACCAGATGGTCCAGTGCAGCCCGGGGATCATTTACCAGGCGAAGTGATTCGTTGGCGTCATCAAAAAACGGGAGTCCTCAGGGGCTCCCGTTTTTTTTGCCTGCCAAGCTCCTTCGACTTCACCTCAATCCCCTGTGGGAGCGGGCTTGCTCGCGAAGGCGTCGTGTCAGTCGACATCAGCTTTGACTGGCACACCGCTTTCGCGAGCAAGCCCGCTCCCACAGGGTCATGTGGTGTTCTGCGGGGGTGATAAGCGGCAGAAAAGCGGCAGGCGGCGGAAATCGGTTGCCGCTTTTCTGGCATTGCCACATTGCCACTGCCCGCAAAGCCCCTATTTACGGGCTTTTTTCAATTGGCACGACGCTTGCTATGTCCCTGTTACGAAAAATCAGGTCACCCGAAGGTTTCCGACATGAGCATCAGCTTCGATAAAGCGCTCGGTATCCACGAACAAGCCCTGGGCTTCCGCGCTCAGCGTGCCGAAGTCCTGGCCAACAACATCGCCAACGCCGACACCCCGAACTACAAGGCTCGGGATCTGGACTTCTCGAAAGTGCTCGCCGAGCAGAACGAGAAGACCAAGAGCGGCACTTTCGCCTTGAACATGACCAACAGCCGTCATATCGAAGCCGAAGGCCTGGGTAATGGCGACGAGTCGCTGCTGTATCGCACGCCGATGCAACCGTCGATCGACCAGAACACCGTGGATGCCCAGCTGGAACAGTCGAACTACGCGGAAAACGCGGTCAACTTCCAAGCCAGCTTCACCCTGCTCAACAGCAAATTCAAAGGGCTGATGTCAGCCCTTCGTGGAGAGTAAGTCATGTCTCTAGCCAGTGTTTTCAACATTGCCGGTAGCGGCATGAGTGCCCAGACCACTCGCTTGAACACCGTCGCCTCGAACATCGCCAACGCCGAAACCGTCTCGTCGAGCATCGACCAGACCTACCGTGCACGGCACCCGGTATTCGCCACCATGTTCCAGGGTGGCCAGAGCGGTGGCAGCGACTCGCTGTTCCAGAACCAGGACGCGGCCGGTCAAGGCGTGCAAGTGCTGGGCGTGGTCGAGGACCAGAGCAACCTTGAGGCGCGCTACGAGCCGAACCATCCGGCGGCCGACGCTAAGGGCTACGTCTACTACCCGAACGTCAACGTGGTGGAAGAAATGGCTGACATGATTTCCGCGAGCCGTTCGTTCCAGACCAACGCCGAAATGATGAACACCGCCAAAACCATGATGCAGAAGGTCCTGACCCTCGGTCAGTGATAAGGGGCGACTCAGATGAGTGTTACCGATACCACCAGTGGCATTAGCCTCAAGGACATCCTGGCCAACTCCTCGATCAAGACCAGCACCACGACGGATGGCCTGACGTCGGCGACGAACAGCGCCACCGGCAAAAAGGCCCTGGGCAAGGACGCGTTCCTGCAGTTGCTGGTAACGCAACTGAAAAACCAGAACCCGCTGGAACCGCAGGACAACGGCGCGTTCGTCGCCCAGTTGGCCCAGTTCAGTAGCCTGGAAGGCATCACCACGCTTAACGACACCGTCAGTGGCCTGGCGAGCAATTACAACTCGTCCCAGGCATTGCAGGCGTCGTCGCTGGTCGGACGTTCGGTTATTGCACCGACCGACAAGGCGGTGGTCGATACCTCCAAGAGTTTCAGCGGCACCATTGCCGTACCGGCGTCGGTGGACCCGGTCAAGGTCAAGATCACCGATACCGATGGCAAGGTTGTCCGCACGATCGACCTGGCCAGCCAGAAAACCGGTACTTCCAGTTTCATCTGGGACGGCAAAAACGACGCCGGCGAAGTGGCCACGGCGGGTACCTATACCTTCGGCGCTACGGCGACCTACGACGGCAAGGCGACCTCGCTGGTGACGTACCTGCCGGCCACCGTCAACAGCGTGACCATCAGCCAGACCGGCGGTGAGTTGATGCTCAACCTGGCCGGGGCGGGCAGCATCGCCCTGTCCAAAGTACAAACTATTGGTATGTAGAGCCGACTAACACGGCACAAAGGAGTGGAATATGTCTTTCAATATCGGCCTTAGCGGTCTCTATGCAGCCAACAAACAACTGGACGTGACCGGCAACAACATCGCCAACGTCGCGACCACCGGTTTCAAATCGTCCCGTGCGGAATTCGAAGACGTTTACTCGGCCACCAAGCTGGGTACCGGCAGCAAAACCATCGGTAACGGCGTGCGCCTGTCCAACGTTTCCCAGCAGTTCACCCAGGGCGACGTCAGCAACACCGGCAACGTGCTGGACATGGGTATCAATGGTTCCGGTTTCTTCGTGCTGAGCGAGAACGGTTCGATGTCCTACACCCGTGCCGGTACGTTCAAGGTCGACAAGGACGGTTACGTCACCAATAGCGATGGCTCTGCGCGTCTGCAGGGTTATGGCGTGGATGCCAATGGCAAGATCCTCAATGGTGTTTTGACTGACCTGCGCATCGATACGTCGAACCTGGCGCCAAAAAACACCTCCACGGTTTCGTCGACGATCAACCTGAACTCCACAGCTCCCATCATCAACCAGACTACCAATCCGTTTGACCCGTCCAAGGAAGCGTCTTTCACCAAGCAGTTCAGTACCCCGATTTATGATACCCAGGGTAACCAGCACATCATGGATCAATACATGGTCAAGACTGCTGACAACACCTGGAAGACCTACACCCTGATCGAGGGTCGCAACCCGGATGGCAGCGATCCTACTCTTGCCGCTTCCCTTCCGGTCGCTTCGACCATGAACTTCGACAGCTCCGGCAAGCTGACTTCGGTCACCACACCGGTTGTTCCAGCGACCGTTCCGCCATCCGTGGTAACCAGCCCTGACCTGCAGGTCACTGGCTGGGTTCCGGGTACCGTGACCAATGGCGTGTGGAAAGCCAACGGCGCTGCCTCCGGCGTCGTTACGGTCTCCATGGACAAAACCACGCAGTACAACGCTGACACCGCGCGTTCGATTCCTTCGCAAAACGGCTACGCCACCGGCCAGATCACCAACCTGACCATCGATACCAGCGGTGTGATGCTCGCCAACTTCAGCAACAGCCAGACCAAGGCCATCGGTCAGATCTCGCTCGCCAGTTTCACCAACGAACAAGGTTTGCAGCCTGTAGGCGGCACCAGTTGGAAAGAAACCTATTCGTCGGGTATCCCGGGCTACGATGCGCCGAACACCGGTACCTTGGGCGAGATCCACTCCAACTCTCTGGAAGAGTCCAACGTCAACCTGACCAATGAACTGGTCGACCTGATCAAGGCGCAGAGCAACTACCAGGCGAACGCCAAGACCATCTCCACCCAGAGCACCATCATGCAGACCATCATTCAGATGACCTAATGCGGGTTGGCGGATAGCGCTGCACAAAGAGCCCCTCAATCGAGGGGCTTTTTTATGGCTGGCAAAAAGATCGCAGCCTCGTTTCACTCGACAGCTCCTACAGGAAATAGCGGTCCCCTGTAGGAGCTGTCGAGTGAAACGAGGCTGCGATCTTTTGATCTTGAAAGGCAGGCAAAAGAAAACCCCCGACAATCCAGAGGACTGTCGGGGGTTTCGGGTTACCGGCTCAGCTTATTGGCAAGCTTCGCAATCCGGCTCGTCGATGGCGCAAGCCTTCGGCACTGGAGCAGGGCCGGCAGGCGCTGCCAGGACCGAATCTTCACCGTGGTTGCCGCCGCTGGAAACAGCGTTCAGCTTGCCGGTGTTGATGGTCGACTTCTCGGTGCTGGTCGCGGCCAGGGCACGGAGGTAGTAAGTGGTTTTCAGACCACGGTACCAGGCCATGCGGTAGGTCACGTCCAGCTTCTTGCCCGATGCGCCAGCGATGTACAGGTTCAGCGACTGAGCCTGGTCGATCCACTTCTGGCGACGGCTTGCCGCGTCAACGATCCACTTGGTGTCCACTTCGAAGGCAGTCGCGTAGAGCTCTTTGAGTTCTTGCGGGATGCGCTCGATCTGTTGCACCGAACCGTCGTAGTACTTCAGGTCGTTGATCATGACCGAGTCCCACAGACCGCGAGCCTTCAGGTCGCGAACCAGGTACGGGTTGATCACGGTGAATTCGCCCGACAGGTTCGATTTCACGTAGAGGTTCTGGTAGGTCGGTTCGATCGACTGCGATACGCCAGTGATGTTGGCGATGGTCGCGGTCGGTGCGATGGCCATGATGTTGGAGTTACGAATGCCTTTCTGAACTCGGGCACGAACCGGTGCCCAGTCCAGGGATTCGTTCAGGTCAACGTCGATGTACTTCTGGCCACGTTGCTCGATCAGGATCTGTTGCGAATCCAGCGGCAGGATGCCTTTGGACCACAGCGAACCCTGGAACGTCTCGTAGGCGCCGCGCTCGTCGGCCAGGTCGCAGGAAGCCTGGATCGCGTAGTAGCTGACCGCTTCCATCGACTTGTCGGCGAACTCGACGGCAGCGTCGGAACCGTAAGGGATGTGCTGCAGGTACAGAGCGTCCTGGAAGCCCATGATGCCCAGACCGACCGGACGGTGCTTGAAGTTGGAGTTCTTCGCTTGTGGCACCGAGTAGTAGTTGATGTCGATAACGTTATCGAGCATGCGAACGGCGGTGTTCACGGTGCGTTCCAGCTTGGCGGTATCCAGCTTGCCGTTGGTGATGTGGTTCGGCAGGTTGATCGAGCCCAGGTTGCAAACGGCGATCTCGTCCTTGTTGGTGTTCAAGGTGATCTCGGTGCACAGGTTCGAGCTGTGAACCACGCCGACGTGCTGCTGCGGGCTGCGCAGGTTGCACGGGTCTTTGAAGGTCAGCCATGGGTGGCCGGTTTCAAACAGCATGGACAGCATTTTGCGCCACAGGTCTTTGGCCTGGATGGTCTTGAACAGCTTGATCTTGCCCGGGTACTCGGACAGGGCTTCGTAGTACTCGTAACGCTCTTCGAAGGCCTTGCCGGTCAGGTCGTGCAGGTCCGGTACTTCGGACGGCGAGAACAGGGTCCACTTGCCGTCATCGAAGACGCGCTTCATGAACAGGTCAGGGATCCAGTTGGCAGTGTTCATGTCGTGGGTACGACGACGATCATCACCGGTGTTCTTGCGCAGCTCGATGAACTCTTCGATGTCCATGTGCCAGGTTTCCAGGTAGGCACAGACAGCGCCTTTGCGCTTGCCACCCTGGTTAACGGCAACGGCGGTGTCGTTCACTACTTTCAGGAACGGAACAACGCCCTGGGATTTGCCGTTGGTGCCCTTGATGTACGAACCGAGTGCACGAACCGGGGTCCAGTCGTTGCCCAGGCCGCCCGCGAATTTCGACAACATGGCGTTGTCGTGGATCGCGTGATAGATGCCCGACAGGTCATCCGGCACGGTGGTCAGGTAGCAGCTCGACAGCTGTGGACGCAGGGTACCGGCGTTGAACAGGGTTGGGGTCGACGACATGTAGTCGAAAGACGACAACAGGTTGTAGAACTCGATCGCACGGTCTTCTTTGTTCTTCTCTTCGATCGCCAGGCCCATGGCCACGCGCATGAAGAAGATCTGCGGCAGTTCGAAGCGGATACCGTCCTTGTGGATGAAGTAACGGTCGTACAGGGTTTGCAGGCCCAGGTACGTGAACTGCTGATCGCGCTCGTGGTTGATCGCCTTGCCGAGTTTTTCCAGGTCGAAGGTGGCCAGGACCGGGTTCAGCAATTCGAATTCGATACCTTTGGCGATGTACGCAGGCAAGGCCTTGGCGTACAGGTCGACCATTTCGTGGTGGGTCGCGCTTTCGGCGACTTCCAGGAAGCTCAGGCCTTCGGCACGCAGGGTGTCCATCAGCAGGCGAGCGGTCACGAACGAGTAGTTCGGCTCACGCTCGACCAAGGTGCGGGCGGTCATCACCAGGGCGGTGTTGACGTCGGTCAGGGCCACACCGTCGTACAGGTTTTTCAGGGTTTCGCGCTGGATCAGGTCGCCGTCGACTTCTTCCAGGCCTTCGCACGCTTCGGTGACGATGGTGTTCAGGCGACCCATGTCCAGAGGAGCAAAGGTGCCATCGGCGCGGGTGATGCGGATCGACGGGTGAGCGTTGACCGCTTCTTCGGCCGGAGCGTGGGCGGCGCGTTCTTTCGAACGACCGTCACGGTAGATCACGTAGTCGCGCGCCACTTTCTGCTCGCCGGCACGCATCAGGGCCAGTTCGACCTGGTCCTGGATTTCTTCGATGTGGATGGTGCCGCCCGATGGCATGCGACGCTTGAAGGTCGCGGTGACTTGTTCGGTCAGACGGGCAACGGTGTCGTGGATTCGCGACGAAGCGGCAGCGGTGCCGCCCTCAACTGCGAGAAACGCTTTGGTGATAGCGACGGTGATTTTGTCATCGGTGTAAGGAACGACAGTGCCGTTACGCTTGATCACGCGCAGTTGGCCTGGCGCGGTGGCGGACAGATCCGAAGTCGAATCTGCGGCCTGCGGCAAGGTGCCCTGCGGGTTCTCGCGAGTTGTGTCGGTTTGCATGGGGGGTTGTCTCCACATTCTCTATGTTTGTTTGGGCACCATCACGGTGCCCACCGTTCCGTCCTGAAGCACTACAACCGGCGAGGGGCCGGGCATACCAACTTCGGGACAGATCAGGAAGGGGCAATTGGGGCGCCGCTTCCATGCCGAAGTCTTTGGTCCCAGGCCTTGAACCTGAAACCGGGATCCTTTTGGGTGACAGTAATTGACTGCAACACCCGTACCGTTAACGCCGTTTTCGGCTCAAAAACAGTAGCCATCCGCACGCGCGGTTTGGTCTTTCAAAAATACGTTTGGTTCAACCGGAAAGAGGCAATAAAAGCGCTTGAAATCGGTGTCCGGTTTGTGTTTGGTTTTTGGCGTAAAACCCTACATGTAGGGTTTTTTTTGCGCCGAGGTACAAGATAATGCGTTTTGGAGGGTGTTGCAACGTACTACCTGTGGATAAACCTGTGCGTAAATTGTGTGTGAAACGTAGAACGAGCGTGTAGGCCGCGACCTAGCTGGAGCGGACCGTTTTTCACTGATTTTCAATGATTGAAAACGGTCATTTGGATTTTTAAGGGCGCGAACCCTATCACAAAAATCCGCGTTGTCCGAACGCATTTACCGGCTTGTGTTCTCGGCGGGCGGCGTTTATACAATCGGCCAGTGCGTACGCATTCTTATCCTCCCCAATCATTACAAAAAGACGGGCGGATCCTTCCTTATTAGTGTTGTTGGCAAGCAGAGGTCACCGTGGAGCAAGAAGCCTGGCAGGTATTGATTGTCGAGGACGACCAGCGTCTGGCCGAACTGACCCGCGACTACCTGGAAGCCAATGGTCTGCGCGTATCCATCGAGGGCAACGGCGCCTTGGCCGCGGCACGGATCATCAAGGAGAAACCGGACCTGGTGATCCTCGACCTGATGTTGCCGGGCGAAGATGGCCTGAGCATCTGCCGCAAGGTTCGCGACAAGTATGACGGCCCGATCCTGATGCTCACCGCCCGCACCGACGACACCGATCAGATTCTCGGCCTGGACCTGGGCGCCGACGATTACGTGTGCAAACCGGTTCGCCCACGTCTGCTGCTGGCGCGCATCCAGGCCTTGTTGCGACGCAGTGAAACTCCTGAAGTGGCGCCGGAAAAACAACGGCGTCTGCAGTTCGGTCCGTTGGTGGTCGACAACGCATTGCGCGAAGCCTGGCTTAACGACAACGGCATCGAGTTGACCAGCGCAGAGTTTGACTTGCTCTGGCTGCTGGTCGCCAACGCCGGACGCATCCTGTCCCGGGAAGAGATTTTCACCGCGCTGCGTGGCATTGGCTATGACGGCCAGGACCGTTCCATCGACGTGCGCATCTCGCGCATTCGCCCGAAAATCGGCGATGACCCGGAGCATCCGCGGCTGATCAAGACCATCCGCAGCAAAGGTTATCTGTTCGTTCCGGAAGCCTGCACGCTGTGAACTCGATCTTCCTGCGCATTTATGGCGGCATGTGCGCGGCGCTGATTCTGGTCGCGGTACTCGGCGTGCTGGCCTTGCACCTGCTCAACCAAGTGCGCGGCGAGCAATACCGCGAACGCCTGGCCCACGGCACGTTCTCGTTGATGGCCGACAATCTGAACCCGATGAACGAAACCGAGCGCCACCGTGCCTTGCTGGTGTGGGAGCGGTTGCTGGGGATTCCGCTGGCGCTGAAGACCTTTGCCCAGACCGACCTTGACCTCACCCAGCGCACTCGTGTGCTGCGCGGTCAGGCGCTGGTGGAACAGACCGGTCCGCACGCGGCGAAGGTGTATCGACTGGTCAGCGACAAGGAACAGCTGGTGCTGACCGGCGAAGTCCAACAGATCAGCGAACAACTGGCCCGGGCGACTATTTACCTGTTGGCCGACGAACTGGTGCGCTACCCGGTGGCCGAGCAACCCGAGCGTCTGGCGCAGTTGAAGCGCGATAAAGGGTTTGGTTTCGACTTGCGGCTGGTGACGATCGAACAGGCGGACATGGATGAGGACCAGAGTCGCCGGGTGTCCGAGGGTGACACGGTGATGGCGCTGGGCAAGGGCGGCGATTCGATCCGGGTGTTTGCCGGCATGGTCGGTACGCCGTGGGTGCTGGAAATCGGCCCGTTGTATCAGATGAATCCTTATCCGCCGGAATGGCTGGTGCTGATCGCCGCCCTCGGTTTGAGCCTGATCGGTTTGATCGTCTATTTGTTGGTGCGCCAACTTGAGCGTCGTTTGCGTGGCCTGGAAGCGGCCGCCACGCGCATCGCCAAGGGCAGCCTGGAAACCCGCGTGCCGGCACGCGGCGCGGACTCGGTGGGACGGCTGGCTTCGGCGTTCAACGGCATGGCCGAGCACTTGCAGCAACTGTTGGCGATTCAGCGTGAGCTGGTGCGCGCCGTGTCTCATGAGCTGCGCACACCCGTGGCGCGGTTGCGTTTTGGCCTGGAAATGATCGGCTCGGCCACCACGCCGCAAGCGTTGGAAAAATACTGTGAAGGCATGGACCACGACATCGAGGATCTCGATCGACTGGTGGACGAGATGCTCACCTACGCACGATTGGAGCAGGGTTCGCCGGCGCTGAATTTTCAGCGGATCGATCTGGATGCGTTGGTCAATCAGGTGATCGAAGAACTGGCGCCGTTACGCGCCGAGGTCACGGTACAGCGCGGTTTGTGCCTGTCTGCCTCGGACAACGACGACGCCTGGGTCGAGGCCGAGCCGCGCTACCTGCACCGGGCATTGCAGAACCTGGTGAGCAACGCCATGCGCCACGCCCAATCACGGGTGACCGTCAGCTATCAGGTCGGGCAGCAGCGCTGTCGAGTGGATGTCGAGGATGACGGGCCGGGTGTGCCGGAAACGGCCTGGGAGAAGATTTTCACACCATTCCTGCGCCTCGATGACAGCCGTACCCGCGCCTCCGGTGGGCATGGGTTGGGGTTGTCCATCGTGCGGCGAATCATCCATTGGCATGATGGCCGGGCGTTGATCAGCAAGAGCAAAAGCCTGGGCGGGGCGTGTTTCAGCCTGAGCTGGCCGAGGAATCAGGAGAAGCGGTGAGGCTTGTGGTGAATGATGGACCGCCTTCGCGAGCAAGCCCGCTCCCACATTGGATCTATGTCTCACGCAAATCCCCTGTGGGAGCGGGCTTGCTCGCGAAGAGGCCGTCCCAGGCCCCACAAATGTCAGGCCTTGATGCTGACCAGACTCAACAACTGCCCATCAATGACCCCAAACTGCGCATCCAGCTCAGTGCCGTTACGCCATTCGCTGGACAGATCAGTCAGCAGCCGCAGCCGCACTTCACCGCTCTCGCTCCACTCCAGAACCTCGGCATGTTCAAAATAAAAGCGCTGCTGAACGATCGGATACAGCGCTTTGAACAGGCTTTCCTTCACCGAAAACGTCAGGGTCACCAGCATCGCCAGTTGATCGCGACGGCCAGCGGCCATGCGTTGCAACTCGGGCGGGGTGAGGATTTCCCCGGCCAGTCGCTCGGCCCGTTCAGGGTTGAGCAGGTTTTCCAGGTCCATCCCCAGGCCGCGCCAGTGGGTTTTCTTCGCGACAATCGCCGAGGCCCGGCCGGTGCTGTGGGTGATCGAGCCCGTGATGTGTGTCGGCCACACCGGTGCCCGGTCCTCGCCGATGGCCGGGATGAAGTTCAGCCCTTCCAACTGTTGCAACGCCGCCCGAGCGCAAACCCGCCCGGCGAGAAACTCCGCCTGACGCTTGGCGACCGAACGCTGGATGGTGGGCGGCGGCTCGATGGCGCTGCGCTGGAAATCATCGCTGGCCAGTTGCGAGGTATCGAAGTGAGTGCTCAACAGCACCGTATCGGGCAGCGCAAACGGCAGCGGCCAATGGGCATCGAGTGGAGTGCAGCAGACGGGGAGGGCGGGGGCGCGATTCATGTGGGGCATTTTGCCGGGTTGCTCTCAGGCTGGGTAGTCTTGACGTTAGACTGAGGTGTTGCCATTCGCGAGCAAGTCGGATCGCCGCACCGCCGCTCCCACATTGGATCTTCGTCGTGACACAAATCCAATGTGGGAGCGGCGGTGCGGCGATCCGACTTGCTCGCGAAGGCCGCGCCGCGGTCTACCTGATCAACCAAAAATCTTCTTGAAGAACGCCTGCATGTCCGCCCAGGATTTTTCATCCGCCGCTTTGTTGTAGCCAATGTCCGGCCCGCCATGATCGCCATGGCTCAACCGATCCGCATCAGGATTGCTGAACCCATGCTTGGCGCCCTCCAGGCTGACGAACTTATAGTCAGCCCCAGCCTTGTCCATCTCAGCCTTGAACGCTGCCACGTTATCCGGCGTGACCATGCTGTCCATCGCCCCATGTTCAACAAGGATTTTCGCTTTCACACTACCCGGCGCCGCAGGCGTCTTGGTCGCCAGCGCACCGTGAAAACTCACCACGCCCGCCAGCGGCAAACCCTGACGTGCCGCATTCAGCACCACGCCACCGCCGAAGCAATAACCGATAGCGGCGATTTTGTTCGGGTCGGTTTGCGGCTGTTTCTTCAGCAGATCGAGCCCGGCCTGAAAGCGCGCGCTCGCCGCGTCACTGTCTTTCAACGCTGCCTGCATGAAGGCCATGGCGTCCTTGGGATGCTCAGTGTTCTTGCCATCGCCATACATGTCGATGGCCAGCGCGCTGTAACCCAGACCGGCGAGATCACGGGCGCGGCGCTTGGTGTATTCGTTGAGCCCCCACCATTCGTGCACCACCACCACGCCAGGGCGTGCGCCTTTGATGGCGTCGTCATAGGCGAAGTAGCCGATCATCTTGGTGCCGTCAGCACTTTGATAGGGGATTTCCTGAGTCTTGATCGCGGCTTGGCTGAGCCCGCTCAAGGCCAGTAATACGAGGGCGAGGGAAATGCGCATCGTCGGATCTCCTGCAAAGAGTCATCAAAACAGCCGAGTCGATTTGATTCAGCTCAGGTTCAGAGTGCGTTCAGGGGGAGTTCAGGGCCGGGTGAGTAACCTTGCCCCGTACCCAAATAGCACATAGCGCATAAGGAACTCCCCTATGACTGGCTTCAAAAAACTGCTTCTGGCTTTCACTGTCCTGAGCGCGAGTACCGCGGCTTTCGCTTCCGACGACAATTTCGCCAGCCTTACTTTTGGACAGACCAGCGACAAAGTCAAAAAGTCCCATGCCCTGAATGACAATCTCAACCACCCGAACGCCGACGGCGTGATCGGCAAAGACAACACCTGGGGTGTGCGCCTGGGCCAGCAAAACAGCCAGGGCCGCTACTACGCGACTTACGACAACGTGTCGGGCTCGCACAATGGCATTAAACTGCGTCAGGAAAACCTCTTGGGCAGCTACGATCTGTTCTACCCGGTGGGCGGCAGCACCAAGCTGTTCGGCGGCGCCACGGCCGGTTTGACCAAAATGACTCAGGATTCCCCAGGCTTCAGCCGCGACAGCGACATCGGTTACGCCCTCGGCGGCCAATTGGGTGTCCTGCAACAGGTTTCGCAAAACACCTCGGTGGAACTGGGTTACCGTTATCTGCGCAGCAACGCCAGCACCGAGATGAGCGAGCGCGGTGGCAGCAAACAGGGTTCGCTGGACCTGACCAGCAGCGCCCAGACCTACCTGTCGGCGAACTACGCTTTCTGACAGGCATTGCCAGTCAGTTAAGCGCAATCCCTGTGGGAGCGGCGGTGCGGCGATCCGACTTGCTCGCGAAGACGGCAGCACAGTCGACATTGATGTCGCCTGACACACCGCTTTCGCGAGCAAGTCGGATCGCCGCACCGCCGCTCCCACAGGTTCTGCGCTTGACTGACTGGCGTCGCCCTGTCAGGCATAACTGTGCTGCTGGAGATAATGATTTGCGTAGGAGAGCGTTATGAAACTGCTGGTCGTCGAAGATGAAGCGCTGTTGCGCCATCACCTGCAAACCCGCCTGACGGACAGCGGCCACGTGGTCGAGTCCGTGGCCAATGCCGAAGAGGCGCTGTACCAGACCGGGCAGTACAACCATGACCTGGCGGTGATCGACCTCGGCCTGCCGGGCATGGGCGGGCTCGACCTGATCCGTCAACTGCGCTCGCGCGGCAAGACCTTCCCGATCCTGATCCTCACCGCACGCGGCAACTGGCAGGACAAGGTCGAAGGCCTCGCCGCTGGCGCCGACGATTACGTGGTCAAGCCGTTTCAGTTCGAAGAACTCGACGCGCGCCTGAATGCCTTGCTGCGCCGCTCCAGCGGTTTCACCCAATCGACCATCGTCGCCGGGCCGTTGCTGCTGGACCTCAATCGCAAACAGGCGTCCCTCGATGAACAACCGCTGGCGCTGACCGCTTACGAGTATCGGATCCTCGAGTACCTGATGCGGCATCACCAGCAAGTGGTGGCCAAGGACCGCTTGATGGAGCAGCTCTACCCGGACGACGACGAGCGCGATCCGAACGTGATCGAAGTGTTGGTCGGCCGTCTGCGCCGCAAGCTTGAAGGCCCGGCCGGTTTCAAACCGATCGATACCGTGCGTGGCCTCGGCTACCTGTTCAACGAGCGCTGCACTTGATTCGTTCCCTTCGCGTCCGTTTGATGCTCGCCGCCACGATCCTGGCGGTGTTGTTCATGCTGGCGTTGCTGCCAGCGATGCAGGGCGCGTTCAGCCTGGCGTTGCAGGACTCGATCGAACAACGCCTGGCGTCGGACGTCACCACGCTGATTTCCGCCGCCCGGGTGGAAAATAACACCCTGCAAATGCCGGCGCAGTTGCCCGACGAGCGCTTCAACCTGACCGACAGCCGTTTGCTCGGCTACATCTACGACCGCGAAGCTCACTTGGTGTGGCGCTCGAAAGCCACCCGCGAAGAGAAGATCAACTACAAACCGCGTTACGACGGACGCGGCAACGAGTTCGCCCGAATTCGCGAGGCCGACGGTCAGGAATTCTTCGTCTACGACGTCGAAGTCAAACTGCTCGGCGGCAAGAGCGCGGCGTTCAGCATCGTCGCGCTGCAACCGGTGCGTGAGTACGAAGCCACTCTCGAAGGCCTGCGGGAAAATCTCTACCTCGGATTCGGTGCCGCCTTGCTGGTGTTGCTCGCGTTGTTGTGGATCGGTTTGACTTGGGGCTTGCAGGCGTTGCGCCGGCTCAGTCAGGAACTGGACGAGATCGAAAGCGGCACCCGCGAAAGCCTCAGCGAACAACACCCGCGCGAACTGCTGCGCCTGACCGGCTCCCTCAACCGCTTGCTGCACAGCGAGCGCGAACAACGCAGCCGCTATCGCGATTCCCTCGACGACCTGGCCCACAGCCTGAAAACCCCGCTGACCGTGCTGCAAGGCGTCAGCGAAGACATGGCCCGGCGCCCGGCCGATCGCGATCAGGCCTGGGTGCTGCAAACCCAGATCGAACGCATGAGCCAGCAGATCAGCTATCAACTGCAACGCGCGAGCCTGCGCAAAAGCGGTCTGGTGCGCCATCAGGTCCGCCTGCG
This sequence comes from Pseudomonas sp. Root329, assembly GCF_001424925.1. Lineage (NCBI taxonomy): Bacteria > Pseudomonadati > Pseudomonadota > Gammaproteobacteria > Pseudomonadales > Pseudomonadaceae > Pseudomonas > Pseudomonas sp. Root329. The sequence goes on along the minus strand of NZ_LMCV01000024.1, from coordinate 35,782 downwards.
CCCGGTGCTGCAAAGCCTGTGCGATACGCTGGACAAGGTCTACCGCGACAAACGCGTGCGGGTTGCCTTCGATCTGCCGGAGCAGTGTTACGTGCCGATCGAGCAGGGCGCCTTGCTGGAAATGATGGGCAACCTGCTGGAAAACGCCTATCGCCTGTGCCTCGGCGAAGTACGCATCAGCGTGCGTGAAAGCCTTGCCGGGGTTGAGTTGTGTGTCGAGGATGACGGACCGGGCGTGCCACCGGATCAGCGAGCGCGGATTCTGCAAAGGGGAGAGCGGCTGGATCGCCAGCATCCGGGGCAGGGGATTGGGCTGGCGGTGGTGAAGGACATTATCGAAAGTTACAGCGCGAAGCTGACGCTGGGGGATTCGCCGATGGGCGGGGCGGCGTTCCGGATTCATTTTCCGGTGGTTTGACCCTGTCACCGATCATTCCCACGCAGAGCGTGGGAACGATCGTGGCGAAACTTAATTTTCCTGGGCGCGGTAAGCCCCAGGCGTCAACCCGGTCCACTTCTTGAACGCCCGATGAAACGCCGAAGGCTCGGAAAACCCCAACTGCTCGGCAATCTGCTGCAACGACAGATCCGCCCGCCCCAGGTGATAAATCGCGATGTCCCGCCGCAGTTGATCCTTCAACTCCTGAAAACTCGACCCTTCCTCCCGCAAATGCCGCCGCAAGGTCTGTGGGCTGATGTGCAAGTGCGCAGCCACCTCTTCCAGATCCGGCCAGCGTGAACTGTCGCGGCTGAGCAATCGGCGCAGCTGGCTGCTCAAACTGTCGCCGTCATCGGGACGCGACAACAGGTCGGCGGGGGAGTGTTCGAGGAAATGTTTAAGTGTCCGTTCGTCCTGCAACAACGGCATGTTCAAGTAGCGACTGTGAAACAGCAGACTGCTCTGCGCCGTGGAAAAGACCATGGTGCAGGGGAACAGCAGTTCGTATTCAGCGCCGTGCTCGGGTTTCGGGTAGCTGAACGTCGCCTGTTCCAGCCGAATGCGCTGGCCGATCAGCCAGCTGCCGAGTCGATGCCACACCATCAGCTGGCTCTCGGTGAGGAAGTGGTCCGGGTCGCGGAACTGCGAATCGTCGAGGCTCAGGCGAATCATGTGGTCTTCGCGGGTCAAGGTCAGACGCGGACCGTCAGGGAATAAGCTATAAAATAATAAGCCGCGATGCAGTGCTTTCTCCAGATTGCGGCAGTGGATCACCGCATGGCACATCATCGCGAAGCTGCCGGTTTTGCTCGGGACCGGCCCGAAGCCCAGGTATTCGTCGTCCAGTGCCAGCCACAGTCCCTGGATCAATCGGGTGAACTGTTCAGGCGCGATTCTCGCTCGCGGCTCTTCCAGCAACTCGGGGCTGATGCCCAGTTGTTGCAGCAGGATTGAATAGTCGTAACCCAGCCGGCGTGCGCCACCGAGGGCGGCACGGGCGAAATGACTGGCGATGGTGCGTTCGCGCATAGAAGGCAGGTCCGTCCATTGAACGGCGGATGGTAGCCGTGGAACCTGATGATGAACAAGGCGGATATCCGCCAATTTGTAGGACGAGGTCTGGTCGATGGGCGGAAATCCGCCACTTTGCCGTAACCGTTTGGTGACAAAGAAAAACCTGCAACCCTTGATGTCAAAAGGCTTGCTGGCGATTTGACGAAGGTGGCACGGGCCTTGCGATACAACCCGCAGATGCCTGCCGTTGTGCAGCTCGACAAAACAAATCCCTCCAGTGCAGGAGGGTTCGCAATTGAAGTGTCTTTGGCAACAGATGGATGTTGTCACCGGGCACTCTTGAGGAACTTTGCAATGACGACTCGTCAGCCACTGTACAAATCCCTGTATTTCCAGGTGATCGTTGCTATTGCCATCGGCATCCTGCTCGGTCACTTCTACCCGCAGACCGGTGTGGCCCTCAAGCCGCTGGGTGACGGGTTCATCAAACTGATCAAAATGATCATCGCCCCCATCATTTTCTGCACCGTCGTCAGCGGTATCGCGGGCATGCAGGACATGAAGTCGGTCGGCAAGACCGGCGGTTACGCGCTGCTCTACTTCGAAATCGTTTCGACCATCGCTTTGCTGGTGGGTCTGGTGGTGGTCAACATTGTGCAGCCGGGTGCCGGCATGCACATCGACGTCGCTACGCTGGATGCCTCCAAAGTCGCTGCTTATGTGGCGGCCGGTGCTGATCAAAGCGTTGTTGGCTTCCTGTTGAACGTGATCCCGTCCACCATCGTCGGCGCGTTCGCCACAGGCGATATCCTGCAAGTGCTGATGTTCTCGGTGATCTTCGGTTTCGCCCTGCATCGCCTGGGTGCCTACGGCAAGCCGATCCTGGACTTCATCGATCGCTTCGCCCACGTGATGTTCAACATCATCAACATGATCATGAAGCTCGCGCCACTGGGTGCCTTCGGTGCCATGGCCTTTACTATCGGTGCCTACGGTGTTGGCTCGCTGGTGCAACTGGGTCAATTGATGGCGTGCTTCTACATCACCTGCCTGGTGTTCGTGCTGGTGGTGCTGGGCGCTATCGCTCGCGCTCACGGCTTCAGCGTGCTGAAAGTGATCCGCTACATCCGTGAAGAGCTGCTGATCGTGCTGGGTACTTCTTCTTCGGAATCGGTACTGCCACGCATGCTGATCAAGATGGAACGTCTGGGCGCGCAGAAATCCGTTGTGGGTCTGGTGATCCCGACCGGTTACTCGTTCAACCTCGACGGTACGGCGATCTACCTGACCATGGCGGCGGTGTTCATTGCTCAGGCAACCGACACCCACATGGACATCACTCACCAGATCACCCTGCTGGTGGTGTTGCTGCTGTCCTCCAAAGGCGCCGCCGGTGTGACCGGTAGTGGCTTCATCGTGTTGGCGGCTACCCTGTCCGCCGTTGGCCACCTGCCGGTTGCCGGCCTGGCGTTGATCCTCGGTATCGACCGCTTCATGTCCGAAGCCCGTGCCCTGACCAACCTGGTCGGTAACGCTGTTGCCACCCTGGTCGTGGCCAAGTGGGTCAAGGAACTGGACGTTGACGTGATGCACGCTGAACTGGCTTCTGGTGGTCGCGGCATCTCCGACGAGCCTAAAGACGATGTTCTGGGCCACGTCGAAGGGGCAACCCCAAGCAACGTCAAGTAAGACGGCTGCACTGAAAAAACCCGCTTCGGCGGGTTTTTTCATGCCTGGGATTTGAGCGCAACGGTCAGCGCATCTGACGCATAAGGTGATTGCTGCAATGCCGTCGGCTGCCTAGTCTGGGAACATCGTTTACGGAGAACGCCCATGCTCGGTCCACTGGCATCACTCAAGGTTCTGGATTTCTCGACACTGCTGCCGGGGCCGTTTGCCTCGTTGTTGCTGGCAGACATGGGCGCCGAGGTGCTGCGCATCGAATCGCCAACGCGCATGGACCTGCTGCGGGTCTTGCCGCCTCACGATCAGGGCGTCTCCGCCAGTCACGCCTACCTCAATCGCAACAAGCGCAGCCTTGCGCTGGACCTCAAGCAGCCTGAGGCGCTGGAGGTGGTCAAGCAGTTGCTGCAGGACTACGACATCGTGCTGGAGCAGTTCCGCCCCGGCGTGATGGAACGATTGGGCCTGGGTTATGAAGCCTTGAAGGCGATCAATCCGAAACTGATCTACGTGTCGATTACCGGTTACGGCCAGACCGGTCCCTACAAGGACCGCGCCGGCCACGACATCAACTACCTGGCCCTGGCGGGGCTGGCGAGCTACACCGGCCACGCCGACAGCGGGCCGTTGCCGTTGGGCATGCAAGTAGCGGATATCGCCGGTGGCTCGTTGCACGGGGTGATCGGGCTGCTGGCGGCGGTCATCGCCCGGCAGCAAACCGGGCAGGGGCAGCATCTGGATGTGAGCATGACCGACTGCGTGTTCAGCCTGAACGCCATGGCCGGCGCCGGGTATCTGGCCTGTGGCGTGGAGCCGGGAAGGGAGGATCAGATGCTCAACGGTGGCAGTTTCTATGACTATTACCGTTCCCGCGATGGGCGCTGGTTCTCGGTGGGCAGTCTGGAGCCCGCGTTCATGAAACAACTGTGTGCGGCGCTGGGGCTGGAGGAGCTGGAAACCTTGGGGTTATCGCCGGAACCGGCCTTGCAAAAGGCGCTGAAGAACGCGCTGAGGATTGAGTTCGAAACCCGCGATTTCGCCGAGTTGTGCGCGTTGTTTGCCACGTTGGATGCGTGTGTCGAGCCGGTATTGAGTTTGGGCGAAGCGGTGCGCCATCCGCAGTTGAAGGCGCGGGCGCTGGTGACCGAAGTGCCGCGTGGCGACGGGACGACTCAGGCGCAGATGGCGTGTCCGTTGAAGTTTTCGCAAGGCTTGCCCGAGCCGCGGCATATCGGCGCGGCCATAGGACAGCATACGGATCAGGTGTTGGGGGAGTTGGGGTACAGCGCTGAGCGTATCGAAGAACTGCGGCGTGCCAGGGTGGTTGTGTAGGGGATGTCAGGGCCCCTTCGCGAGCAAGCCCGCTCCCACACTGGATATATGTCAAACCGAAGATCCCCTGTGGGAGCGGGCTTGCTCGCGAAGAGGCCGGCACAAACACAGAAAATTTAACTACTCGACCCGCATTTCCCCACTGAACACCAACGTGCTCCGGCACCGTCGACACAAATACCGCCGCCCCTGTCTCACCAAACCATGGCGCTGGGCTGAAAACGGAAAGTCACTGTCCACACACGGGCATTTGTAGATGTAGCGGGTCACGCTACGGCGTTTGACGTCATAGGTGTGGCAGCGATTGGGCGGCAGTTCGTACACGCCGCGCATGATCAGTTGCCACTCTTCGCCATGCGGCTGAATGCGGTTGCCGAACAGTTGATGGGCGATCAGGTGCGCTACCTCGTGGGCCACGGTCTGCTTGAGGAAGTCTTCGGTGTTTTCCCGGTACAGCTGCGGATTGAAGCGCAGCAGGTTCTCGTGCAAATGCGCGACACCGGCTTTTTGCCCGCGCAGCTTGAGGCTCACCACGGGGCGTTTGAAAGGTCGTTTGAAAAAGGATTCAGCTAGTTGGTAACAGTCTTCGACGCGGGTATTGAGTTGCTCGGGCATGCTTGATGGATCTCCAGAGACGTCGAGTATGCCGCAACCCTCGAGAGTTGCGAATCGCCGAGGCGCCGAATGGTCGTCACCGTTTCCTATCCTTGAGCATTAGAAGGCCGCCTTGCGGCGGCCTGTGTTGGCAGATCTTGTTTTTGGGTGATGTGTTGCTAATTGGTGTAGACCGGCCCCACGCCGAGTCCCCAGACAATTACCGTGAACGCCATGATGGCGACCAACACCACCAGGCCTACAGCAAGCACCGAACTCGAAAACAGAAATCCCTCGTCTGATGGAATGTTCATGAAAGTGGGTAGCCCCACATACAGCAGGTACACCGTGTAGCAGATGGCCGCGGTGCCGACGATCATCCCAAGCCACATGTGTGGGTACAGCGCCGCCAGACCGCCGATGAACAGCGGCGTCGCGGTATAGGTCGCAAATGCAACGCAGCGTGCCAGGCTCGGGTTTGCGTCATAGGTGCGGGCCATCCAGTGGATGAACGCGCCCATTACCGCCACACCGCCGAGCATCGCCAGGTACGACATGACCGTCATCCATATCGCGCTTTCCACCGTCAGCATCACCGGTGCGCGACTGCCAATGACCCAGCCGACCTGTGTGGTGCCGATAAACGCCGACACCGCAGGGATCGCCGCCAGAATCAGCGTGTGAGTGAGATACATGTGGCTGATGCTTTCCTCCTGATCGCCACGAATCTCTTTCCATTCTTGGTCAGGGTGGGTGAAGAGCCCCACTACGTGATGGATCATGCCAGTCACTCCTCTTGTTTTTACCGTCGCCCCCCAGTGGAGCGCCTACGGGCCAAAGTGGCCGAGTAAGGAAAGGTCTGGATATGTGTGCGACCTTATGTCGCAGTATAGAAAGGTCTTAACGGCGCAGGTTGCAGGGCTTTAGAGCAAATTGCGCTGTAAACCCCTGGCTTAATCGCGGTTATGACTTGTAGGAGCTGCCGCAGGCTGCGATCTTTTGATCTACCGGCGATTTGCGTAAAATGCCGGCCTTTCGTCACACCTCACGGATTTCGCGTCATGGGCACTCTTACGGTCAACCAGAACAAACTGCAAAAGCGCCTTCGCCGCCAGGCCGGTGAGGCTGTTGCCGATTTCAACATGATTGAAGACGGCGACAAGGTCATGGTCTGCCTGTCCGGTGGCAAGGACAGCTACACCATGCTCGACGTGCTGATGCACTTTCAGAAGGTCGCTCCGATCAAGTTCGAGATCGTGGCCGTGAACATGGACCAGAAGCAGCCAGGTTTTCCTGAGCACGTGCTGCCGGCTTACCTCAAAGAGCTGGGCATCGAGTATCACATCGTCGAGAAAGACACCTATTCGGTGGTCAAGGAGCTGATCCCGGAAGGTAAAACCACCTGTTCGCTGTGCTCGCGCCTGCGTCGCGGCACGCTCTATACCTTTGCCGACGAAATCGGCGCGACCAAGATGGCCCTCGGTCATCACCGCGACGACATCGTCGAGACCTTTTTCCTGAACATGTTTTTCAACGGTTCGCTCAAAGCCATGCCGCCGAAGCTGCGCGCCGACGATGGCCGCAACGTGGTGATCCGCCCGCTGGCCTACTGCAACGAAAAAGACATTCAGGCCTACGCAGACTTCAAGCAATTCCCGATCATCCCGTGCAACCTCTGCGGTTCCCAGGAAAACCTGCAACGTCAGGTGGTCAAGGACATGCTTCAGGAGTGGGAACGCAAGACGCCGGGCCGCACCGAAAGCATTTTCCGCAGCTTGCAGAACGTGATCCCGTCGCAGCTGGCGGACCGTAATCTGTTCGACTTCACCAGTTTGAAGATCGACGAAACCGCGGTCTCGCGCTTTGTCAACGTAGTAAACCTCTGACACAAATTGTGTGGGAGCGGGCTTGCTCGCGAATGCGTAGTGTCATTCAACATTGATGTCGACTGACACTACGCATTCGCGAGCAAGCCCGCTCCCACAGGTTTTTCATTTCATTTTTTAGGAAAGGGCATGCGCGATTACAAGTGGCTGCACGAATACTGTCTGAACCGCTTCGGTTCAGCGGCTGAACTGGAAGCCCATCTGCCCGTTCCGAAAACCCCGGCGCAATTGCGCAAGATCAGCGACGACCGCTACCTCTCGACCATGGCGCTGCGCGTCTTCCGCGCCGGGCTCAAGCACAGCCTGGTGGACGCCAAATGGCCGGCGTTCGAAGAGGTGTTCTTCAAGTTCGACCCTGAGAAAGTCGTGCTGATGAGTGCCGAACACCTTGAGCGTTTGATGCAGGACGCGCGGATCATTCGTCACCTGGGCAAACTCAAGAGCGTGCCGCGCAACGCACAGTTCATTCTGGATGTGGCGCATGAGAAGGGCAGCTTCGGCGCGTTGATCGCCGATTGGCCGGTCACGGATATCGTTGGGTTGTGGACCTACCTGAAAAAGCGCGGTCATCAATTGGGCGGGTTGTCGGCACCGCGGTTCTTGCGCATGGTCGGCAAGGACACGTTTGTGCCGAGCTACGACGTGGTCGCGGCGTTGAATGCGCAGAAGATCGTCGACAAGGTGCCGACCAGCCTGCGGGATCTGGCGTTGGTACAGGATGTGTTTAACCAGTGGCATGAACAGAGTGGCGGGCGGGCGATGAGTCAGATATCGATGATGCTGGCCTACACAGTGAATCATTAAAACCGAGTCGATCCCTTCGCGAGCAAGCCCGCTCCCACAGGGGATTTGTGAATGACGCAGATCCAATGTGGGAGCGGGCTTGCTCGCGAAGGCGTCCGATCAGGCGACGGAGGTTTCGCCCTCGCCAGCCAACTTGCGGTTCAACTGAAACCGCCACCGCACATACAACAGCGCCGAGCAGAACACCGCCAGGCTCGCGCCCATTTCCAGCAAACCAAACAGCTGCCGGTTCGGGTCATACGCCGCCAGTGCGCCCTTGATGAAATACAGGTTCACCACAAAACACATCCATGAATGCCCGCGCGCGCTGCCGATAATCATCCCCGGCGCCAGCAACAGCAGCGGCACCAGTTCGATCAGCAGAATCACCCACGGCCGGGCGCCGTGCAGGTCGGCGACCACCAGGTAGTAGGCGCACAGCAAACCCACCAAACCGAAGTAGCACAGCAGGCTGATGACGCGCATCGCCCGAACCCGCGGTTCGAGCCATTCGATGGAGGGCAAAATCTTCGGCTTCTTGGCCACGTCAGTTCCCCAGTTTCTGTGCAGTCTTCGCCAAGCGCAGACCCAAGGCCCGGCACAGCGCGACTTCATGTTCATTCAAGCCGCTTTTGCCATCGGCCCCGGCGTGATGGCTCGCGCCGTAAGGCGTGCCGCCGCCACGGGTTTCCAGCAGGGCCGATTCGCTGTACGGCAGGCCGGTGATCAGCATGCCGTGGTGCAGCAAGGGCAACATCATCGACAGCAGCGTGGTTTCCTGGCCGCCGTGCAGGCTCGCGGTGGAGGTGAAAACGCCAGCCGGTTTGCCCACCAGAGCGCCGGTCAGCCACAGGTTGCTGGTGCCGTCGAGGAAGTACTTGAGCGGCGCCGCCATGTTGCCGAACCGGGTCGGGCTGCCCATGGCCAGGCCCGCGCAATTCTTCAAATCGTCGAGGCTGGCGTACAGCGCGCCTTCGTCCGGGATGTCCGGCGACACGGCTTCGCACTCGGTGGAAATCGGCGGCACCGTACGCAGGCGCGCTTCCATCCCGGACTGCTCGACACCCCGGGCGATCTGCCGGGCCATTTCATTGGTCGAGCCGCTGCGGCTGTAATACAGAACCAGAATGTACGGCGCACTCACGGCAGCAACTCCAGCACATTCTCCGGCGGACGGCCGATGATGGCTTTGTCGCCGACTTCGAGAATCGGGCGCTCCATCAGTTTCGGGTTGGCGGCGATGGCGGCGATCAATTGCGCCTCGCTCAGGCTGTTGTCGGCCAGGTTGAGAGTCTTGTACTCGTCCTCACCGGTGCGCAGCAGTTGCCGGGCGCTGATGCCGAGCTTGGTCAGCAGGCTCTGGATTTGCGCGGCGTCCAGTGGGGTGTCCAGGTAGCGGACCACTGTCGGGGTCAGGCCACGGGCTTCGAGCAGTTCGAGCGCACCGCGGGATTTCGAGCAGCGCGGGTTGTGATAAAGCGTCAGATCGGTCATGTGCGGTTCGCATCTTGCGTAAGGTGACGGCTATTCTAACTGTGCAGCGCGTAATCCAGAACCTTGGGAGGCGATGGGTCGCAGGCGCATTCAATTTTGAACAAGGAATACGACATGACTAGGCGACTGGCAGCGGCATTGACGATCATCGGTACGTTATTGCTGGGGGGCTGCGGTAACGACTATGGCATCGACCAGAGCGGCCAGAAAGTCGCCGCCGAACGTCTGGACAAACAATGGCTGGTGCTCAATTACTGGGCTGAATGGTGCGGGCCGTGCCGGACCGAGATCCCGGAATTGAACACCTTGGCTGATCAGCTCAAGGCCAAGAAGATTGGTGTGTTCGGGGTCAACTTCGACAATGTGCAGGGTGAAGAGCTGAAAAGCGCCAGTGAAAAACTGGGGATCAAATTCACTGTGCTGGCTTCTGATCCGGCCGATCTTTTTGAGTTGCCGCGCAGTGAGGCGTTGCCGGTGACTTACATCATCGATAACAAAGGCAAGGTAAGGGAACAGCTGATGGGGGAGCAGACGGCGGCGGGGGTGATGGCGAAGCTTGAGGCGTTGCAGGCCAAGAACTAAAAGCAAAAGATCGCAGCCTCGCCAAGGCTCGACAGCTCCTACAGGGTGTTCGGCAATCTATGTAGGAGCTGTCGAGCCTTGGCGAGGCTGCGATCTTTTCGGGGCCGGTGATCAACCCTCTTCAAGCCACCAACGCAACGGCTTGCCTTCGGCCGGCCAGAAGCGCATCTGGTCGATCGGCGAGATGTCCCAGCGCTGAACGTTTTCCAACGCCTGGAGGAAACGCTTTTCCTGCTCCATCAACGCCGGCGCACACAGTTTGCGCGTGCTGCCGACCTTGCCGAAGCTCAGCTTGTCGCCTTCCAGGGTGTACGGCGCGAACCAGTGGTTGCAGCCGCCATTGCCGTAGGCCCGACCGTCTTCACCGAGGGTGACGGTCAGGTGGCTGTAGTCCATCAACGGACGTTCGCCGATCCATTCCAGAATGTAGCTGCGGTTCTGTTGCAATTGCACCGGCTCGGCGGCGCAGCCCAGCAGGCTGGCACCAACCATCGTGGTCAGAGCAAGGCGTTTCATCACGCGGGCTCCTGGCATTTCGGGCACAGGTGCTTCTCGCCAACCGCGGTCCAGCCCAGTTCGGCGATCCGTGCGGTGGCAGCAGGCTTTTCAGCCTTGTTGCCCAGCTTGGCGTCAACCGCGAACTCGAAATTCAGCTCTTTGGCGCAGCTGTCGCAGTTGACTTTCCAGGTGTGGATCGCCAGTTCGCCGAACACCGGACCACTGGCCACCGCGACCCATTGGCCTGGCGGATTGATCAAGTGGCGAACCGTTTCGACGGTCAGGCGCATGGACAAGTCCTTGGCGCCTTTGAGGGTCACTACCAGCACGTCGTTGTTACGAATCGAGCCGCCGTTGCCGGTGACTTGATAACGCCCCGGCACAAGGGCGCGGCATTCGGTGAGGGTGTGTTGCGGGTTCATCAGGCTATAGCGGAAATCGTGTTCGACCATGGGTCCTCCAAATATGCGCGGCATGCTAGCACGGACATCAGCGCAGCATGGCGCGGGCGCATGACCTTCGATCTGGTTCAGTCACCCTTTACCAGATTCGCTGGCGCGCCTGCCGCCCAGGCGGCGATGTTCTGCAGGGTGGTCGCGGCAATCGCGCCCAGGGCTTCGCGGGTCAGGAAGGCCTGGTGAGCGGTGATGATCACGTTCGGAAAGGTCAGCAACCGCGCCAGCACATCGTCCTGCAGCGGCAGGTCGGAACGGTCCTCGAAGAACAGCTGCGCCTCCTCTTCATAGACATCCAGCCCCAGATAACCCAGCTGACCATCCTTCAACGCGTCGATCAGCGCCGGCGTGTCCACCAGACCACCACGTCCGGTGTTGATCAGCATCGCGCCCGCTTGCATGTGCGCCAGTGACTCGCGATTGATCAAGTGTTTGCTTTGTTCGTTGAGCGGGCAGTGCAGGCTGATGATCTGCGACTCGGCCAGCAGTTCCGGCAGGCTCAGGTAACGGGCACCGAGGGCTTCGACTTGCGGGTTGGGGTAAGGGTCGTAGGCCAGCAATTGGCAGCCAAAGCCGTTCATGATTTTCGCGAAGGTCGCGCCGATCTGCCCGGTGCCGACCACGCCGACGGTCTTGCCCACCAAGTCGAAGCCGGTCAGCCCGTGCAGGCTGAAATCCCCTTCGCGCGTGCGGTTGTAGGCGCGGTGCAGGCGTCGGTTGAGCGCCAGGATCAGCGCCACCGCATGTTCCGCCACCGCGTGGGGCGAGTAGGCGGGGACGCGCACAATCGCCAGCCCCAGACGCTTTGCCACTGCCAGATCGACATGGTTGTAACCGGCCGAGCGCAGGGCGATCAGGCGTGTGCCGCCCGCGGCCAGGCGTTCGAGCACCGGCGCGCTGAGGTCATCATTAATGAAGGCACAGACCACTTCGTGATGCTCGGCCAGCGCTACCGTATCAAGGCACAGTCGCGCCGATTGAAAGTGCAGTTCAATACCGGCCGGCAGCTCGGCACTGAGAAAACTGTCGCGGTCGTAGGTCTGGCTGCTGAAAAGAATCGTACGCATGCGGTCCTCCTGGAATTTGCATCAAGCATTTATACGGGCATGGGCGGCCAGGCGATTGATGGCCCGATCGAGGTCTTCCAGTGCGTTGGGGGCTTTGGGGTCCTGTTGCTTGAGCAGGGTTTCGCTGCGCTGGCAGGCGGCCCGTAGTTGCGGGACGCCGCAATAACGGGTCGCGCCGTGCAGGCGATGGACGCGCTCGATCAGGGCGTTCTGGTCGTTGTTTTCCCGGGCGAAACGAATCGCCTCGCGATCGGCTTCCAGCGACGCCAGCAGCATTGCCAGCATGTCCGCCGCCAGATCAGCCTTGCCGGCAGCCAGGCGCAAACCTTCTTCGTGATCGAGCACCTGCAATTCATGACTGCCACCGTGGCTGTCGCTGGAGCGCTCGGGCCCATGATTGCGCAGCGCCAGGCCGGTCCACTTCAGCACCACTTGGGCCAGTTGCCGTTCGCTGATCGGTTTGGTCAGGTAGTCGTCCATGCCGCTTTGCAGCAGCGCGCGTTTTTCGTTGGCCATGGCGTGAGCGGTGAGGGCAACGATCGGCAGCGGCGTGCAATGCCGTTCACTTTCCCACTGGCGAATCGCTTCGGTGCTTTGCCGCCCGTCCATTCCGGGCATCTGAACGTCCATCAGCACCAGATCGAAGGTTTCGGTCTGCACCGCCTTGACCGCCGCGTAGCCGCTTTCCACTGCGAGAACTTTGGCGCCCATGTCTTCGAGCAGGGTTTGCACCAGCAGCAGGTTGGCCGGATTGTCGTCAACGCAAAGCACTTTTGGCGCACGGCTGGACACCGGTTCGCCGGGTTCGCTGCGTTGCTGACGCGGGTTGACCAGGTCGGACAAGGCCCGTCGCAGCTTGCGGGTGCAGGCCGGTTTGGCCTGGAGCTGGCTGTGTGGATTAGGCACCGAGAGGTGGAACAGCGTCTGTTCGGTAGTCGGGCACAACACCAGCACCTTGCAGCCCAGGTGTTCGAGGTCCCAGATGTGCTGGTTGAGGCGCTCCGGCGGCATGTCGTTGCTGGTGATGCCGAGCACCGCCAGGTCGATCGCCTGATCGGTTTGATGCGCGCCGGTCACGCCATTAGTCAGGCTCTCCAGGGTGTTGAATGGAGTCACTTCGAGGCCGCAGTCTTCCAGTTGATGCTGCAACGCCTGACGGGCCAGTTCGTGGTTTTCCAGCACCGCCACCCGACGCCCGAGCAACGGCGGACCGGGCAGGTCTTCGGCGTCGTCGCGGGTTTTGGGCAGGCTCAGGCTGATCCAGAATTCCGAGCCTTCGCCGGGCGTACTGTCGACGCCAATTTCGCCACCCATCTGTTCGATCAGACGTTTGGAAATCACCAACCCCAGGCCGGTGCCGCCCGGTTGCCGGGACAGCGAATTGTCGGCCTGGCTGAAGGCCTGGAACAAGGCGCGCACGTCCTGGTTCGACAGCCCGATGCCGGTGTCCTGAATGCTGATGCGCAGTTGCACGCTGTCTTCGTGCTCTTCCTCGAGCATGGCCCGGGCGACGATGGTGCCTTCGCGGGTGAACTTGATCGCATTGCTGACCAGGTTAGTGAGGATCTGCTTGAGCCGCAGCGGATCACCCACCAGCGACAGCGGCGTATCGCGATAAACCAGACTCACCAGCTCCAGCTGCTTGGCATGGGCGGCCGGGGCGAGGATGGTCAGCGTGTCCTGGAGCAGGTCGCGCAGGTTGAACGGAATATGGTCGAGCACCAGTTTGCCGGCCTCGATTTTCGAGAAGTCGAGAATCTCGTTGATGATCCCCAGCAGGCTGTCGGCGGATTTTTCGATGGTGCCCAGATAGTCGAGCTGGCGAGGGGTCAGCTCGCTTTTTTGCAGCAGGTGGGTAAAGCCGAGAATGCCGTTGAGCGGCGTGCGGATTTCATGGCTCATGTTGGCCAGGAACTCGGATTTGATCCGGCTGGCTTCAAGGGCTTCCTTGCGTGCCAGGTCCAGTTCGATGTTCTGGATTTCGATGGTTTCCAGGTTCTGACGCACGTCTTCGGTGGCCTGGTCGATGCTGTGTTGCAACTCTTCCTGCGCGTTCTGCAGGGTGCCGGCCATACGGTTGATGCCGGACGCCAGTGTGTCCAGCTCCTGGCTACCGAGGGGCGGCAAACGGGTTTCCAGATGACCGTCCTTGAGTTGCGCCACCGCTTGCTTGATCTGGCTCAGCGGCCGATTGATGCTCCGGCCCATGCGTAACGCCAGCAGCGCTGCACCGGCCAGGCCTGCGCCGATCAGCAGCAGGCTGGCAAACAGGCTGCGGTAACCGCGCAGCAACATGCCGTTGTGGGACAGTTCAAGTTCGACCCAGCCCAACAGGCGGTCGGCTTCTTCGGGAATCAAGTCACCGGCCAGATTGCGGTGCTTGCCGAACACCGGCAGCAAGTAACGCGTCGCGTCATTACCGCTGCGGCGCAGCATCTGCGAACTGTTGCCGATCGGCGCCTGATTGAGCATGGTCGGGCCGGCATGGGCCAACAGGGAGCGGTCGGGCGCGAGGAACGATACGGCGCGCACGTCCGGTTGTTCGAGGGATTGGGTGGCAATGCGTTCCAGCAGCTCGGTGTTCTTGTGGCCCATGGCCGGGGCCACCAGCGGCGCCAGTTGTTCGGCGATCATTTCGCCACGCTGCAGAAGCTGGGTTTGCAGGTCGGATTGCTGCATCCAGGTGAAATAGCCGCCCAGAACCAAGGCCATCAGGCTGGTCGGCAACAGGGTCAGCAATAACACGCGGCCTTTAATTCCCAGTTTCTTGAGCACGCATCTCTCCTGCATCCAGCGATTTAATGACCTGCACGTACGTCCAGCACGCGCCACCTGCGCAGTGTAGCGATTTGCAGGCGGGCAATCTTCGTAAAATTGATGTCGGCATTCGTCGGCTGGATCGCCACTTTTACCTCACGGGCAAACCTTGTGTTGCCCGCAGCGAGGCAATCTTGAATAATCGGCAACTGAGAATTATTTGCAGATAGTCATGACTCCCATCACTGCCGGCCATCCTCGTATCCTGTCTATAGAAGACGACCTCGTACTCGGTGCTTATGTTCATGAGCACCTGGGACGTTGTGGTTTTCAGGTGACGTGGTGCCAGAACGGTCTGGAAGGCTTGACCATCGCCCGCCAGCAAGCCTTCGATGTGGTGCTGATGGATATTCTGCTGCCGGGCCTGGACGGGTTGAATGTACTGACGCAATTGCGCCAGAGCCATTCCACGCCGGTGGTGCTGATGTCGGCGCTCGGTGCCGAGGCGGATCGCATCAGCGGTTTTCGCCTGGGCGCTGACGATTACCTGCCCAAACCCTTCAGCATGGTCGAGTTGCGGGTGCGCATCGAAGCGATCCTGCGGCGTGTCGCGCTCGACCGCCGGCCCGCGCCGGCACCGATTGCCCCTTCGGCGGACAGCCTGCGTTTCGACGATGAGTGCTGTGATGTTTTTTATGGCGAACACGCTGCCGGCCTGACCCGCAGTGAGTACCGGTTACTGGAAACGCTGAATCGCAATGGCGATGAAGTCCTGAGCAAAGCCTTCCTTTATCAGCATGTGCTGCAGCGCGGTTACGCACCCCATGACCGCAGTCTCGACATGCACATCAGCCAGATCCGTCGCAAGCTCAAGGCCGTCGGTTACCTCGAGCGCGAAGTGCGCACGGTGTGGGGCAAGGGTTACGTATTGAGTGCTGTCGATGAAGTGGACTGACCTGCCGGGCAGGCATTCGCTGTTCTGGAAACTGGCGTGTTTGTTGGTGGCGTTCTGTCTGCTGATGATCTGGCTCAGTTGGTCCTGGGGGCGCTACATGGAACAGAAAAACCTGTTCCTGTCCGACGAGGCACGGGGCACGCTGATGCGCTACGCCGCCGAGGCCGAGCAGGCGTGGAGTCAGCGCCAGAGTGCAGGCGTCGATGCCTGGTTGCACAGCGTCGGCCATCGCGAGTCGACATGGGTCGGTGTGATTGGCGGCGATTTGCAGTCACTGAGCAGTTACCCACTGACGGAAAAAGAAACCCAGCGCCTGACCTTTTTACGCGGTCTGGATTGGCCGACGAGTCGCCATACCAAAGGTTTGCCGTGGTTGAGGGTGCCTTTTCCCAACGATCCGTCCGCTGGCAGTCTGGTGATCGAACTGCCCCAGCGTTTCGTGCCCGGCCGTTACCGGGTGTTCTGGCGGGTGATCACCAACGGGGTGATTCCCGGGCTGTTCACCTTACTGTTGTGCGTCGGTCTGTATCGGTTGCTGGTCGTGCCTTTGAACAGCCTGCGCGAACAGGCCAATGCCTGGCGTGCCGACCCGTTGAACGTGCGGTTGTCGAGCCGCATCACCAATCGCCCGGATGAGCTGGGTGAACTGGGCCGGGCCTTCGATCACATGTCCGAGCGCCTGCAAAGCACGGTGGCCCTGCAACAACAACTGTTGCGCGACCTGTCCCACGAATTGCGCACGCCACTGAGTCGCCTGCGGGTGGCCAGCGAAAGCGAGCAGGGATTGACGCAATTGCGCGAGCGCATTGGCCGAGAGGTCGATGGCATGCAGCGTCTGGTGGAAGACATCCTGCAACTGGCCTGGCTCGACACCGAGCGCGCGCCGCTGCCCGACGAATCGATCCAGATTCAGGCGTTGTGGGAAATGCTCACGGAAAATGCCTGCTATGAAAGTGGCTGGCCGGCGAGCCAGTTGCAGTGTGTGGTGGATTCGTCCTGCTGGGTGCGCGGCCATCTCAATACGTTGGCTCAGGCGCTGGAAAACATCCTGCGCAATGCCATTCGTCATTCACCGCAGGGCGGCGTTGTACGCCTTGGTGGGCAGCGCGATGGCGACTTCTGGCATTTGTGGCTGGAGGATGAGGGCGGCGGGGTGGCTGAGGCGGATCTTGAGCGGATCTTCTCGCCGTTCATTCGGCTCGACGGTTCGCGGCCGGGGGATGGCGGGTTCGGGTTGGGGTTGAGCATTGCGAGGAATGCGGTGCAGCGGCAGGGCGGGAGTCTTTGGGCTGAGAATACTAAGTCCGGGTTGCGGCTGAATATGCGGTTGGTGGCTGATATTGATGGCGTGAGTGACGATGCCTTCGCGAGCAGGCTCGCTCCCACAGTGGATGTGTGTCGGCCACAAATGGTGTGATCAACGCTGATCCCTTGTGGGAGCAGGCTTGCTCCGGGCGGCGTTCCGACGAAGAGGCCGTCCCAGTCACCACCGTTCTGATTTTGCCGGAGCGTTCCCGTTATTTTGTACGACCTTTCCTAAAGGGTATTGCCGACACCTTAAGCCTGACTTGACGGAATAGACTCGCGTTTTTCTCGTCTTCCAGGAGTTCGGCATGAATGCATCCAGCGTCCGCGGCAACGCAGCCGACGACCGTTTCAATGAAGTGCTTGCGCTGATTCACAGTGCCAAGCACCAGGCCATGCAGGCGGTGAATACCCAGTTGATCGAGCTGTATTGGCAGGTGGGTGCTTACATCAGTCGCAAGCTGGAACAGGCTGAGTGGGGCGATTCTGTGGTCAGCCAACTGGCTGAACATCTGGCTCAGACTCAACCAGGGTTGCGTGGGTTTACCCGGTCGAACTTGTTTCGCATGCGCCAGTTCTATGAGACTTATCACGCTGAAGAGAAAGTCGCACCACTGGTGCGACAATTGTCCTGGTCGCACAACCTGATTATCTTCAGCCGCCCTTAACCGCAGCCTGTCGCCAGCGCTGATCGCTGAATACCAGGTGCAGCTACCGGACAAACAGTTGTTGCAGGCCAAGTTGCATGAGTTCTATGCATTGAATGTCGCGCAAGGCGAAGAGTACTGATCCAGCCCCTTATTCCGATAAACCATAAGCACCGTACTTTGCGTGATATGGCCTGCGAAGGTTTGCCGGTATGATAGGCGCCCCCGCAGTCTGGATTGCGAATACGCCATGACCTTGCAGTACCCAACCATCGCCGATTGCGTCGGCAACACTCCGCTGGTCCGTTTGCAGCGCCTGCCTGGCGCCACCAGCAATACCCTTTTGCTCAAGCTCGAAGGGAATAACCCGGCGGGTTCGGTCAAGGACCGTCCGGCGCTGTCGATGATCACCCGCGCTGAATTGCGCGGGCAGATCCACGTCGGCGATACGCTGATCGAAGCGACCTCGGGTAATACCGGGATCGCTCTGGCGATGGCCGCCGCGATCAAGGGTTACAAGATGATCCTGATCATGCCGGACAACTCCAGCGCCGAACGTAAAGCCGCCATGACGGCGTATGGCGCCGAGCTGATTCTGGTCACCCAGGAAGAGGGCATGGAAGGCGCCCGCGACCTCGCTCAGCGAATGGAAGCCGAAGGCCGCGGCAAGGTGCTGGATCAGTTCGCCAACGGGGACAACCCGGAAGCGCACTACACCACCACCGGCCCGGAAATCTGGCGTCAGACCGAAGGCACCATCACCCATTTCGTCAGCTCCATGGGCACCACCGGTACCATCATGGGCGTCTCGCGCTACTTGAAAGAGCAGAACGAGAACGTGCAGATCATCGGTCTGCAACCGATGGAAGGCTCGGCGATTCCGGGCATCCGTCGCTGGCCGCAGGAATACCTGCCGAAGATCTACCAGGCCGAGCGCGTGGACCGGATCGTCGACATGGCGCAAAGCGAAGCCGAAGACGTGACCCGTCGTCTGGCCCGCGAAGAAGGCATCTTCTGCGGCGTGTCTTCGGGCGGTGCGGTGGCAGCGATGCTGCGTCTGTCCAAAGAAGTTGAAAACGCGGTAATCGTCGCGATCATCTGCGACCGTGGCGACCGTTACTTGTCGACCGGCATTTTCGACGCGCCTAACTGATGGCCAAGCAAGAGAGAGGCCTGCGCTTCCAGCCCACCGGCGGCAGCAAGGCCCCGCAAATTCCGACCGGCAAAAAGCAGCGCTTGAGTATCGAGCGCCTGGCTAATGACGGTCGCGGTATCGCGTTTTTTGAAGGTCGCACCTGGTTCGTCATCGGCGCATTGGCCGGTGAAGAAGTAGAAGCACGTGTGTTGGGCGCCCACGGCAAAGTGGTCGAGGCGCGCACCGAACGGGTGTTCCAGGCCAGCGAACTGCGCCGCCCGGCACCGTGTCCGCATGCCGGTCGCTGTGGGGGTTGCAGCGTGCAACATCTGCCGCACAACGAACAACTCGCCCTGAAACAGCGCATGCTCGCCGAGCAGTTGTCGAAGGTTGCCGGTGTCGAACCCGAAGAATGGGCCGCGCCGTTGAGCGGTCCGGAATTCGGTTACCGGCGTCGCGCCCGAGTGGCGGTGCGCTGGGACATGAAGGCGAAAAAGCTCGAAGTCGGTTTCCGCGCCGCCGGCAGTCAGGACATCGTTGCGATCAACGAATGCATGGTGCTGGTACAACCCTTGCAACCGATCATGACCCGCTTGCCGGAGATGTTGCGGCGCTTGAGCAAACCTCAGGCGCTGGGGCATGTGGAATTGTTCAGCGGTTCGTCATTGGCGGTGTTGTTGCGGCACATGGCGCCGCTGTCCGACGCCGACATGACGATCCTCAAGGATTTCTGCGCCTTCCATGAAGCCCAATTGTGGCTGCACGGTGACGGCGAACCGCAACCGGTCGAGGCTGATCAGTCGCTGGGTTATCGGCTTGAGCAGTGGGATTTGAACCTGGCGTACCGACCGGGAGATTTCATCCAGGTCAACGCCGGGGTCAACGAAGCGATGATCGCCCAAGCGCTGGAGTGGCTGAAGCCGACGGCGGATGAACGCGTTCTCGATCTATTCTGTGGTTTGGGTAACTTTGCCTTGCCGCTGGCCAAGGTCGTTCGCGAAGTGGTGGCGGTGGAAGGTGTGCAGGCGATGGTCGAGCGGGCAGCAGCAAACGCTGCTAGCAACAATCTTCATAATGCGAAGTTTTTTCAGGCCGATTTATCCCAGCCTTTGGCCGATGCCGAATGGGCGCGCGAAGGCTTTTGTGCGGTACTCTTGGACCCACCGCGTGACGGTGCTTTCGAGGCAGTGCGCAAGCTTGCGTCCCTGGGCGCCAAACGGTTGGTGTATGTGTCGTGCAATCCGGCAACGCTGGCGCGCGATACGGTCGAATTGATCAAGCAGGGCTACCGGTTAAAACGTGCCGGGATTCTCGATATGTTTCCTCAGACGGCACATGTCGAGGCCATGGCGTTATTTGAAGCGAGCTAGGACGGCTCGTCTGGTCCGACTGGCCCGCCCGTGCAGCCGCGTACCGGCCCTGATGTGGGCGCACGGGCAACGAAGGTCAGCGATTTGACGCATTGAATCTGCGTCGTAGGGAAGGTAAGCAAGATGGTACAGGTGAGAGCACACCAGCCGATCAACACCGACGGCAGTATCAATCTCGAGGCTTGGCTCGATCACGCGGTCAGTGTCGATCCGGCACTGGATCGCGAAGCCTTGAAGGAAGCGTGCGAGTTTGCTCGTACGTCTGAACAACAAGCCAATGCGGCGAAAAACCTGTGGTCCGAAGGGACCTCGAGTTTCCGCACGGGCCTTGAGATCGCCGAGATTCTCGCCGACCTCAAACTCGATCAGGATTCGTTGGTTGCCGCGATCCTGTATCGCGGCGTGCGCGAAGGCCAGATTGAATTGCCGGCGATCAGCCAGCGCTTCGGTCCGGTGGTCGCCAAACTCATCGACGGCGTGTTGCGCATGGCGGCGATCAGCGCCAGCCTCAGCCCCCGTCAATCCCTGGTGCTGGGCACGCAGGGCCAGGTCGAGAACCTGCGCAAGATGCTGGTCGCCATGGTCGACGACGTTCGCGTTGCGCTGATCAAACTGGCCGAACGCACCTGCGCGATCCGTGCGGTGAAAACCGCCGATGACGAAAAACGCAACCGCGTCGCCCGTGAAGTCTTCGACATCTACGCGCCTTTGGCTCACCGTCTCGGTATCGGTCACATCAAATGGGAACTGGAGGACTTGTCCTTCCGTTACCTTGAGCCCGATCAGTACAAGCAGATCGCCAAGTTGCTGCATGAGCGACGTCTGGATCGCGAGCGCTTTATCGCTGACGTGATGAGCCAACTGAAGAATGAGCTGACCGCGACCGGCGTCGATGCCGACATCAGCGGCCGGGCCAAACACATCTATTCGATCTGGCGCAAAATGCAGCGCAAGGGTCTGGAGTTCAGCCAGATCTACGACGTGCGCGCGGTTCGCGTGCTGGTGCCGGAAATGCGCGACTGCTACACCGCGCTCGGTATCGTCCACACCCTGTGGCGGCACATCCCGAAAGAATTCGACGATTACATCGCCAACCCGAAAGAGAACGGCTACCGCTCGCTGCACACCGCAGTGATCGGCCCCGAGGGCAAGGTGCTGGAAGTGCAGATCCGCACCCACGCCATGCACGAAGAAGCCGAGCTGGGCGTTTGCGCGCACTGGCGCTACAAGGGCACCGACGTCAAATCCGGTTCCAACCACTACGAAGAGAAAATTTCCTGGCTGCGTCAGGTCCTCGAGTGGCATGAAGAACTGGGTGACATCGGTGGCCTGGCGGATCAGCTGCGGGTCGATATCGAGCCGGACCGGGTCTACATCTTCACCCCGGACGGTCACGCCATCGACTTGCCGAAAGGCTCGACGCCGCTGGACTTCGCCTACCGCGTGCACACCGAAATCGGTCACAACTGCCGTGGCGCGAAGATCAACGGGCGCATCGTTCCGCTCAACTACAGCCTGCAAACCGGTGAACAGGTCGAGATCATCACCAGCAAGCACGGCACCCCGAGCCGCGACTGGCTGAACTCGAACCTGGGTTACATCACCACCTCGCGGGCACGGGCGAAGATCGTTCACTGGTTCAAATTGCAGGCGCGCGATCAGAACGTCGCCGCCGGTAAAACCTTGCTGGAGCGCGAACTCAATCGCCTCGGTCTGCCAGCAGTAGATTTCGACAAGCTGGCCGAGAAGGCCAACATGAAAACCGCCGAGGACATGTTCGCCGCGTTGGGCGCAGGCGATTTGCGTCTGGCACAACTGGTGAATCTGGCGCAGCAACTGGTCGAACCGGAGCGCGGCAACGAACAGCTGGAACTGATTCCACGCAAGGCCACCGGTTACAAACCGGGCAAGCGCGGCGATATCCAGATCCAGGGCGTCGGCAACCTCATGACCCAGATGGCCGGGTGCTGCCAGCCGCTGCCGGGGGATGCGATCGTCGGTTACATCACCGTGGGCCGCGGCGTGAGTATTCACCGTCAGGACTGCGCCTCGGTGCTGCAACTGGGCGGGCGCGAGCCCGAGCGGATCATCCAGGTCAGCTGGGGCCCGGTGCCGGTGCTCACCTATCCGGTGGACATCATCATCCGCGCCTACGACCGTTCCGGTCTGCTGCGTGACGTTTCGCAAGTGCTGCTCAACGAGCGGATCAACGTGCTGGCGGTCAACACCCGCTCGAACAAAGAGGACAACACCGCGTTGATGTCCCTGACCATCGAGATTCCGGGGCTGGATGCACTGGGGCGGTTGCTGGGGCGGATTTCCCAGTTGCCTAACATCATCGAAACCCGCCGTAACCGGACGCCGTGAAACCGATGTACAGCCTTGAAGACTTGCTGCACCTGATGAGCCGTCTGCGCGACCCGCAGTTCGGCTGCCCGTGGGACATCAAGCAAACCTACGAAACCATCGTCCCGCACACCCTTGAGGAAGCCTATGAAGTCGCCGACGCCATCGAGCGCGGTGACTTCGATCACTTGCAGGGTGAGTTGGGGGATTTACTGTTCCAGGTGGTTTATTACAGCCAGTTGGCCCGGGAAGAGGGGCGCTTCGAATTCGCCGGTGTCATCGACAGCATCACTCGCAAGCTGATCCGCCGTCATCCTCACGTGTTTCCTACCGGTGATCTGTATGCGCCTCTGGATGTTCCACGTCTGAGTGAAGAGCAGGTCAAGCAGCGCTGGGAAGAGATCAAGGCTGAAGAACGGGCGGAGAAATCTTCGGCGCCCGAACAGCTGTCCTTGCTCGACGACGTACCCGCCGCACTGCCGGCGTTGTCCCGCTCGGCAAAATTGCAGAAGCGGGCAGGGCAGGTCGGTTTCGACTGGCCTGACGCCTTGCCGGTGCTCGACAAAGTGCGCGAAGAGCTCGATGAAGTGCTCGAGGCCATGGCCGACAATGACTCGGTAGCGATTGCCGATGAAGTCGGTGATCTGTTGTTTTCCGTGGTCAATCTGGCGCGTCATCTCAAGGTCGATCCCGAAACTGCACTGCGTGGCGCCAACAGCAAGTTCGAAAGACGCTTCCGTTTTATCGAACAGGCATTGCGCGACACCCACCGTCCCATAGAAGATTGCACCCTCGAAGAGTTGGACGCCTTGTGGGGCGAAGCCAAACGTCAGGAAAAGAATTTGCCCAGCTGCGGTTGAGCAGTTGCCTAAGTGAGTAATAAGCACCATGAGCATTTCCCTTCGCGACCAGTTGCTCAAAGCAGGGCTGGTCAACCAGAAGCAGGCCAAACAGGTCGGCAAAGAGAAGCAGAAACAGCAGCGTCTGGCCCACAAAGGTCAGATCGAACTTGATGACTCGCAGCAGCGGGCGGCTCAGGAAGCCATGGCCGAGAAGGTCAAGCGCGATCAGGAGCTGAACCGTCAGCAACAGGAGAAGGTCGAGGCCAAGGCTCGTGCTGCTCAGGTCAAACAGTTGATCGAAGTCTCGCGTCTGCCGAAGCTGACGACCGAGGACTACTACAACTTCGTCGACGACAAGAAGGTCAAGCGCATCTGCGTCAACACGCTGATGCGCAACAAGCTCAGCAGCGGTTCGCTGGCCATCGTGCATCACGCCGGGGGCTACGAAGTCATTCCGCGTGAAGCGGCCCTGAAGATCCAGGAGCGCGATCCACAGCGTATCGTGCAGATGAACGTGAAGACCGAAGAAGTCGCTGTCGAAGACGATCCGTACGCCGCCTATCAGATCCCCGACGATCTGATGTGGTAAGCCGTTAAAGGCTGCAACAACGACAAACCCCGCTCATGGCGGGGTTTGTCGTTTTCAATGCTGTCATTGCTTATGCGGATTGGAGCGCTCGTTGCTGCTCCAGTTTTTCCAGTTCGGCCTTGTAGCTGTGGGCATCGGTTTCGGAGTGGAACATCCCCACCAGCATGTCTTGTTGGTGCACGTCCCAGATCCGGATACCGGCGGCTACGCCTTCGTGGGACTTATGTGAATCGTCGCGTTCAGTTACTTTTACAGTCATCTGCTAGCTCCAATCTCTGTTATCTGCAGCAAGGCGTGTGCAGGGCTCCGTTATATGTTTGGTTAGCCTGCTAAGTAAACGACTGAGTTTGGTAACGAACTTTTGCGAGTTTGGTAAAAGTCCTGCAGCCCGCTAAACACGCGACATTCGGTCGCAGGGCGTTGAGTTTCATGACAAAAGCTTCATGTTCGCGACGACGAAAACCGCAGCTTGAACCTGACCAAAATCCCCTGTGGGAGCGAGCTTGCTCCGGGCGGCGTTCCGACGATGAGGGAGTGTCAGTCGACATCATTGTTGTCTGATATACCGCCATCGCGAGCAAGCTCACTCCCACAGGTTTTTGCGTTTTCCTGGCGAAAAAAAAACGCCCCGAACCAGTCGGGGCGTTTTTATGTGCGGCGTAGGCGGGGTATTACTTACCTGCCCAGCGCTTCAGTACCAACGTGGCGTTGGTGCCACCGAAACCGAAGCTGTTGCTCATCACCGTGTTGATGGTGGCGTTTTCGCGAGTCTTGGTCAGGATCGGCATGTCAGCCACTTCCGGGTCCAGTTCGTCGATGTTGGCGGAACCCGCCATGAAGTTGCCTTCCATCATCAGCATGCAGTAGATCGCTTCGTGAACGCCGGCGGCGCCCAGGGAGTGACCCGACAGGCTCTTGGTAGAGCTGATGGCCGGAGCCTTGTCACCGAAGAGTTCACGCACACCTTTCATTTCCATGACGTCGCCGACCGGAGTCGAGGTGCCGTGGGTGTTCAGGTAGTCGATCGGAGCGTCAACGGTGGACATGGCCATCTGCATGCAGCGGATGGCGCCTTCGCCGCTTGGGGCGACCATGTCGTAGCCGTCGGAGGTCGCGCCGTAGCCAACGATTTCCGCGTAGATCTTCGCGCCGCGGGCCAGAGCGTGTTCCAGCTCTTCGACCACGACCATGCCGCCACCGCCGGCGATGACGAAACCGTCACGCTTGGCGTCGTAGGCACGGGAAGCTTTTTCCGGGGTTTCGTTGTACTGGCTGGACAGTGCGCCCATGGCGTCGAACAGGAACGATTGGCTCCAGTGTTCTTCTTCACCGCCGCCGGCGAACACGATGTCCTGCTTGCCCATCTGGATCTGTTCCATGGCGGTACCGATGCAGTGAGCACTGGTGGCACAGGCAGAAGCGATGGAGTAGTTCAGGCCCTTGATCTTGAACGGTGTGGCCAGGCAAGCGGAAACGGTGCTGCTCATGGTCCGCGTGACGCGGTATGGGCCGACGCGCTTGACGCCTTTCTCGCGCAGGATGTCCAGCGCTTCCATCTGGTTCAGCGTGGAGGCGCCACCGGAACCGGCGATCAGGCCGGTACGCGGGTTGGAGACTTGCTCATCGGTCAGACCGGAGTCGGCGATGGCGTCTTTCATGGCCAGGTAGGCGTAAGCCGCCGCGTGGCCGACGAAGCGAAAGATCTTGCGATCGATCATCTCTTCGAGGGGAAGGTCAATGGAGCCGGAAACCTGGCTACGCAGACCCATTTCGGCATATTCCGGGTTGAACCGGATGCCAGGGCGGCTTGCACGCAGGTTAGCGGAGACGGTCTCTTTGTCATTGCCCAGGCACGAAACGATGCCCAGACCAGTGATAACGACGCGGCGCATGCGGATAACCCTTAGAAGTTGTCAGTGGAGGTGAAAACGCCGACCCGAAGGCCTTCGGCGGTGTAGATCTCGCGGCCGTCGACGCTGACCGAACCATCGGCGATGGCCAGGTTCAGCTTGCCTTTCAGTACGCGCTTGATCTGAATGTTATAGGTTACTTTCTTGGCGGTCGGCAGAACCTGACCAAAGAATTTCACTTCGCCCGAACCCAGGGCGCGACCGCGGCCCGGCAGACCTTGCCAGCCGAGGAAGAAACCGACCAGTTGCCACATGGCGTCGAGGCCCAGGCAGCCTGGCATCACCGGATCACCTTCGAAGTGGCAGGCGAAGAACCACAGGTCCGGAGTGATATCCAGCTCGGCGACCAATTCACCTTTGCCGTACTTGCCGCCCTCTTCGCTGATATGGGTGATGCGATCCACCATCAGCATGTTGGGGGCGGGCAGTTGCGCGTTACCTTGGCCGAACAGCTCACCGCGACTGCAGCGCAGCAGGTCTTCCCGAGTAAAGGCGTTTTGTTTGGTCATGCGAGCTCCTCAA
Source organism: Pseudomonas sp. Root329 (assembly GCF_001424925.1). Classification (NCBI taxonomy): domain Bacteria; kingdom Pseudomonadati; phylum Pseudomonadota; class Gammaproteobacteria; order Pseudomonadales; family Pseudomonadaceae; genus Pseudomonas; species Pseudomonas sp. Root329. The sequence goes on along the minus strand of NZ_LMCV01000024.1, from coordinate 9,577 downwards.
TAGTCCCATGCGGCAGGTGGGGCAAATCTTCCCGGCCGATCGAAGCGTTCATGCCTCGAGTCAGCAGCCTACTCATAGACTATTGCGTTGTGGTGAAAGTCACAGCACCAAGGACATGAATGTACACTTGTGCACTGAAATTATTATTCAAGCCCCTTTTCGGGCCTGTTCGGGTGCCTAAGACTGCCGCACTTTCGCCTTTCACGCCAGTCGCAGATAGCCGAAAGGCCTGCACTACTGCACCCAGCGCTGCAGAATTTGCTGCAAATCTGTGCGTTTGAAGGGCTTGGCCAGGTAATCGTTCATTCCCGCCGATAAACAAGCTTCGCGGTCACCCTGCAAGGCGTTGGCGGTCAGCGCGATGATCGGCAAGTCTGTGCAGCCGGGTAATTGGCGAATCTGTCGGGTGGCCTCGTAGCCGTCGATGATTGGCAGCCGGCAGTCCATCAGAATCGCTTCGAAAATCAGACTCTCGGCACTGCGTACTGCCTGGGCGCCATCGGTGACGACGCTGACAGTAAAGCCCAGACTGCGCAACATTGCTTCGATGACCGTCTGATTGACCGGATTGTCTTCCACCAGCAATACGTTGCGCCCTTCGCCATCACCGGTGCGGGTCTGCGCGCGCGGCGCCAACACGGGCAGCGTCTGTTTATAGAGCGCCAGCGGGATTTCCAGGGTGAACACCGAGCCGCGACCTTCCTCGCTCTGGGCGCGCAACGTGCCGCCCATGCGTTCAGCCAGCGTGCGAGCAATCGGCAGGCCCAACCCGGTGCCACCGTATCGCCTCGAAATAGAACTGTCGGCCTGCTGGAAGGCGTTGAACATCAATTCCAGGCTTTCAGCCGAGATACCAATTCCGCTGTCGCGCACGGTGCAGGTGAACCACAGCAGTTCGTGATCCAGCGACTGCCATTGCGGTTCGATGCTGACGCGGCCCTGTTCGGTGAATTTCAGCGCATTGCCGATCAGGTTGACCAGGATCTGCCGGATCCGCGTCGGGTCGCCCTGCACCTGCAACGCGCGCATGTCGTCCGGAATCGACAGCGCCAGGTCGAGCCCGCGTTGCACGGCGCTGTGCGAGAACGACTGGGCGCAACTGCCGATCAGGTCCGCGAGGTTGAACGGAATGTGCTCCAGCTCCAGTTCCGAACGCTCGATGCGCGAGAAATCGAGAATGTCGTTGATGACTTTGAGCAGGTGTTCGGTGGACTCCGAGGCGAGCGCCGCGTATTCGACCTGCTCCTCGGTCATATCAGTGGTTTCCAGCAGTTGCAGCATGCCCAGCACGCCATTCATCGGCGTGCGCAGTTCGTGGCTCATCATCGCGAGGAAATCGGATTTGGCGTTGTTGGCCTTTTCCGCTTCCTCGCGAGTCTGAATCAACTGCGCCATTGCTTGATGCTGTTCGCGACTGGCTTGTTCGAGCCCGTTGGCGAGGTTGTTGATGTGTTGCGACAGCGCGCCCAGTTCAGTGTCGTCGACGATCGGCAGCGGCGTTTTGTAGTCGCCGTCCTGAATCGCCTTGACCGCGTTGCCGATGTCGCGGATCGGTTGCGACAGGCTGCCGGCCAGTCGCCGGGCGAGCAGAAAAGTAAACAGCAGGGCAAACAGCGCCAGGATCCCGGCCTTGAACAGGATTTCCTGCTGACGCTGGCTGAAGGCGTCATTGGACAGGCCGACGATTACCCGACCCAGATAATCCTCGGAGGGCGCCGTGTTGGCGACGCGGCTGCCTTGCAGGAAATCATTGTGCAGCGGGATGCGTTGCAGCCGCACCGGGGCCTGGAACACTTCGACCTGGTGCGAGCGGTTGTGGGTTTCCGACGGTTGCTCGACGTACACCAGAATCCGGTTGGCACTGTCCTGGACTTCCAGAAAGCGCACATTGGGCGTGGCCAGGGTGGCTTTGAGCAAACTGTCGAGCACCTCGTTGTTGCCCGAGATCACTCCGTATTCGGTGGCCGGTGCCAGTTGGTTGGCGATCAATTGCCCGGTGTGGTTGAGCTCCTGACGCAGGTCCTGGATCCGCACGAAGGTGAAGAAGCTGATCAACAGCAACGTCAGCAACAGGGCAGGGCCGAGGCTGATAATTTGTGTGCGGGTGTTGATGTCCCAACGGCGACGGAAGGTCATGGGCGGTTTTCTCCTTCGGCCAACTGTGTTGCGACAGACGCTTCGTTCATCTGTTCAATCCCTAATGAACGAGCCACTTGCGGGTTACTTAAGACTTTGAAGCGTTGCGGGTAGTGCGTGCGTGGCCACGTGGCCGGTGGCCGGTCGAGCAGTTCGTCGAGTATCGCCAGCCAATCGCTCTGATCGCTGTAGGTGCTGGCCAGGCTCCCGGCCCTGACGAACCCGGCGTTAGGGCCGATCAGCGCCAATTGCCGTGCATAGCTGCTGAGCAACAGGTTTTTCGCGGTTTTCGGGTTGTACAGATCGGGGTCGTCGAGGCCCAGCAACACGTCGCTGTTCTTCAGCAACGCCTGCAACGGCCGGCTGTCGTTGGTGTTATCCCAGCGCTCGGTGACCACTTCAAGGCCCAGGGCGTGGGCGGCCTGATGCAGTTCTTTCAAGAGAAATTCGCTGTGGCTGTCGAAGAGCACGCCGACCCGGTTGGCCTGAGGCAGCAGCAATCGGGTCAGGCGCAATTGTCGGTCCAGGGGCGGATCGCTCCAGAGCAGGCTGAGGTGGGAGGGCAGGGTGGCTCCCAGATGCTGACGGGCTTGCAGGCGGCTGATGCGCAGCACCAGCGTCGCCGGGCCCTGGGCGTCTTGCAGGCGCCAGTCGAGGCTCGGCAGGTCGAGCAGAATCAAACGGGTGCCGGCGGGCAGTTTGCCTGGCGCCGGCAGACTGGCCAGCGGCTGGAAGTGCACGTTATCGGCAGGCCGCAACGCGCTCAGGGCCTGAGTGAAGGATTGCATGCCCGGGCTGTCCTCGGCGCCGGTCAGCAAAATGTCCGCGGCGCTGGCCTCCAGGCTGCTCAGCAGTCCGGCAAACACCAGGCACAACCCGGCCAGCAGGCGGCCAAGGATTGGCGTCTTGCGTGACGGGCGATACAGCATCTTAGAACGCCAGCTCCGCGCTGAAGTAAAGCACCCGGCGCTCGTCGTAGTTGTTGTCGACGAAGGTCGTGGGCTGGTTGTCGAGGCGTTGCTGGAGGACTCCGGCCAGTTCCAGGCTGGCCTTGCCCAGGCCGATGCGTTTGGCGATGCGCGTGTCGACCCGTTCGAAGCGGTAGCCGTTCAGGGCATCGTCACCATAGTAGAAGAGCGCGCTGTTCCAGCCATGGCCCCAGTTGCGCAGCCAACCGGCGGAACCGCTGTTTCGAGCGGTCTGTTGGGCATCCAACGGGTTGCTCGCCTCTGCATCGACGTAGGCATAGGTGAGGCGCAGGCGATCGGCGCTGCTGATTCGCCAGTCGAACTGGGTTTCTGCCCCGGAGAAACGCGAGCTGTTTGAGTTGCTGGCGATGTACTGATTGTTGCGCAGCGGTTCGCTGATCATCTCGGTGATTTCGTCGTAGAACAGCTTCACATCGACTGCCAGCCCGACTTCGGCAAAGTAGCCGTTGTAGCCCAGCTCCCGGGAACGCATGTGTTCCTGTTCGAGGTCGCCGGGGCCACGGGTCTTGACGAAATAACGGGCACTGGACTGGCCGTAGGCGCTGGGCCGCAAGTTCTTTACCTGATAGCTCCAGTTGACGTTGTTCTCGAACATGTCCGGTGAGCGGACGGCTTCCGAATACACCGCCCGCAGGCCATGGCGCGGGTTGATCAGGTAGTTGACCGCCACCCGCGGGGTGAGCGAACTGCCGATCAATTGCGTGTCTTCGAACATTGCGCCGCCTTGCAGCAACCAATGCTCGGTGGCTCGCCACTCGAGTTGGCCGAACGCCCGCCAGGTGGTGTCGTCGAGGGTGCCATTGAAGTAGGTCTCGGAATCTGCCCGGTCGTAACGATAGTTCATGCCGCTGACCAGTCGCAGACTGTCGGACAGGCTGAGGGTGTCCTGCAACTCAAGGTCGTAGCGCGATTCCCGGGTGCTCTGGTCAATATCGCCACAGAGGGTTTGCCGGGCGCCGTTTCGCCATTGATCCAGCACTTGATTGGCCAGTGCGCGCTGGGTCGGATCACCTGCGGGTGCGCCGGGGCCGGTGTAGCGTTCCATGTTGCGTGCCAGGCGTTCGGTGTAATTCGGGTTGAGCTGCCAGAGTTCGGTCAATTGCGGGCTGAACGAGACCTCGGCATCGCAGGCCCGCCAGGTCTGCTGACGATCCCAGTGTTGCGCCGAGCCCTGGATGTAAAGGCTGTGATCGGGATTGATGTCGAGGTTCCAGCGCACCGAGCCGGCGTAGTCCTTGGCGATGACGTCGGAATTGTTCCCAGCATCGGTAATCCCCGAGAAGACCGGGCGGTAGGTATACGGCCGCTGGTTGCTCCCGTCCTTGGCATTCAATTGCCAGTCGATGCTCTGGTTTTCAGTGAGCGTCTGGTTGACCGCGAGGTTGAAGCGGTTCAAGCGGCGGCTGTCGCGGTAGTCGGCGCCGTTACGGTCCGAGTCGAAGCCGTCGTCTTGTTGGCCGGACAGTGACAGGCGCAAGTCGCCGCCGTCCCAGCCCACGCCCTGGCTGGCGTAAAAGTCGTCGATGCCGCGCTGCCCACGGGTGACTTTCATCCGCGTGCCGTGGCTGTCGGCCGGGTTGCGCGTGATGATGTTGACCACCGCCATCAGCGCATTGGCGCCATAGCTGACGGTGTTCGGACCGCGAAAAACCTCGATGCGTTCGATGTCCTCCAGGGCCACCGGAATGTCACTCCAGTCCACCGTGGCCAGGCCTGCGCGGTACACCGAACGGCCGTCGATCAACACTTGCAGGCGTCGCGCTTCGGTCGCATTGGTGCCGTGATAGTTCACTGCCGCCTGGTTGCCGTTGATGTTGCCGACCATCATTCCCGGCACCAGTCGCAGCAACTCACTGATGTCCCGGGCGCCACTGGCGTTGATCAGTTCGCTGTCGATCACCGTCATGCTCCCCGGTACCGCGGCCGGCGACTGCTTGAGTCGCGTCGCGGTCAATACTTGCGGCAGCGGCTCGCTGTCGAGGAACAAGTCGTCGGCAAGCAATGGCGAACTGAAAATCAGCGCCAGTACCAGCGGCGAGCGAGGTGATGGAGAGCCAAACGACACAACACATCCTTGATAGCGAACAATTGGCGCGCATGTTAACCGAGCGCAATGACTTTTCCAGTCACGTTGTGGGCATTTTCCTCGGTTTTCTTGGTCTTCTTCCTACAAGTGTCGGTAATTGATGCGGGGGCTGGCCGCCAATGGGCCGCTCCGTATAATGCCGTCATCGCCACTGGTATGGATTAACGGATTGCATATGACTGAACAGCGCCCAATTGCGGTCCTGGGAGGCGGAAGTTTTGGTACCGCCGTGGCTAATCTGCTGGCCGAGAACGGGCATCAGGTCCGGCTGTGGATGCGTGACCCCGAGCAGGCCGAGGCCATTCGGGTCAATCGCGAGAATCCGCGTTACCTCAAAGGCATCAAGATTCTGCCGGCCGTGGAAGCGGTCACCGACCTGCTGGCCACTCTGCAAGCCTGCGACCTGTGTTTCGTCGCTCTGCCGTCCAGCGCGCTGCGTTCGGTATTGATGCCGCACGCCGAACGTTTGAGCGGCAAGTTGCTGGTGAGCCTGACCAAAGGCATCGAAGCCCACACTTTCAAGCTGATGAGCGAAATCCTCGAAGAGATCGCCCCGCAAGCGCGCATCGGCGTGCTGTCCGGGCCGAACCTGGCCCGCGAAATCGCCGAACACGCGCTGACCGCCACAGTGGTCGCCAGCGAAGACGAAGAACTCTGCCAGCGGGTCCAGGAGGCGTTGCACGGCCGGACCTTTCGCGTGTACGCCAGCGCCGACCGCTTCGGTGTGGAGTTGGGCGGCGCGCTGAAAAACGTCTACGCAATCATCGCCGGCATGGCGGTGGCGTTGGGCATGGGTGAAAACACCAAGAGCATGCTGATCACCCGGGCGCTGGCGGAAATGACCCGCTTTGCGGTGAATCAGGGCGCCAACCCGATGACCTTCCTCGGTTTGGCGGGCGTCGGCGATTTGATCGTCACCTGCTCGTCGCCGAAAAGCCGTAACTACCAGGTCGGATTCGCCCTCGGCCAGGGCTTGAGCCTGGAAGATGCAGTGACGCGCCTGGGCGAAGTCGCCGAAGGCGTGAACACCCTCAAGGTGCTCAAGACCAAGGCTCAGGAGGTGGGCGTGTACATGCCGCTGGTCGCCGGGCTGCATGCCATCCTGTTCGAAGGGCGCACGCTGGAGCAGGTAATCGGTCTATTGATGCGTGCCGAGCCGAAAACCGACGTCGACTTTATTTCCACCAGCGGTTTCAACTGAGCACTCAATTGACAGGGGCAGGGAGCGAGACATGAACGATCCGAAAACAGAAGCCAAGTACGAATCCATCCTGCTGCGCGTGTTGTGGATGATCGTCTACGTGCTGGTCTGGCAAGTGGCGCAATTCATCCTCGGCGCCGTGGTGTTGGTTCAACTGATCTATCGTTTGATATATGGCGCCCCGAGCGCCAGCCTGATGAACTTCGGCGACAGCCTGAGCCAGTTCCTGGCGCAGATCGGTCGTTTTGGCAGCTTCCACAGCGACCAGAAACCGTGGCCGTTCGCCGACTGGCCGACGCCGCGTACACCGGAAGGTGAAGCGCCGCACGTTGTGGCGCCAGCCCCGCATCCGGCTCGAGATGAGGAACCGAAACTATGAAACTCTGGGTATTGCGTCATGGTGAAGCCGAGCCACACGGCAAGCGTCCTGATTCGGAACGGGCACTGACTGCCCATGGTCGTGAAGAAGTGCTGCGCACTGCCGCCGAGTTGGCCGGCAAGCCGCTGACCGCGATCTACGCCAGTCCTTACCTGCGAGCGCAGGAGACCGCAGAAATTGTGCGTACAGCGTTGAATTTCGCGCCGGAGATTCGCACCGTCGACTGGCTGACCCCCGACAACCGCCCGCAAGCGGTGGCGGAGCAGTTGGTGTCTGTGGATCACGCGCTGCTGGTCAGTCATAACCCGCTGGTGGGTAACTTGCTGGGTTACCTTCAGCACGGCCATGTGCAGGACCCGGAAGCGGTCCGCACCGCCGGCCTTGCAGAACTTGAAGGTGATTTGCCGCTGGCCGGCGCGATGAAGCTCAACGGCATCAAGCACCCGTAAAATAGTCAACCGAGCAACTGCTTGGTTGACTACGCTTGCTCCAGACCAGAAATAAAGGAGCGAGTCGCATGCCTGCTGCTTTTCGTTTGCCGCTGGACGTCTTCTACGAGCGTGAGGCCCGTCATCCGCGCCAGCGCTTTTTGGTCCAGCCCACGGGCGGCGGCCAGGTCGAAACGCTGACCTGGGAAGACGTCGGGCATCAGGCGCGTTGCGCCGCGCATTGGTTGCGCGCACGCGAACTGCCCCAAGGCAGCCACATCGCCCTGATCTCGAAAAACTGCGCGCACTGGATCATCGCCGACCTGGCGATCTGGATGGCCGGCCACGTGTCGGTGCCGCTCTACCCGAACCTCACCGCCGAGACCGTGGCCCAGGTCCTTGAACACTCCGAAGCGGCGCTGGCGTTCATCGGCAAACTTGATGACTGGCCTGGCATGTCTCGCGGGGTCAGCGCCGATCTGCCGACGATCAGCCTGCCGTTGCATCCACCCGGCACGTTCGATTTCAGCTGGGCCGACCTGCAAAAGAGCTCACCGATCCAGGACGATCCCAAGCCGTCCGCCGACCAGTTGGCGACCATCATTTACACCTCCGGCACCACCGGCATGCCCAAAGGCGTGATGCACAGCTTCGCCAATCTGGGGTTTGCCACCACTCACGGCACGCAGCTGTTTGACTTGAATGAGTCGGATCGGCTGCTGTCCTACCTGCCGCTGTGCCATGTCGCCGAGCGGATGTTCGTCGAACTGGCGTCGATCTACACCGGGCAAACAGTGTTTTTTGCCGAGAGCCTCGACACCTTCCTGACCGATTTGCGCCGCGCACGTCCAACCGCGCTGTTCGGCGTGCCAAGGATCTGGACCAAATTCCAGATGGGCGTGTACAGCAAGATCCCGGCAAAGCGCCTCGACTTCCTGCTGGGTCTGCCAATCATTGGCAAGCGGGTCGGCCACAAAGTCCTGGCCGGGCTTGGGCTGGATGCCTTGCGCATCGCCTTGTCCGGCGCCGCGCCAGTGCCGCAGACCTTGCTGCTGTGGTACCGCAAACTGGGGCTGGATGTGCTGGAGGTCTACGGCATGACCGAAAGCTGCGGCTATTCGCACGTTGGCCTGCCGGGCCAGAACAAACCCGGCTGGATCGGCAAGCCCTGCCCGGAGGTCGAGGTGCGGATCGCCGAGTCGGGCGAGGTCATGGTGCGCAGCGGCGCGACCATGCTCGGGTATTTCAAGGAACCTGAGAAAACCGCCGAAACCATCACCGAGGATGGCTTCCTGCGCACCGGCGACAAGGGCGAGGAGGATGCCGAAGGCAACCTGCGCCTGACCGGGCGCCTGAAGGAAATATTCAAGACCAGCAAAGGCAAATACATCGCCCCGGCACCGATCGAAAATCGTCTGGCGGAGCATTCGCGCATCGAACAGGTTTGCGTGGTGGGCGATGGCCTGAGTGCGCCGCTGGGGTTGTGCGTGCTCTCGGCGGTCGGTCAGCAGGACGCCAGCGGAACGGCGAGGGCGGGCCTGCATTCAAGCCTGGAAAAACTCCTGGAGGAGGTCAACGGCGTCCTCGACAAACATGAGCGCTTGCGTCGATTGGTGGTGGTCAAGGACAGTTGGGCGGTGGAAAACGGCTTCCTGACGCCGACTCTGAAGATCAAGCGCAACGTGATTGAAGCGGCTTACGGCGCCCGTTTCGAAGAATGGAGCGAGCGCAGCGAAGCGGTGCTGTGGCAGGATTGAGTCACGAATAAAACCAACAAAGGATGTCAGCAATGAGCTTGTGGCGTACCCATCCCAACATTGAACAGTTGAACGCAATCCAGAAAAACACCATCGGCGAAGTGCTGGATATTCGCTTCGAAGCCTTCGACGACGAGTCCCTGACCGCGAGCATGGTCATCGACCATCGCACTCACCAGCCTTACGGCTTGCTGCACGGCGGCGCCTCGGTGGTGCTGGCCGAAACGGTCGGCTCGATGGCCAGTTACCTGTGCATCGACGCCAGCAAGTTTTACTGCGTGGGCCTGGAAATCAACGCCAACCATTTGCGCGGCTTGCGCAGCGGGCGGGTCACGGCGGTGGCCAAGCCGATTCACATTGGCCGCACGACGCATGTCTGGGATATCCGTTTGACCAGCGATGAGGGGAAGGCCAGTTGTGTGTCGCGGTTGACCATGGCGGTGGTGCCATTGGGTGAGAATCCGCCCGCCCGCTGATCACGGTCCCCTGTAATTGAATGGACTCGCCCACGCCGAGGCGTCAATGCGCCACGGTGGCAGTCTAAACAGCCAACGACAGCGAGGGCGAGTCCATGAAAAAGCATACTTCGATTGATCAATCC
>NZ_LMCV01000023.1:0-300509 GCF_001424925.1 Pseudomonas sp. Root329 | reverse complement strand
CGAGACCTTCCAGCCATTCCAAAAGAGCTGATTGATCAGTTCGTAAACGGCCCGATGAGTGCCGAAGCCATTCAGGATGCCTCGATGGCGTTCAAGAAGGCGCTCATCGAGCGAGCCCTTGGTGCCGAGTTGGGGCACCACCTTGGTTATCCTCAGGGCGCGGAGCGCCCCGAGGAGTCGAGTAACCAACGTAACGGCCGAAGCGGCAAGACCGTGCTGACCGATGACGGCCCGTTGCGCCTGGATATTCCCAGAGACCGCGATGGCAGCTTTGCTCCGATCCTGATCCCCAAACACGAGCGCCGGTTTACAGGCTTCGACGACAAGATCATTGCTATGTATGCCCGCGGCATGAGTGTTCGCGAGATTCGTGCATTTCTCTCGGAGCAATACGGAACAGACGTCTCCCATGACTTCATCAGCTCCGTCACCGATGCTGTTCTGGAAGAAGTCAGTACCTGGCAGCAACGACCACTTGAACCCATGTACCCAGTCATTTTCTTCGATGCTCTGCGGGTCAAAATCCGTGACGAAGGGGTGGTTCGCAACAAGGCAATCTACTTGGCCCTGGGCGTGTTGCCGGACGGCACACGAGATATTTTGGGGATCTGGATTGAGACCACTGAGGGTGCCAAGTTCTGGATGAAGGTCTTCAATGACCTCAAGACCCGAGGCGTCGAAGACGTTTTGATCGCGGTAACTGACGGACTTAAAGGCATGCCAGAAGCCTTGAGTGCGGTGTTTCCTCAGACGACGTTGCAAACCTGTATCGTCCACTTGATCCGTAACAGCCTTGATTACGCGGCTTGGGACAAGCGCCGCGAACTGGCCAAGKCCCTGAAACCGATCTATCAAGCACTCAACGCTGAAGTTGCCGAGCAGGCTCTAGAGGCCTTCGAGTCTGGACCTTGGGGTAAGCRATATCCAACGGTGGCTGCGGCCTGGAGACGTGCCTGGGATCGAGTCATCCCGTTTTTTGTCTTCCCGCCAGCCATACGAAAAGTGATCTACACCACTAATGCTATCGAGAGCATCAATGCTCAGTTGCGCAAGATCATCAAGACAAGGGGGCACTTTCCAACCGACGATGCAGCGACGAAGTTGATCTGGCTGGCATTGCAAAATATCACCGCCAATTGGGGCAGCCCCGCCCATGACTGGAAGAACGCCATGAATCAGTTTGCGGTCTTGTACGGAGATCGATTCATCAGGCCGACCTGGTGAAATGAAGGCCTGCCTGACGGCAGGCCATTACCGGCCCGCACACAAAAAATCTGACACTCTCNTGAATCAGTTTGCGGTCTTGTACGGAGATCGATTCATCAGGCCGACCTGGTGAAATGAAGGCCTGCCTGACGGCAGGCCATTACCGGCCCGCACACAAAAAATCTGACACTCTCGGGCGAAACCCTAAGCCGCCGTTACCGCAGCAACGGACATACACCCGGTCAACCACCAACATGGTCGGCCCAAAGGCCGCCAAGTCAAACGCACCTGTCAAAACCCTGAACACACACCCAGAAATATCCCGACCCATTGAAACCACCCCCCACCCGCCCCATCTAACACCCATACCCAATTGCGCAGGTGCCCCATGAGCGACCAGCAAGAATTCCCCGAAGACCCGAGCGAATACGCCGACCCAGAGAACGCCGAACACCACTCCACCGGCAAAGGCCTCGCCCTGCCAGGCCAGAACCTGCCGGACAAGGTCTACATCATCCCGATCCACAACCGCCCGTTCTTCCCGGCCCAAGTGCTGCCGGTCATCGTCAACGAAGAACCGTGGGCCGAAACCCTCGACCTGGTGAGCAAATCCGATCACCACTCCCTGGCCCTGTTCTACATGGACACGCCCCAGGAAGACCCGCGCCATTTCGACACCTCGGCCCTGCCGCTCTACGGCACTCTGGTCAAGGTGCACCACGCCAGTCGCGAAAACGGCAAACTGCAATTCGTCGCCCAAGGCCTGACTCGCGTGCGCATTCGCACCTGGCTCAAACACCATCGCCCGCCGTACCTGGTAGACGTCGAATACCCGCACCAGCCCACCGAGCCGACCGACGAGGTCAAGGCCTACGGCATGGCGCTGATCAACGCGATCAAGGAACTGCTGCCGCTCAATCCGCTGTACAGCGAAGAGCTGAAGAACTACCTCAACCGCTTCAGTCCCAACGACCCATCGCCGCTGACCGACTTCGCCGCCGCCCTCACATCGGCCACCGGCAGCGAGCTACAAGAAGTGCTCGACTGCGTACCCATGCTCAAACGCATGGAAAAAGTCCTGCCGATGCTGCGCAAGGAAGTCGAAGTCGCACGCTTGCAAAAAGAGATTTCCGCCGAAGTTAACCGCAAGATCGGCGAGCATCAGCGCGAGTTCTTCCTCAAGGAACAGCTCAAGGTCATCCAGCAAGAGCTGGGCCTGACCAAGGACGACCGCAGCGCCGACATCGAACAGTTCGAGCAACGGCTGACCGGCAAGGTTCTGCCACCTCAGGCGCAAAAACGCATCGAAGAGGAAATGAACAAGCTGTCGATCCTCGAAACCGGTTCGCCGGAGTACGCGGTCACCCGCAACTACCTCGACTGGGCGACCTCGGTGCCGTGGGGCGTGTACGGCGAGGACAAACTTGACCTCAAGCACGCACGCAAGGTGTTGGACAAACACCATGCCGGCCTCGACGACATCAAGGACCGCATCCTCGAGTTCCTCGCGGTCGGTGCTTACAAAGGCGAGATCAGCGGCTCCATCGTGCTACTGGTCGGCCCGCCGGGCGTGGGTAAAACCAGCGTCGGCAAATCCATCGCCGAATCCCTCGGTCGGCCGTTCTACCGCTTCAGCCTCGGCGGCATGCGCGACGAAGCCGAGATCAAGGGCCATCGCCGCACCTACATCGGCGCGCAGCCGGGCAAACTCGTCCATGCGTTGAAAGATGTCGAAGTGATGAACCCGGTGATCATGCTCGACGAGATCGACAAGATGGGCCAGAGCTACCAGGGCGACCCGGCCTCGGCGCTCCTGGAAACCCTCGACCCGGAACAGAACGTCGAATTCCTCGACCACTACCTGGACTTGCGTCTGGACCTGTCGAAAGTGCTGTTCATCTGCACCGCCAACACCCTGGATTCAATTCCCGGCCCATTGCTGGACCGGATGGAAGTGATTCGCCTGTCGGGTTATATCACCGAAGAAAAAATCGCCATCGCCAAACGTCACCTATGGCCCAAGCAACTGGAAAAGGCCGGCGTGTCCAAAGGCAGCCTGAGCATCAGCGACAGCGCCCTCAAAGCGTTGATCGACGGATACGCCCGTGAAGCCGGCGTGCGGCAGTTGGAAAAACAACTGGGCAAACTGGTGCGCAAAGCCGTTGTGAAACTGATCGACGAGCCGAAAGCGGTGATCAAGCTCGGCCCGAAAGACCTCGAAGCCTCACTCGGCCATCCAGTCTTCCGCAACGAGCAAGTGCTGTCCGGGACTGGTGTCATCACCGGGCTGGCCTGGACCAGCATGGGCGGCGCGACCTTGCCGATCGAAGCCACGCGTATTCACACCTTGAACCGTGGCTTCAAACTCACCGGGCAATTGGGCGACGTGATGAAGGAGTCGGCGGAAATCGCCTACAGCTACGTCAGTTCCAACCTGAAGTCGTTCGGCGGTGATCCGAAGTTCTTCGACGAAGCCTTCGTCCACCTGCACGTCCCGGAAGGCGCCACCCCGAAAGACGGCCCGAGCGCCGGCGTGACCATGGCCAGCGCCTTGCTCTCGCTCGCCCGAAACCAGGCGCCGAAAAAAGGCATCGCCATGACCGGCGAACTGACGCTGACCGGGCATGTACTGCCGATTGGCGGAGTGCGCGAGAAGGTGATTGCAGCGCGGCGACAGAAGATCTTCGAATTGATCCTGCCGGAGCCTAATCGCGGTAGCTTTGAAGAATTGCCGGATTACCTGAAGGAAGGGATTACCGTGCACTTTGCCAAGCGCTTTGCGGATGTGGCGAAGATTTTGTTCTGATAGTCATGTAGTGCCTGCACCACTGCCATCGTCGGAACGCCGCCCGGAGCAAGCTCGCTCCCACAGGGATTGCGATAAACCTGTGGGAGCGAGCTTGCTCCGGGCGGCGTTCCGACGATGGCGGCGCCACTGACAACGCCTCTCCTTCAGCGCTGTCACACTTTGTCTCATCTTCAGTTATGCTCGCCGTTCGTCGTGAATGCCGGAGCCACTGACCTTATGTCCCCCACTCGCCTGTTTGTCCCCCTCGCCCTCGCCCTCGCCTTGCTGGCCGCGTGCGCCACGCAACCGAAACAGAACGTGACCGTGGAAAAACAAAGCGAATGCCCGGTAAAACTGCACAGCGGGCAAAACCTGATCCTGACCCTGCCGAGCAACCCGACCACGGGTTACCGCTGGGCGATCCAGGATTCGGCCGGTGGCGTATTGCGCGCACTCAGCCCCGAGGTCTACAGCAACCCGGAAGACGCGGGGATCGTCGGCAGCGCCGGCATTTCGACCTGGCGCTTCCAGTCCTTTGCCGCGGGTACTGGCCGTTTACGCCTGACCTATTCACAGCCATGGGCTCCGGAAGTACCGGCGGTGGAAACCTTCGACTGCGCGATCTCGGTTAACTGATCGTGGGCTGGCTGATTCTGGCGCTGATGGGCGCGGTGACGTTCCTCTATGGCGTCAGCGTGCATGCGGCGTTGCTTTGCCTGCTGGTCAAGCCATTGCCGGTTTTGGCCTTGCTCGGCTGGTTGCATGACGCACCGCCCAGCGAATATCGGCGCTGGATCAGCCTTGGATTGATTTTCTCTTTGCTAGGCGACGTACTGCTCGCGTGGCCGGGGGATTTGTTTGTGTTCGGTCTCGGGGCGTTTTTGATCGCTCACTTGGCCTATCTGAAAGCCTACTTGAGTGATTGCCGGCGACTGGCACTGTTACCGCTGATCATCGCTTTGGGCGTCGGCGCGGTGTTGTTGGGGATCTTGATCTCCAATGGGCTGGGTCCGCTGCTCATCCCGGTGATCGTCTACGGTCTGGCCATCAGCGCCATGCTTTGGCGGGCGCTGGCCCGACTCGGCACCGACGTGCCCAAACGCTCGGCGCTGCTAGCGGCCGCAGGTGCGGTGGCGTTTGTGTTTTCGGACAGCGTGATTGGCATCAATCGATTCGTCGCGCCGTTTCATGCCGCGCCTTACGTCATCATCCTCAGCTATTGGTTGGGGCAATGGGGAATTGCGGCCTCGGCGTTCGGCCCGAAACCGCGCTGAATCCTTCGCGAGCAAGCCCGCTCCCACATTTGATTAGTGTTAAACGCACTTCTTGTGTCCGACGCAGAACTACTGTGGGAGCGGCGGTGCGACGATTCGACTTGCTCGCGAAAGCGGTCTCACTGAACACGCAAACCTCGGATCCTGCCCGGCGGTTTATCAGACAACCCGCGCATCCCCCCGTCAATTTGGCTAAAATGCCGGCCTTTTCCACCTACGCCGCTGGAACCGCCGTGAGCAAAGAACCCGATCGCCTTTTCGCCCAGCCTTTGGCCCAGGTGCCTGACTTCGCCTTTAACGAGGACGTGGTGCGGGTATTCCCGGACATGATCAAGCGCTCAGTGCCGGGTTATCCGACCATCGTTGAAAACCTCGGCGTGCTCGCTGCGCAGTTCGCCCAGCCCAACAGCGTGCTCTACGACCTGGGTTCGTCGCTCGGTGCCGTGACCCAGGCCTTGCGCCGTCACGTACGCACCGACGGCTGCCGCGTCATCGCTGTGGATAACTCGGCGGCGATGGTTGAACGCTGCCGTGAATACCTCAACGGTCAGGACTCGATGTTCCAGGAGCTACTGCCGGTCGAAGTGATCGAAGGCGACATCCTGGCCCTGGAATTCCAGCCGGCCTCGGTGGTGGCGCTGAACTTCACCCTGCAATTCATCGCCCCGGAACAGCGCACGGCGTTGCTCTCGCGTATCCGCCAATCGCTGTTGCCCGGTGGCGCGCTGATTCTGTCGGAGAAGCTGCGCTTCAATGATCCGGACGAACACGCGCTGCTCACTGACCTCCACGTCGCGTTCAAACGCGCCAACGGCTACAGCGAACTCGAGATTGCCCAGAAGCGCAGCGCCATTGAAAACGTCATGAAGCCCGACAGCCTCGAAGAACACCGTGAGCGCCTGTTGGCCGCTGGTTTTTCGAAAGTCGTGCCGTGGTTCCAGTGTCTTAACTTTGCCTCGTTGATTGCCTTGCCATGATTGATCTGTCCCCCCTTGCCCGCCGTCTGGCCGGCACACCGCTGGCCGAATGGGCCAACACTCTGCAGCGTCAGCTCGACAAGAAAATGGAAAAGGGTCACGGCGATCTGGAGCGCTGGCAGAGTGCGTTGGACGCTTTGCCGAAGATTCAGCCGAGCGAAGTTGATTTGCTCAACGGTCTGACGCTGGACACCGATTGCGATGACGAAACCCGTGCGCAAATGCGCACCGCGCTGATGGGTTTGTCGCCATGGCGTAAAGGGCCATTCGATCTGTTTGGTGTGCACGTCGATACTGAATGGCGTTCGGACTGGAAATGGTCGCGGGTCGCACCGCATCTGGATCTGAAGGGCAAACGCATCCTCGATGTCGGTTGCGGCAATGGCTATTACATGTGGCGCATGCTCGGTGCCGGGGCCGATAGCGTGATCGGTGTCGATCCGAACTGGCTGTTCTTCTGCCAGTTCCAGGCAGTGCAGCGTTACTTGTCCGAGCCCAATGCCTGGCACCTACCGTTCCCTTTCGAAGACCTGCCGCCGAACATGGAAGGCTTCGACACCGTGTTTTCCATGGGCGTGTTCTATCACCGTCGCTCGCCGATCGAGCATTTGCTGGCGCTGAAGGATTGCCTGGTCAAAGGCGGCGAACTGGTGCTGGAAACCCTGGTGATCGAGGGCGATCAGCAGCAGGTATTGGTGCCGGAAGACCGTTATGCGCAGATGCGTAACGTGTGGTTCCTGCCGTCAGTACCAGCGCTGGAACTGTGGCTGCGCCGGGCAGGGTTCACGGATGTTCGCTGTGTGGACGTGAGCGTGACGACGGTCGAGGAACAGCGCGGGACGGAGTGGATGAAATATCAGTCGCTGAGCGATTTCCTTGACCCGGAAGATCACAGCAAGACGGTTGAAGGGCTGCCGGCGCCGATGCGCGCGGTCATCGTGGCCCGTAAGTAAACCCGACCTCCCTGCCAATGGAGATCAAATGTGGGAGCGGCGGTGCGGCGATCCGACTTGCTCGCGAAAGCGGTTTAACATTCAGCAGAAATGTTGACTGATCTACCGCTTTCGCGAGCAAGCCCGCTCCCACATTAGGTCGGTGTTTAGTCTGTGGGTTTGGCTCTTCGGGCCTTGAAGAACTCGCTCAGCACCGCCCCGCATTCCTCAGCCAATACCCCGCCTTCATACAGCACCCGGTGATTCAAAAATCCCTGGGTAAAAAACTGCCCCTGACTCTGCACAATCCCGGCCTTCGGCTCCAGCGCCCCATACACCACCCGCGCAATCCGTGAATGCACGATCAGCCCGGCGCACATGCTGCACGGCTCAAGCGTCACGTACAGCGTGCTGCCGGGCAGACGATAGTTGCTGGCTGCCAACGCGGCCGCGCGGATCGCGACCATCTCGGCGTGAGCACTCGGGTCGTTGCCGCTGATCGGGCAGTTGAAACCCCGACCGATGATTTCACCGTCCTGCACCAGCACCGCGCCCACCGGCACTTCACCGAGCGCCGCGCCTTGGGCGGCCAGGGTCAGGGCTTCGCGCATGAAGTCACGATCACGGCCGCGGTCGATGATTGCTGTCGGGCGTATCTGACGCATCACGCCACCTCGATGGCGGCCATCAGGCCGGTTTCCATGTGGTCGATCACATGGCAGTGGAACATCCAGATCCCCGGGTTATCCGCCACCAGCGCCACTTGCGCGCGCTCGTTCTTGCCCAACAGGTAAGTGTCGGTGAAGTACGGAATGACCTTGTGCCGGTTCGAGGCAATGACCTTGAAGCTCATGCCGTGCAGGTGAATCGGGTGTTGATACTGAGTCATGTTTTTTAATTCGAAAATGTAGCTTTTGCCCTTCTCGAGCTTGGCAATCGGGCGGTCGGCGCAAGTCTTGTCGGTAATGTCCCAGGCCTTGCCGTTGATCTGCCACAGGCTCGGCGGCTTGCCATTGTCGACGTTCACCGACACTGAGCCTACCCATTCGAAATTGAAGTTGAGTTTCTCGGCATTGGCCAGGTCCGGCTCGGCCACCGGGTTGGCGGGCAGTGCGGGTGGCCACTCGGTCGGGGCATCGGTGTTCGCCACCGAGCGGAACGTGCCCAGTCGTACCGGGCCATTGCGCAGGGACAGTTCTTCACCGGCCGGCGGTGCCTTGATCGCCAGGCAGATACGCATGCCGGGGCCGAGCCAGTATTCCTTGCCCAACGGGCGCGGTTCGATGGGGTTGCCGTCCAGCGCGTAGATCTGCGCTTCGACGCCAGGAATATTGAGTCGGTAGGTCAGGGTGTTATCGAGGTTGAGCAGGCGCACGCGGGTGATCTGCCCGGCGGGCAACTCAATCACCGCTTGCGAGACGCCATTGATTGTCGACAGGCGCCCCGCCGTGCCGCCACGGGCCGCTTCGCGAGGAATGCTGAACGCGACAAAAGCGCCCTCTTCATCGACGTGCCAGCTCTTGAGGCTCAAAGTCTTTTCGTACTTGAAGCCGGTAGGCTCGCGCTCTTCGATGATCAACGGGCCGACCAGCCCGCGACCGAGTTCTTCGCTGCTGTTCACATGCGGGTGATACCAGTAGCTGCCGGCGTCGGGCACGCGGAATTTGTAGTCAAAGTATTCGCCCGACAGCACTGGAAGCTGCGAGACGTAGGGTACGCCGTCCATTTCCAGCGGCAGGCGGATGCCGTGCCAATGAATGGTGGTGGCCACCGGCAGGTGGTTGATGAAACGTACCCGCAGCCATTCGCCCTGACGCACCCGCAACTCGGTGCCCGGCGCCGACGGGCCGAACGCCCAGGCTTCGGTCTTGTGCCCGGCCACCAGTTCAACGTCCAGTGGTGCGGCGATCAGCTCATAGTCGTGGCCCGCGTCGGCGTCGGCCATTTTGCCCAACCAGTACCGCGACGCGCCCCCCGCTCCGACACCAACGACAACAAGACCGGCCAGGCCACCGAGGATTTGGCGACGGGTAAAGGACATGAACTCAACTACCTCACGTATCAGCGACAGGCGCAGGGCCTGTAAAAGGCGAATACGATACACCTGCGGTTGAGAAACAGTAAGGGTGGCGCAGGATTCCTGCTGCGCGATCGTTCCCACGCTCTGCGTGGGAATGCAGCCCGTGACGCTCCGCGTCACTTCCGCTGGGGACGCGGAGCGTCCCTAGAGGCATTCCCACGCAGAGCGTGGGAACGATCAGTGTGCGAGGCCGGTGATCAGGTGCACCACGCCTTCGTCCAGCATCATGACTCCCGGCACACCGGCCATATTCAAAGCCTGCCGATCCATCCGCCCCACATCCCGCAACGCCACCCGAACCCGGGTCAGCGCCACCGGCTGCTGCGACTTGAGGTTATCCATTCCGCCCAGAGCGGCGACGATTTCCGGGGCCAGACCAGAAACAGGCTGAGCAACCACTTTCGGCTCATCCACCACCAGATCCGGGGTTAACGCTTTCCAGAACGCCCGCTGCATTTTCTCGAACATGCTCAGTTCTCCAGTACCAGTGAAGTATCGACCGTCGCCTCGTGATACAGCCGCAACGCCTCGCGCACTTGCTCGGCGCTTTCCAGGCCCAGCACTTGCTGGGCGATGGCCTGGCAGTCCAGCAGATCCACTTCGCGAACCGCCGCTTTGATCGCCGGAATCAATGGCACGCTCACCGACAGTTCATCCACCCCAAGTCCCAGCAGCAGCGGCACCGCCAGCGTCTCGGACGCCATGGCGCCACACACACCGACCCATTTGCCATGGGCGTGGGCGGCCTTCACGGTGCTGGCAATCAAACGCAGCACCGACGGATGAAAGCTGTCGGCCTGGCTGGCGAGGCGCGGGTGATCGCGGTCCATGGCCAGGGTGTATTGGGTCAGGTCGTTGGTGCCGATAGAGAAGAAGTCCACTTCAGGCGCAAACAGATCGGCCATCAGTGCCGCTGCCGGCACTTCGATCATGATCCCCAGTTTCGGCAGCTCGGTAAGACCCAATGCCAGCGCCTCTTCCTCAAGCAGCTGCCGGGCCCGTCGCAACTCCGACAGTTGCGTGACCATGGGCAACATGATGTGCAGACGGGCCAGCCCGGCGCTGCTCAGGATCGCTTTGAACTGATCGCGCAACAGCTGCGGGCGCTCCAGGCACAATCGAATCCCGCGCATGCCGAGGAACGGGTTGGTTTCGCTGTCCATCGGCACGTAGGCCAACGGTTTGTCGCCGCCGACATCCAGAGTCCGCACCACCAGATTGCGCGCCGGCCCCAGGGCGCGGGCGATGGCGCTGTAGGTGGATGCCTGTTCGTCATGGCTCGGCGCATGGTGGCGGTCCAGATAAAGAAACTCCGAACGCAACAGACCGACGCCTTCTCCGCCCAGCGTCATGGCCTGCTCGGCTTCGGTCAGAGAAGCGACGTTTGCCGTCACTTCAAAGTGGTGACCATCGCGGGTACAAGCCGCCAGCGCAGCGTGCGCCAGCTCATGTTGATGGCGCTTCTGCTGGCGTTGACGATTGGCCTGCAGCTGCTCGATGGCCGCCAGATCCGGGTCCAGATGCAGCTCGCCCTTGTCGGCGTCGAGCAACACTTGGGTGCCGTTGGCCAGCGCCAGCACCTGAACGGGCAACCCGCAGATCGCCGGCAAACCGGACGCCCGCGCGAGGATCGCGACGTGGCTGGTAGCGCCGCCACCGACCGTGGCGAAACCCAGTACCTTGCGGGTATCGAGCCCGGCGGTCTGTGACGGCGTCAGTTGTTCGGCGATCAGGATCGCCCCCTCAGGCAGCTCCATCGCCTGATCCTGTACGCCGAGAATCAGCTTGAGCACCCGCTGGCCGACATCGGCCAGGTCCGCCGCCCGCTCCGCCAGCAAGGCATTGCCCAGGCTTTTGAACAGGGTTGCCGTCGACTCGGTTGCTGCGCGCCAGGCGAACCCGGCACTTTTGCCTTCGATGATCAGCGACTCGGTCTGATCCAGCAGACTCGGGTCTTCAAGCAGTTCCTGGTGCGCCTTGAAAATCTCTGCCTGGGCGTCACCGGTGGCGTTGTCGCGCAGTTGCTGCAAGGCCAGCGCCGCTGCGGCCAAAGCCCGAGACAGATGCTCTCGCTCACGCTGCGGACCGACGCCGAACTCGCTCACTTCAAGCGTTTGCTCGGCGATCTGCACAACCTGACCAAACGCCGAACCCGCCGAGGCACAGACTCCGCGCAAAACGTTCAGCGATGACGCTTCAACCGTCTCGACTTCTGCCATCACGGCGACCGTCTCGCCACACCCGTCGGTCAGCAATTCGGCCAGCGTCTTGATCGCCGCTTCAGCATCCGGGCCGGCCGCGCTGACTTGCACAACGTCACCATGAGCCGTCTGCAACGCCATGATTGCCACCAGGGATTTCGCGTTCGCACTCGCCTGCTGTTTATGCAGGTAAATGCTCGCCGAAAAACCTTTCGCTGCTTGAGCGAACACCGCGGCCGGACGGGCGTGCAAGCCGTTCGGGTTGGCAAGTGTCACCGGTTTGGAAAACAGTGCTTCGCCCTCTTCCGACACTGGCTCATCCGTTGCCTGCTCGATGGGCTTCAAGCTCAGTAGCGGTTGGCCACTTTCTACCAAACCCGTTTCCGGCGTCAGCCAAGTGAACGGCTCACCGCTGACCACCAGCATCAAGGTCAGCAGGCTGCGAGCATTCAAGGCAATGTAATCGGCATCGAATTCGATCAGCGACTGCCCAACGTCAACCCGCTGGCCCTCCTCCACCAACCGCGTGAACCCCTTTCCTGCCAGGTTCACCGTGTCGAGGCCGATGTGCATCAACACCTGCACGCCATTGTCGTCGGTGATGCTGACCGCATGCCCACTGGCCTGCACATCGCTGACAACCCCTGCCAGCGGCGCGCACAAGGTTTGCGAAGTCGGATCGATGCACAGACCGTCGCCGATCACGCGACTGGAAAACACCTGATCGGGCACCTGGTCCAGCGGCATCAGCACGCCGGACAAAGGTGCCAGCAGTTGCAATTGTTGGGGTGTGGCCATGACGTCACCTGCTGTTTTGTTCTTTGAAGTGCCGATGGAGCGCGAGGCTCCGGCAGCATCGCTTATTTCCACCAATACTCGACCTGCAATCCGACGTTCGAACCGTGTCGCGCTGTGCCGAAAGAGCCGGTGTCGGACAATGCAGAACCTGCCGCCAGTTCATTGGCAGCCCGTTTGGCCGCCTCGTTCCAGCTCGCATAGGTGTAATACAGTCGCACCTCAGGGCGAGCCCAGAATTCCGGTCCTTTGGGCGACCAGGTCGGAGCGAAGGTGAACTTGCTCAGCTTGCGCGTGCCGCCCGTGGCTTCGACCTGATCGTGACCCAATTCGGTCACCAGTTTGAACTGCTCGGTGAGCGCATAAGTCGGGCGAACGCCCAGGGAAATCCAGTTCTGGTCAGCGCCGTCCGGGCGAATGTCTTTCTGATAGACCGCCTCGATCTGCCCGCCAAATCGCGGCGTCACTTGCCAGTCGAAGAACTCCACCACCCGGTAGCTTTTGCTGCTGTCGTCCAGCTTCACGTTACCGGTATAGCCCAACCCGGTGCCGGGCCCTTCGCCGTACTGGAACGCCAGTTTGTTCTTGCCACCCAGAAAACCTTTCTGCACATGCTGGGTGGTGATCGCCCAGCCGCGATGTGCGTCGCGACTGTCGGGTTTGTCGATGTAGCTAAGGCCAAACTCCAGTTCACCGCCGGGGTTGGTGTTGAAACCAGCGACGTTGAAGTCGTGACGGTTGATGTAGTCCTTCTGGTACAGGTTGTCCTTGCGCGAGAAGGCGTAGCTGTATTTCAGATCGCCGATCAGCACGTCCTCGATACCGCCGCCGGTGGCGCTCTGGTTCCAATAGTAGAAGTCGGAAATGTGGATATCGTTCCGTTTGTAGTAGCGCCGGCCAGCCCACAGTGAACCGCCATTAAGGCTGGGCATGTTCGACCATTGCGCGTACATCTGCGGCATTCGCACCGAACCGTTGTCACCGTTGAAGGTCAGGTCCTTGTCGTACTGGTTATACAGCGACGCCATGCCATCGACGCTCAGCACCGAGCCGTCATCCAGGGTGTACAAATCCTGCCGTAGTTCCAGCTCCGCGTACTGCTCACATTCGTTGCCCAAGCGGTATTTGGTCTGCGCGCCCGGTAGCTGGAAACACTGCTGTTTACCGCTGTTGACCGAGGTCCCGACGCCGCTGCGCAAGTAACCGGCGAACTCCAGCGCCTGGGCCGAAAGAGGTAAAGCCAGGCACACGCCCGCCATTAAAAGGCTGCGATTTATTGTTATGTTCAAGAGCTACCCCATTATTTTTATTGTGTGCAGCGGCAAAATCGGCGCGCAAAACTCTCCCGCGCAGCGTTCTGCGTGTTGTTTTAAAACAGTGTTTTTTAGTGGTTGCTCAGGTGCAGAACGAACGACTCAAAGGGCCGTAAAAACACCTGCCGATTGCGCGGCGGACAGTCCGGGTAGTTGCTGATCACCAACCGCTGCGTCATCGCTTCGCCGATTACTTCATTCGGCAATACGACTTCACAAGTTGTGCCGTAGAAGTTGTTCAACACCAGTAACCGTTCGCCATTGCCCTCACGCACGTACGCCCAGATTTGCGTGTGCTCGGGCAACAGTTGCCGGTAAACGCCGTCGGACATCAACGCTTCACTGCGGCGCAGAGCGATCAGTTGCCGGTAGTGATGAAGCACCGAATCCGGGTCATCAAGTTGGGCGGCAACGTTGATCTGCGCGGCATTGGCCGGCACCCCGATCCACGGCTCACCAGCGCTGAAGCCCGCGTTAGGCTCGGCATTCCAGTGCATCGGCGTACGGCCGTTGTCCCGGGACTTCTGCATGATCGCCGCCATGTTGTCGGCGTCGCTCGCACCCGCCTCGCGCTTGAGCCGGAAGATGTTCAGCGTCTCGACATCGCGGTACTGATCGATGTGATCGAAGCCCGGATTGGTCATGCCCAGTTCCTCGCCCTGGTACACGAACGGCGTGCCCTGGAGGAAATGCAGCGCCGTGCCGAGCATCTTCGCCGAGATCTCTCGATATTCGCCGTCATGCCCAAAACGCGAGACCACCCGTGGCTGGTCATGGTTACACCAGAACAGCGCGTTCCAGCCACCGCCGGCCTGCATGCCGGTTTGCCAGTCGGAGAGGATGCGCTTGAGTTCCAAAAAGTCGAAGTCGGCGCGGACCCACTTCTGCAGGTTCGGATAATCGACCTTCAGGTGATGGAAGTTGAAGGTCATCGACAGCTCTTTCGACTCTGGCCGCGAGTAACGAATGCAGTGTTCGAGGCTGGTGGAGGACATCTCGCCGACGTTGATCAGGTCATGACCTTCGAAGACTTCGCGGTGCATTTGCTGCAAGTATTCGTGGACGTTCGGGCCATCGGTGTAGAAGCGTCGACCGTCGGTGTTGTCCTCAGGGAAGTCCGCCGGTTTGGAGATCAGATTGATCACGTCCAGACGGAACCCGCCTACGCCCTTGTCGCGCCAGAAACGCATCATCTTGAAGACTTCGGCGCGCACCTTGGGGTTGTCCCAGTTCAGGTCGGCCTGAGTGTGGTCGAACAGGTGCAGGTAATACTGACCGGTTTGGGCTTCGTACTCCCAGGCCGAGCCACCGAACTTGGATTCCCAGTTGTTCGGCTGGTCGCGCCAGATGTAGAAATCCCGGTACGGGCTGTCGAGGCTGCTGCGGGCCTGCTGGAACCAGGTGTGCTCGATGGAGGTGTGGTTGACCACAATATCGAGCATCAGCTTGATCCCGCGCTTGCCGGCCTCGGCGATCAGCAACTCGCAATCGGCCATGGTCCCGTAACTCGGGTCGATGGCGTAGTAATCACTGATGTCGTAGCCGTTGTCGCGCTGGGGCGAACGCAGGAACGGCGTGATCCACAGGCAATCGACACCCAGCCAGTGCAGGTAATCGAGCTTGGCCACAACGCCAAGCAAATCACCCGTGGGGTTGCCGGCGTGGCTGTGAAAACTCTTCGGGTAGATCTGGTAGATCACCGAACGTTGCCAGTCTTGCATGGCGGATTCCTTCAATTAGTTGATGCAGTGACCGTAATGGCCCCTTCGCGAGCAAGCCCGCTCCCACATTTGGAATGCGGTCAACCTGTGGGAGCGAGCTTGCTCGCGAATGCGATCTGTCAGGCAACCCGATACCCAGGCCGAACAATCTTCATGCTCAACCCGCAGGTCAGAACAAACGGCACGACCATGGCAATGACCATCCCGATCACGAACATCGGAATGAACTGTGGAATGATCGAGATAAAACCGGGCAAGCCACCGACGCCGATTGCCGAGGCCTGGACCTTGTTCAGCGACAGGAAAATGCAGCCCAGGGCCGAACCGATCAGGGCTGCGTAGAACGGAAATTTGTAGCGCAGGTTGACCCCGAACATGGCCGGTTCGGTGATGCCGAAGTAAGCGGAAATCGCCGAGGTCGAGGCCATGCTTTTATCCCGCACGTTACGGGTCATGTAGAACACCGCCAGTGCCGCACTGCCCTGGGCCAGGTTGGACATGACGATCATCGGCCAGATGAAGGTGCCGCCCTGGGTGGAGATCAGCTGCAAGTCGACCGCGAGGAACATGTGGTGCATGCCGGTAATCACCAGCGGCGCGTAGAGCAAACCGAAAATCGCCCCGCCGACCATTGGCGCCAGGTCAAACAGCATGACCACGCCTTCGGTGATAAGAATCCCCAGATGCCGGGTCACCGGGCCGATCACTGCCAGCGCCAGTACGCCGGTGACGACAATGGTGGTGATCGGTACGACCAGCAATTGAATCGCGTTCGGCACCCGCGCCCGCAGCCATTTTTCGATGACGCTCATCACGTAGGCCGCCAGCAGGATCGGCAAGATCTGCCCCTGATAGCCGACCTTCTCGATCTGGAACAAGCCAAGAATGTCGAAGTACGGCAGGCTCTGCCCGTCCAGCCCGGCCACCGCTTTGCCATAGTTCCAGGCATTGAGCAGATCGGGGTGCACCAGCATCAGGCCGAGCACGATGCCGAGGATTTCGCTACCGCCAAACCGCTTGGCCGCCGACCAGCCCACCAGCGCCGGCAGGAACACAAACGAGGTGTTGGCCATGAGGTTGATCAGGCTCCAGAGCCCGTCAAGCTTCGGATAGGCGTCCAGCAGGGTCTTGCCCTCGATGAACATGCCCTTGGCGCCAATCAGGTTGTTAATGCCCATCAGCAGGCCGGCAATGATCAACGCCGGGAGGATTGGCATGAAGACGTCGGAAAACACCCGCACCAGACGCTGCATGGCGTTGATCTTGTCAGCGCTTTTCTGTTTGACGTCGGCGATGGTCGAGGCGGCGAGACCGGTTTGACGACGCAGTTCGGCGTAGACCTTTTCAACCTCGCCAGGGCCGATAACCACCTGGAACAGGCCGCCGGTGAAGAACGAGCCTTTGACCAGATCAATCTGGTTCAGCGTGGCGCTGTCGACCAGGCTCGGGTCCTTGAGGGCCAGGCGCAGGCGGGTGACGCAGTGCGCGGCCTGCTCGAGGTTGTCGCTGCCACCGAGGCTTTGCAGCAGCTCGCTGGCGATATTCGGATAGTCGTGGCTCATGATTGTCCTTGCGCTGTAGTTTTTTGTTATTGGCAGCACGCCGAAGCGAAAAGTACTCGTCTGTACGAGTTAAAGCAACAACTCGTACAGACGAGTTTGAATTTGTTTATCCTGAACCCGACCGGCGGCGACATTTCCCACCTCAAAAGTCAAAGAAACCTAACGCCGCATGGACAAACCCCTACCCTGCCCTTAAGGTTCGAAACCTTGAGCACAGCGCGGCACAGAGCCATCCCCATGAGTAAATACAACCAGATCTACAGTGATCTGCTTGCCAGCATCACGACCGAACGTCTGGAACGCGGCGCCCGGTTGCCTTCCGAAACCGAACTGATGGACAGCTACCAGGCCAGTCGCGGCACCGTGCGCAAGGCCATCGAGCAACTGCAGGAGCGCGGTTTCGCCCAGAAAGTCCACGGCAAAGGCACGTTCGTGCTGTCGACCAACCCGATCGAATTTCAGCTGGGTGGCATCGTCAGCTTCCAGGAGACCTACCCGAGCCTGGGCAACGATGTCAGCACCGACGTGGTCGAGTTCAGCCAGATCCCCCTCGAAGGTTCTCTGCTCGAACACATCCAGGCTGAAGAAGGCAGCCTCATTACCCGGATCAAGCGAGTGCGGCGGATCGACGGCAAACGCGTGATCCTCGACATCAACCATTTCGTCAGCGACGTGATTCCCGGCCTGTCCCGAGACATCGCCGAGCACTCGATCTACGCCTTCATCGAGCAGACCTTGCAACTGCAAATCGCCTACGCCCAGCGCACCATCGAAGCGGTGCCGCGGAGCAAGGATGACCAGCAACACCTGGACCTCGACGGCCAGAGCCATGTGATCGTGGTCAGCAACCAGACGTTTTTGCAGGACGGACGGCAGTTCGAATACACCGAGTCGCGGCACACCCTGGACAAGTTTTACTTTTCTGACGTTGCACGGCGCTGAGCCTGACTCAGACCTTCGTCATGTCCTACTTCTTCTATCAACAACAGACCACCACCAGATACCCAGTAGCTTACAGATGGAATCGATGCCCCTTGAGATAGTGAGCGCCCCCTCAGCAACCTCTCAAGGCGAGCATCATGGACGACACTCAAGACATAACCCTGCCCGACGCTACCGATGCGCAGGCCCTCCGGGCCCTGATCCCTGATCTGGTAACCGATTGCCCCGACATGTACGCCATGGCGTACCAGGTCGCCAAAGACATTCTCATCCAGCACAACATCACGGATATCGAACCCGACAAGGTCTACTGGCATCGGTTTAATGCCGCTCAAAGCAGTTCGAAGACCTTTACCGGCTGGCAGCATGTATTCGAAAAACCCAGGGAGTCGATGACCTTCCCGCAACTGGTCATGCAGCGTTTCAGTGTCCACGACCAGGACAACGGGGACCTGCTGGACGTTGACAGCGGTTTCTACCGTGCCGACGGCAATGCCGGAAACTACGATGAAACCAACGAAATTCGCCTGCATGCCAGGGATGTGTTGAAAACCTTCTGGGATACCGATTTCGCTGACCGTTGCAAAACGGCCATCGCGACGTTCTGGGAAAAGCACAGCGACAACTTCCGTGCGCTGGCCAAGTGCACGTTCATCGCCAAAGCCATTGAAGACTACGAGAAGGGATACCTGACCCGCGAACACTTCACCCTGGTGCTCAGGGCGGCCACCGCAAATGTGAGCAGGCCACTCACCCGGCAAATGCTGCTGGACGAGGCGCCAGCAGGCAGCGGTTTATCAATCCGCAAGTTTTGCATTGATCAGTACGTGTCGACGGACATTTTCAGTATCACCGACGACCGTGACCTGAACATTCTCTACGTTCCGGGTGAGCCCAGAGGTTTTCACTGCTTCACCAGCGTCGAGCAATTGCACGAATGGCTGGCCAATGAAGTCAAGGATGCCGAAGGCCGTGAGCGCATGCTCATGCACTTCAAGCAGCAAGAGCGCGACATTATTCAGGACAAACCCACTTCACTGGGGCACAAGCTCGCCAACTTCACCGGCATTGGTTTGATCGTTCATGCGTTTGAGGAGACGGAAACCGAAAATATCGGCCTCACCCATGCCTATGACGTATTGCCCGGTGAATATGCAGTCGCGGACCATCATTTGCTCCACTACCGTGGCGAGAAAATTGCCGGTGATGCGTTCACCCATCTGAACCGGTCCACTCATGAGCGCATGCTCAGCGACGCCAATTACCTGCTGCACTCCAACGGCGAGATCAGGAAAAAGCTGTGGATAGGCTATCTCAATGCCTTCAACCACACCTTCGGGCCCATGGCCGCCCTTGCATGGCCGGCAGCGTTTGTCGTCATCGGCGCTGGCATCGCCAATGTCGGGCTTCACATCGACCAGGCCATCAACGGCCACACCCCGGCGGAACGCAAGGCCGCAGTGACTGGCGCCATCCTTGGCAGCGTGGATGTGCTGTTCAACCTGCCTTTCCTGAGGGGGGCGGCAGAACTTGCAGAGGCCTCCGATTTCGCAGAAATCACGGAGACAGAAGAGACCCTTGCGACCGGGCCGGAACCGAAGTCAGAAGCTGAACTGCCCCCACCACCCACTCCGTCTTTCGAGACCGTCATGGCCACGCCTGCCGACGCCGACATTCTCGCCCCTTTTGAAACCAATGAGGTCCTCGACGGCGACTTCCCGGTCAGTGACGAAGGCAAATTCCAGGGCATTTACCAACCCCGGACTGGAGGTAACTACATCGCAGTCGGTGACAGTTTCTACCTGGTGCGCTACAGCAACGAACTGAAAACCTGGGTAATCATTGACCCGGTCAATCCTTACTCCTTTTACCGCAACATACCGGTACGCCTGAATGAAATGGGTGAATGGGTGCCCCTCACGCGTCCCGGCCTGGTGGGCGGGGGCAAGTTTGCCGATCTGTTTGCCGATCTGTTTGCCAGGGCCGAGCCGCCACTCCCGGACTTCGATGCCCCGGCGACGGCATACGATGTTCCGCAGGACATCAAGCCAGCCCTCAAACAGGCGGCCAAGGGTATGGCCCCTAAGGGGGATTTGAAGGACGGCTTTGTCAATCCAAACAATCCGGACCTTGAGCTGGGAGCCTTCAAGAGACTGCGCCGAACACTGCACGACGACGCCGTGACCTTCTATTCGCAACCGCCGCTGCGACCCAGACCGACCATTCCATCGTTCATTGCGAATGCGAAGCTCCAGGACATCATCAAGACCCTTTTCAAGCGGTCACAGAGCCTGGTCATCGGTGAAAGCCACGACAGCGTGGGCAGTAAACAGTTTCTGGTCGAGAACATGAGCGTGCTGCGCAAACAAAAGGTCAAAACCCTGTACATGGAGCATCTGCTGACCGATTTCCATCAGACTGACCTGGATGTGTTCAACCGCACTGGAGTGATGTCCGAGGATCTGGAAAGCTACCTCAAGGACCTTGATGCAGGTTTTTCGACTGACCCCAGCGAACAATTCACCTTTGAGCAGGTGGTCAGGACGGCGCAAAAAAACCATATCCGCGTTCAGGCCATCGACTGCCTGGCCAGTTACCGCAGCGCTGGCATTGAGAGGGCAAACATCAATTTTCGGCAAAAAATGATGAATTTCTTCGCCCGCCAAGTCATCGACGCCGACCAAACGGCCAGAGGCGCGCATCGCTGGGTGGCGCTGGTCGGGAACAGCCACGCCAATACCTATGCCGGCGTGGCGGGTGTCAGCGAACTTGAAGGCGGCATCGGGCTGCGTATTGAAAGCGTCGGCCCGGATGAGCTCGGCGGTATCAAGGTCGACCCGGGGGTGGCCGACGAGCCGCGCCCGGGGCAAGCGGCCGGTTTTGCCAAAAATGACTTGTTGCTGCAAATCCCGACGCCGAAAAGCGTGATCCTGGCGCAAAGGCTGGAGGATGGGCTACCCATGCCGGGCACGTACACCCTCAGCACCAGTACCGGTGAACCCTTTCTGGTTCACCGCAGCAGAACCCTCACCAACAGAGTCATCACCAGTAACGGCATCCTCACCCGTGGCAAACTCGTTCGAACGCCCATCAAGCATGATGCAGATGGGTACTACGTCGAACGGGATTCCTGGCAGATCAATGGTCGACGCTTTCAAAACCCCGACGCCTTGAGTTCAGCGCTGCACAGAATGGGCATGACCCCCGTCCGACTACCAGGCGTCTAAAACGCAAAAAGGCCGTGTGAACAGTGTTCACACGGCCTTTTCAGTTACCTGCGATCAAGCCATCAAGGCTAGCGCGGGATTATTCCCACTCAATGGTCGCTGGCGGCTTGCTCGACACGTCGTAAGTAACGCGGGAGATGCCTTCGATTTCGTTGATGATCCGGCCGGAAACAGTTTCCAGCAGTTCGTAAGGCAGGTGTGCCCAACGCGCGGTCATGAAGTCGATGGTTTCCACGGCACGCAGGGCAACCACCCAGGCGTAACGACGGCCATCGCCGACAACGCCAACCGATTTCACCGGCTGGAACACCACGAATGCCTGGCTGACCTTGTGGTACCAATCGGCCTTGCGCAGTTCTTCGATGAAGATGTGGTCGGCGCGACGCAGCAGGTCCGCGTATTCCTTCTTCACTTCACCGAGGATCCGCACGCCCAGGCCCGGGCCCGGGAACGGGTGACGGTAGACCATGTCGTACGGCAGGCCGAGTTCCAGGCCCAGACGACGGACTTCATCCTTGAACAGCTCGCGCAGGGGTTCAACCAGCTTGAGGTTCATTTCTTCCGGCAGGCCACCCACGTTGTGGTGCGACTTGATCACGTGAGCCTTGCCGCTTTTGGCGCCAGCCGACTCGATCACGTCCGGGTAGATGGTGCCTTGGGCGAGGTACTTGATGTTGTCCAGTTTGTTGGACTGGGCATCGAAGACGTCGATGAAGGTACGGCCGATGATCTTGCGCTTCTTCTCTGGGTCGCTTTCGCCAGCCAGGTTGTTCAGGAACTGATCTTCAGCGTTGGCGCGGATCACCTTGACGCCCATGTTCTCGGCGAACATGGCCATCACTTGCTCACCTTCGTGCAGACGCAGCAGGCCGTTGTCGACAAAGACGCAAGTCAGCTGATCGCCGATGGCTTTGTGCAGCAGCGCAGCAACGACCGAGGAGTCCACACCGCCGGACAGGCCGAGCAGTACGTTGTCAGTACCGACCTGGGCGCGAATGTTGGCGATGGCGTCTTCAGCAATCTTCGAAGGCGTCCACAAGGCTTCGCAGCCGCAGATATCAAGGATGAAACGCGAGAGGATGCGACCGCCCTGCTTGGTGTGGGTCACTTCCGGGTGGAACTGCACGCCGTAGTAGCCACGAGCATCGTCGAACATGCCGGCGATCGGGCAGCTTGGGGTGCTGGCCAGGATGTGGAATTCCTGAGGCATCTTGGTGACCTTGTCACCGTGGCTCATCCACACGTCGAGGCCGAACAGGCCGTCGGCGTCGATGTGGTCTTCGATGCCGTCGAGCAGGCGGCTCTTGCCGACCACGTCAACACGGGCGTAACCGAACTCACGCAGTTCGGAACCTTCGACCTTGCCACCCAGCTGTTCAGCCATGGTCTGCATGCCGTAGCAGATACCGAAGACCGGTACGCCCAGGTCCCAGACGGCTTGCGGTGCGCGCGGGCTGTCGGCGACGTGTACGGACTCGGGGCCGCCGGCGAGGATGATCCCTTTCGGCGCGAATTCGCGAATCGCTTCGTCGTCCATGTCGAACGGATGCAGTTCGCAGTACACGCCAATTTCACGCACGCGGCGGGCAATCAGTTGGGTGTACTGGGAACCGAAGTCGAGGATCAGGATGCGGTGAGCGTGAATGTCGAGGGCCATGTGGTCAGTCTCGTCTATGCAATTCGGTGAAGAAAATCAGAAACAACTCGGGGCTGAAAACAGCCCCGGTTACTTAACTTTTTGCTGGAAGGCTCAACCTACGCGGTAGTTTGGCGCTTCTTTGGTGATCTGCACGTCGTGAACGTGGGATTCGGCCATGCCGGCACCGGTGATCCGCACGAACTCAGGCTTGGTGCGCATTTCTTCGATGTCGGCGCTGCCGGTGTAACCCATCGAGGAACGCAGGCCGCCCATCAGTTGATGGATGATGGCGCTCAGTGTGCCCTTGTAAGGAACACGCCCTTCGATACCTTCCGGAACCAGTTTCTCGGCGCCTGCCGAGGAGTCCTGGAAGTAGCGGTCGGAGGAGCCTTGAGCCTGGGACATGGCGCCCAGCGAACCCATGCCGCGGTAAGCCTTGTACGAACGACCCTGGAACAGTTCGATCTCGCCCGGCGCTTCTTCAGTACCGGCGAACATCGAGCCCATCATCACGCAGGAAGCACCGGCAACGATGGCCTTGGACAGGTCACCGGAGAAACGGATGCCGCCGTCGGCGATCAACGGAACGCCAGTGCCTTCAAGGGCAGCGGCGACGTTGGCGATGGCGCTGATTTGCGGGACGCCGACACCGGCGACGATACGGGTGGTGCAGATCGAGCCTGGGCCGATACCGACCTTGACTGCATCGGCGCCTGCTTCGGCCAAAGCCTTGGCGGCAGCGCCGGTGGCGATGTTGCCGCCGATGACCTGCACTTCAGGGAAATTCTGTTTGACCCAGCGAACGCGGTCGATCACGCCTTTGGAGTGACCGTGAGCGGTGTCGACCACCACCACGTCAACGCCGGCATTGACCAGGGCAGCTACGCGATCACCGGTGTCTTTACCGGTACCGACTGCAGCACCAACGCGCAGACGACCTTGGTCGTCCTTGCTGGCCAGCGGGTAAGCCTTGGCTTTTTCGATGTCGTTGACGGTCATCATGCCTTTGAGGGCGAATTTTTCGTCGACGATCAGCACGCGTTCAATGCGGTGTTTGTGCAACAGCTCGCGGACGTCGTTCTTGTCGGCGCCTTCCTTGACCGTGACCAGACGCTCTTTAGGCGTCATCACTTGACGGACGGTGGCGTCCAGACGGTTTTCGAAACGTACGTCACGGGAAGTGACGATGCCGACCAGGTCGCCATCGTGCAGGACCGGAACGCCGGAGATGTTGTGCATGCGGGTCAGTTCGAACAGTTCACGAACCGTGGCGTCAGCCTCGATGGTGATCGGGTCCTTGACCACGCCGGCCTCATAACGCTTGACCTTGCGCACTTCGGCAGCTTGCTGCTCGATGGTCATGTTCTTGTGGATAATGCCGATGCCACCTTCCTGAGCCATGGCAATTGCCAGACGGGCTTCAGTAACGGTGTCCATGGCGGCAGAAACCAGAGGAATATTCAGCTCGATGCCACGGGTTAGGCGGGTCTTGAGACTGACTTCGTTAGGAAGCACCTCGGAATAACCAGGCACTAGGAGAATGTCGTCGAATGTCAGAGCTTCTTGGCTGATACGCAGCATCGCGGGGGCTCCCGAGCGGGAAAATGGAAGCGCGCCATTATAGTCAGACACCCCCTCGGGTTCAATGTAAAACTCTGTCTATTATTAGCATTACTGATATACGGGGATTCTCGTCTCCTACAGCTCGACTTTCACCCAACTGACAGGCTGATCCAGCCAATCGGCAAATTCGTCGATAAAGCTCTGCTTGAACCCGGCCTCGGCCCAGTTGTTGAAGATAAAACCCAGGTTGGAAAAACCGCATTCCTGCAGGAAAAGAAAGCCATTGATGTCATCTTCATGCCCGCACTCCGGACACGTGAAGTTATCGGTGCGCCCCGGCATCCAGTCTTCCAGGCTGTCGAACAGCGCTTCGCCGACTTCCTTGCGGCACTCGGCGCAGCCCGCCTCTTCAAGGAAACCCTTGGCCGGCGTATAGATGCAGCGTTTGGTGATGATCTCCAGGCCATTGATCGGTTCGCCGAACGGCAACGCTTCAGGATGCAGCACGACAGCGCGGGCGCCGTCGCCGATGGCATGAGCCATGCGGTTGCCAGTGCGGCCACAAGTGGTCAGTTCTTCTTTAATGATGTTCTTGCGCACCAGCCAACGCACGACCGCCCGGGCCCGGGGTTCGTGCACCGGCAGTGTGGAGATTTTCGGGACAATAATGCTTTGCGAATTCATGGTGCGGCCTGCTGCAACGCTTTAACGAAGCCCGGCAGCATAAGCACCCAGCTTCAGAGGTCAAGCACTCAAATAGCGTCCGATCAAGGCGATTCCGCTGGCCAGCACCAACCAGGTCACCAGCCGCACAAACGCCTCGCGGGACAATCTCATGGTCAACCGCCGGCCGATCCACAGCCCCAATGCCATGGCCGGCAATAAACACAGCGCCAATACCAACAAGGGTAGCTCGGCGTACACGCCCGCGACAGCAAACAGGCTCAAGCGCACCACGGTGCTGCAACTGATCAGTGCACTCTGAGTCGCCCGGGCTGCCTCTTTGGGCAGGCGACTGTTCAAATAGATCGCATATAAAAAGCCGCCACTGCCAAACAATGCCCCGAACATCCCGCCCACCGTGCCCATTGGCACGGCCCAAGCAGCGGACAATTGCGTCGGACGGGTTTTGACCCACAGGCTATAAATCGCATAAGCGCTGATAAACAGCCCCATCAACAGCAACAACACATCGGATTTCAGGTTCAGTAGGAAAATAACCCCCAGCGTGCATCCGACAGCCATGCACGGCAGCAGGCGCAGCAATTCCGGCTTCGCCACATCCCGTCGCGAAGGCAGCAAATTACCGAACGCCGCGACGAAATCCAGCAGTACCAACAGCGGCACGATCTTCGACAGCGGCATGAACAGGATCAGAATCGGCCCCGCCACCAACGCGGTGCCGAAGCCGGCGATGCCGAACACGATGTAGGCCAGGGCAATGCCCAACGCGATTACCAGCCAGTCCGTAGCGCCGAATGGCCATTGGTGCAACAACTCAAGTACATTCATTCCATGCCTTCCCTGAATCCCGGAGCTGACTTTAAACCTGTGGGAGCGAGCTTGCTCGCGATAGCGATTTAACATTCAACATCACCGTCGACTGAAACACCGCTATCGCGAGCAAGCTCGCTCCCACAGGGGATTTTCGTTGGTGCATGGAGATTCAGCGCCGAATGCCTTTATCATGCGCCCCATGATTAAAGATCCCTTTGCAAGACTCGGCCTGGACCGTGAAGTCCTGACTGTCAGCCAGCTCAACGGCCGCGCGCGGGTGTTGCTCGAAGACGTGTTCAGCAACATTTGGGTCGAAGGTGAAATATCCAACCTCGCCCGTCCGGCGTCCGGCCACGTGTACTTCACCCTCAAGGACAGCGGTGCCCAGGTGCGTTGCGCACTGTTCCGGCAGAACGCGGCGCGAGTGCGTCAGGCATTGAAGGATGGCCTGGCGGTCAAGGTCCGCGGCAAGGTTTCGCTGTTCGAGGGCCGTGGCGACTATCAGTTGATCCTCGATACCGTGGAGCCGGCCGGTGACGGTGCGCTGCGTCTGGCCTTCGATGCGTTGAAGGAAAAACTCAGCGCCGAAGGCCTGTTCAGCGCCGAGCGCAAAGTGCCGCTGCCAGCGCATCCACAACGCATCGGCATCATCAGCTCGCCCACCGGCGCGGTGATCCGCGACATCATCAGCGTATTCCGCCGCCGTGCGCCGCAGATCCAACTGACGTTGATCCCCACTGCCGTGCAGGGCCGCGAAGCCACGGCGCAGATTGTCCGCGCATTGAAACTGGCGGACGCCCGTGGTTTCGATGCGCTGATCCTGGCCCGTGGCGGCGGTTCGCTGGAAGACCTCTGGTGCTTCAACGAAGAAGCCGTGGCCCGCGCCGTGGATGCCTGCGTGACGCCGATTGTCAGCGCCGTCGGCCATGAAACCGACGTGTCGATCAGCGACTTCGTGGCCGACGTCCGCGCCCCGACGCCGTCCGCCGCCGCCGAACTACTCGCGCCGGACTCCAGTGACCTGGTCCGTCGGGTCGAAAGCCTGCATCGACGCCTGGTGATGCGCATCCGCGACCGCTTGATGCGTGACCGTCTGCGCCTGGAAGGCATGTCTCGCCGCTTGCGCCATCCCGGCGAACGTCTGCGCCAGCAAGCGCAGCGCCTGGACGATCTGGACATGCGCATGCGCCGCGCCTTCGAACGCAGCCTCAATACCCGTCGCGAACGGTTGATCCGCCTGGAAACCCGCCTCGCCGGGCAACATCCGGGACGGCAACTGGCGATGCTCCGTCAGCGCCTAGACAGTCTTGCCGAACGCCTGCCCCGTGCCATGCGCGAAGGGCTAAAATCACGTCGCCTGCAACTGCAAAGCCAGATGCAGACGCTGCATGTGGTCAGCCCTTTGGCGACCCTCGGCCGTGGCTACAGCATTTTGCTGGACGAACGCGGCAACGCGATCCGCAACGCCGCGCAAACCCACAATGGTCAGCGCCTGAAAGCCAGACTTGGCGAAGGCGAACTGCAAGTGCGG
Source organism: Pseudomonas sp. Root329 (assembly GCF_001424925.1). Classification (NCBI taxonomy): domain Bacteria; kingdom Pseudomonadati; phylum Pseudomonadota; class Gammaproteobacteria; order Pseudomonadales; family Pseudomonadaceae; genus Pseudomonas; species Pseudomonas sp. Root329. Next base: position 273,261 of record NZ_LMCV01000023.1, on the reverse strand, counting down.
GTCGAAGACAATCACCTGACGCCTGTCACCCTTTCTTTACTGGATTGATCCATGCCGCGTTTTTTAGCTCCGCTGCTGTTGCTGTGCCTGACCTTCAACGCCCACGCCGACAGCTACATCACCCGCCTGTTGAACAAACCGGTGCCGGGCGGCGTGGCCGTGGTGGATCTGGGTGCCTCTGCGCAGGCGCCGAAGGCCAGTTATCAAGGCAAACCCGTATTGGTGGTCAAGGAACAGAACAACTGGCTGGCGATTGTCGGTGTGCCGCTGACGGTTAAACCGGGCACGCAGCAGGTCAGCAGTGACGGTCGCACTCTGAATTTCAACGTGGGTAACAAGAAATACCCGGAACAGCACATCACCCTGAAGAACACGCAGCAGGTCAATCCGAACCCGGAGAATCTCAAGCGCATCGAGGGTGAGTTGGCCGAACAGATCCAGGCTTACCGCAGCTTCAGCCCGAACACCCCGAGCAACCTGTTGCTGGACAAACCGGTCAACGGCCCGCTGTCGAGCAAGTTCGGCGTGCGCCGCTTCTTCAATGGTGAAGAGCGTAATCCTCACGCCGGCCTGGACTTCGCCGTGCCTGCCGGTACGCCGATCAAGACCCCGGCGGCCGGTAAGGTGATTCTGATCGGCAACTACTTTTTCAACGGCAACACGGTGTTTGTCGACCATGGGCAGGGCTTTATCAGCATGTTCTGCCACATGTCGAAAATCGACGTGCAGGTTGGCCAGCAATTGGCCCGTGGTGGAGTGGTCGGGAAAGTGGGTGCCACCGGGCGCGCGACCGGGCCGCATATGCACTGGAACGTCAGCCTGAATGATGCGCGGGTGGATCCGGCGATTTTTATTGGGGCATTTCAGCCTTAAATAGTTGTTGAGGCTGATGGCCTCTTCGCGAGCAAGCCCGCTCCCACATTTGATCGGCGTGAACACATATTTTGTGTGCACCGAAAATCTAATGTGGGAGCGGGCTTGCTCGCGAAGGCGGCCTCATTGACGCCGCTATTCAGCCTCCAGATCCTCAATCCCATGGACTTCCCGGTCTGCCAGGCAGTGTTTGATCCAGGTTTGAGTTTCCTCCGAGAAGCCGGTCAACTCTTCAGGTGTGATCAACTCACGGGCACATAGCCCCAGCAAGTGAGAGCGGGCCTCATGTCGTGAAAACCTGAAAACTCCAAACGCCCAATAAATCTCTTTTTGCCCGGCTTTCAGCAGTTCTTCACTGGCTTCAATACGCTCGTAAGGTGCAATACTTTTATCCAGCACTGTGCGCTCGACCTCCTCCATGATCCGGATGCACAACCGCTCATGGGCCAACGGACGCAGCGCACTGTAAAGCTTCCAATCCGACTCGTTCATTGCCGACTCCTGCCTGCCAGTAGTCCTTGGTGAGGCTTTAAGAATAGCCGCGCTGACTCGCTCCATCACCGAAAGCCTTCAATTGCGCATCGCTCAAACCTCGCGCAAACATAAAAACAATCACCACCCTTCACCGCAATAAAATCTCGATAACCACGACTTTTCGAGGATTCCTCTCAATTTTTTTCGACCGCTTGCCATCCTTCACCCTCGCGGTTAGGGTTGAAGGCATGAAAACCTCTCACACCCTCATTCAGCTTCGCCAGCACCGCAGCCTGTGCCTTGTCAGTGCACGACTGCCAGGCTGAATCGCGGTGCCTCGTCCTACGCTTTATCCCCAGAACATTTGATCCACCGGCAGGCCGCCTTTTTTCGGCCCACACAATAAGGATTCCCCGATGAGCATGCTCAAAGACCCGTCTTCGAAATACCGCGCGTTCCCGACCATCGACATCCCGGACCGCACCTGGCCGTCGAAGACCATTACCGCCGCGCCGATCTGGTGCAGCTCCGACCTTCGTGATGGTAACCAGTCGTTGATCGAGCCAATGGACGCGGTCAAGAAGCTGCGTTTCTGGAAAACCCTGGTGTCGGTCGGTGTGAAAGAAATCGAAGCATCGTTCCCGGCGGCTTCGCAAACCGATTTCGACTTCGTGCGCACCCTGATCGAAGGCAACCACATTCCGGACGACACCACCATTCAGGTGCTGACCCAGGGCCGTGAAGACTTGATCGAGCGCACCTTCGAATCCCTGCGCGGGGCGAAGAAAGCCATCGTTCACCTGTACAACGCGACCTCCCCTTCCTTCCGCCGCATTGTCTTCAACCAGGACAAGGAAGGGGTCAAGGCCATCGCCGTGAACGCGGCCAAGCTGTTCGTCAAATATGCCGCCCAGCAGCCAAACACCGAATGGACCTTCGAATACTCGCCAGAAACCTTCAGCGCCACCGAGCTCGAGTTCGCCAAAGAAGTCTGCGACGCAGTCATCGAAGTCTGGAACCCGACGCCTGAGCACAAGGTGATTCTCAACCTGCCAGCCACCGTCGAATGCGCGACCCCGAACATCTATGCCGACCAGATCGAATGGTTCGGCCGTCACATCAACCGTCGTGACAGCGTGATCATCAGCCTGCACACCCACAACGACCGTGGCACTGGCGTTGCGGCTACCGAACTGGGCCTGATGGCCGGCGCCGACCGTGTCGAAGGCTGCCTGTTCGGCAACGGCGAACGTACCGGTAACGTCGACCTGGTGACCGTGGCGCTGAACCTCTACACCCAGGGCATTCACCCTGAACTGGACTTCTCCGACATCGACGGCGTGCGCAAAGTCGTCGAAGAATGCAACCAGATCCAGGTGCACCCACGTCACCCGTACGTCGGCGACCTGGTTCACACCGCGTTCTCCGGCTCCCACCAGGACGCCATCCGCAAGGGCTTCGCCCAGCAGAAACCGGACGCCCTGTGGGAAGTACCGTACTTGCCGATCGACCCGGCCGACATCGGCCGCAGCTACGAGGCGGTGATCCGCGTCAACAGCCAGTCGGGCAAGGGCGGTATCGCTTACCTGCTGGAACAGGAATACGGCATCAGCTTGCCGCGTCGCATGCAGATCGAGTTCAGCCAGGTTGTGCAGCGTGAAACCGACCGTCTGGGCCTCGAGATGACGGCTCAGCAGATCCACGCGCTGCTGCACAGCGAGTACTTGCAGGCCAACACCCCGTATGCGCTGGTCAGCCATCGCCTGCAGGAAGAAAACGGCCACAGCGCCGTCGAAGTGGAAGTTTCGGGCAAAGGTCAGGGTGAAACCAACCTGCACTGGCGTGGCAAGGGCAACGGTGCCCTGGAAGCGCTGGTGGCCGGTCTGCCGATTCCGGTTGAAATCATGGACTACAACGAACACGCCATCGGTTCGGGCACCAATGCCAAGGCGGCGGCCTACATCGAGCTGCGTGTGAACGGTGAACGTGCGGTGCACGGCGTCGGTATCGATGAAAACATCACCACCGCCAGCTTCAAGGCCCTGTTCAGCGCACTTAACCGCTCCCTGAGCCAGCCGGAAGCGAAAGCGGCGTAAGCCTTCGCTGAATTGCAAAAGGCCCCTAGGTGCGAACCTCGGGGCCTTTTTGTTTGCCTGGGGTTTTTGTATTGCCTGACAGGGCCTCTTCGCGAGCAAGCCCGCTCCCACAGTTGATCGATGTGAACACAGATTATGTGTAAACCCAAATCCACTGTGGGAGCGGGCTTGCTCGCGAAGAGGCCCTGTCAGGCAGCGACGATATCAGGTGAACTCAAACGTATCGGCATCCAGATTCGCCGGAAAGCGTGTCCGATAAGCCTGAAGATCTGCAGCGTTCAGAACGACCTGAAACACGCCATCTGCTTCGCCCGCACTGAGTAACGTCTCACCCTGGAAGTCCAGCACCTGACTGTCGCCGGTATACGCGAAACCTTTGCCGTCAGTACCAATGCGATTCACCGCCGCCACGTAGCAGAGGTTTTCAATCGCCCGTGCTGGCAGCAAACGGTTCCAGTGCTGACGCCGTGCCCCCGGCCAGTTGGCGGTGTACAGCAGCAAATCGGTGTCCTGAGCGTCGCGGCTCCAGACCGGAAAGCGCAGGTCGTAGCAAATCAGCGGACGCACTCGCCAGCCCTTGAGTTCGAACTGCACCTGACGTTCGCCGGGGGTGAAGTGGTTGTGTTCGCCGGCCATGCGGAACAGATGACGCTTGTCGTAGTACCACACCTCCCCGTCCGGCCGCGCCCACAACAGGCGATTGCGATGGCTGCCGTCAGCTGCCTGGACGATCACGCTGCCGGTGATCACCGCATCCAGTTTCGCTGCCTGGACCCGCAGCCATTTGCTGGTCGGACCATTTTCCGACTCGGCGAGGGTCTCGGACTCCATCGAGAAACCGGTGGTGAACATTTCCGGAAGAATGATCAGATCCGCCCCGCGAGCCTGTTCCAGCAACGGCTCGAAATGCTCCAGATTAGCCTGACGATCATGCCAGGCCAGGGTGGTCTGGATCAGCGCGATGTTCAGATTGGGTAGCGCACTCAGATCACGCATAGTTTTGCCGCTGCTTCACGCAGGGTCTCCTCGCGTTTGGCGAAGCACAAGCGCACCAGGCGTTGGCCTTCGGGCGGAGTCTGGTAGAACACCGAGATCGGGATGCTCGCCACGCCATGTTCGCGGGTCATCCACAACGCCATCTCGACGTCATTGAGGTCCGGGCGGATCTGCGAGTAATCGACCAATTGGAAATACGTGCCGGCCACTCGGGTGAAACTGAAGCGAGACGGCGCCAGCAGATCGCAGAACAGATCGCGCTTGGCCTGATAGAAAGCCGGCAGTTCTTCGACGTGTTCCGGGTGCTCGGCCATGAAGTCGGCCAAGGCGTATTGCAGCGGCGTTACACCGCAGAAACTGACGTATTGGTGAACCTTGCGCAGCTCGGCGGTGAGGGCCGGCGGTGCGACGACGTAGCCGGTTTTCCAGCCTGTGACGTGATAGGTCTTGCCGAAGGAGCTGACCACGAATGCACGCTGATACAGCTCTTGGTGATTCAGCACGCTGACGTGAGGCACACCATCGAACACCAGGTGTTCGTAGACCTCATCGCTGATGACATAGATGTCGCGGTCGCGGATCAACGCCGCCAGCTGATCCAGTTCGGCACGATTGATCAGCGCGCCGCTTGGGTTGTGCGGGGTGTTGAGGATGATCATCCGCGTGCGTGGGGTAATGGCTTCACCCAGCTTCTGGAAGTCGATGGCAAAGTCATTCAGGCCCAACTGCACATGAACGCAGCGACCACCGGCCAGCTCAACCGAAGGTTCATAACTGTCGTAAGCGGGATCGAAGACGATCACTTCGTCGCCGCTGTGGATAACCGCCTGAATGGCGCAAAAGATCGCCTGGGTTGCACCGGGCGTGACTGTCACTTCATGGTCGGCATCCACATTGACGCCGTAGCTGCGAGCGATCTTCGCCGCAATCTGCTGACGCAATGCAGGAAGGCCGGTCATCGGCGAATACTGGTTGTGGCCACTGGCGATATGCCGACCGACCGCATCGCACAGGGCCTGCGGCGCATCGAAATCGGGAAAACCCTGGGACAGGTTCAGCGCCCCGGTTTGCGCCGCGAGCTGAGACATCTGAGTGAAGATAGTGATGCCGACATTCGGCAGCTTACTGGTGATCATCGGTGATTCCCTGCTCTACACCCGGCTCTACGGCGGCACGGGAGAGCCCGAGAATAGCCCAAACGACAGGCATGAAAAAGGGCGCCATTGGCGCCCTCTTTACTTCACCGACTTGGACGCAGAGCGTCCGAGGCTGCATTCCCACGCGGAGCGTGGGAACGATCACTGAATCAGCGCTTGTCGCGGCGCTTCTTGTCGGCCTTTTTGTGGTGCGACATCATGCGACGCTTCTTGTTGACCTGGCGATCGGTCAGCGAGTTCTTGTTGCCTTCGTACGGGTTCTCGCCGCCCTTGAACTCGATGCGGATCGGCGTACCGACCAGCTTCAAGACACGACGGTAAGTGTTTTCCAGGTAACGAACGTAAGACTTCGGCACCTTCTCGATCTGGTTACCGTGAATCACGATGATCGGCGGGTTGGCACCACCCAAGTGGGCGTAACGCAGCTTGATCCGGCGGTTGTTGACCATCGGTGGCGCGTGCTCACCGACCGCATCTTCCAGAATCGTGGTCAGGCGGTTGGTTGGCCAGCGGGTGACCGCAGACTTGAACGAGTTCTGTACGGAGGCGTAGAGGTTGCCCACGCCCGTGCCGTGCAGGGCCGAGATGAAGTGAATGTCGGCGTAGTCAACGAAGAACAGTCGACGTTGCAGCTCGACCTTCACGAAGTCGCGCTCGCTCGGCGTCATGCCGTCCCACTTGTTGATCGCGATCACCAGCGCACGACCCGACTCAATGGCGAAGCCCAGCAGGTTGAGGTCGTGGTCGACCACGCCTTCGCGGGCGTCCATCACAAAGATCACCACGTTGGCATCTTTGATCGCTTGCAGGGTTTTGACCACGGAGAACTTTTCAACTTCTTCGTGGATCTTGCCGCGCTTGCGCACACCGGCGGTGTCGATCAGCGTGTACTTCTCGTCGTTACGCTCGAACGGGATGTAGATACTGTCGCGGGTGGTGCCGGGCTCGTCATAGACGATTACCCGGTCTTCACCGAGCATGCGATTGACCAGGGTCGACTTGCCGACGTTCGGGCGGCCGATGATCGCGATCTTGATCCCGTCTTTTTCGCTAGGGCCAGGAATGCGCTTGGCTTCCTCGCCTTCGGCAACGGTCTCTTCCTCGCCTTCTTCCAGCTCGTCATCGTCTTTCGGGAAGTCGCTCAGGGCGATTTCCAGCATCTGGGTGATGCCACGACCATGAGCACCGGCGATCGGGATCGCGTGGCCCATGCCCAACGGGGCGAATTCAGCGCGGGCCATTTCAGGATCGATGTTGTCGACCTTGTTGGCAACCACGTAAGAACGCTTGTTACGTTTGCGCAAATGCTCGGCGATCATCTGGTCGGCGGCGGTGAAACCGGCCTTGGCATCTACCAGGAACAGAACGACATCCGCTTCTTCAATGGCCAGCAGCGACTGCTCGGCCATTTTTTCGTCCATACCGTGCTCGTCACCGGAGATACCGCCGGTGTCGACCAGAATGTAGGAACGCCCTTGCCACTTGGCCTCACCGTATTGGCGATCACGGGTCAGACCGGACAAGTCACCGACGATGGCGTCGCGAGTCCTGGTCAGGCGGTTGAACAAGGTGGACTTGCCGACGTTCGGTCGGCCCACCAGGGCGATTACGGGAACCATGCGGCTCTCCACTTCGTTATTTCAGAAAATACAAAAGCCGCTGCTAGGCAGCGGCTGGTGCTCGGGGCAGCGCTTGAGGGCGCTGCGAACCCCTTGTTACGGGGCTGCCTGGGGTTTAACCCCAAGCATAGTCAAACCTTTACTTAATGGTCAGGGCTTCCAGTTTGCCGCTGTTGCCATACACATAAATCGTGTCACCCACCACCAGCGGACGGGCACGCAGGCCGTCGCTGTCGATGCGCTCGCGGCCGACGAAACGACCGTCCACCTGGCTCAGCAGATGCAGGTAACCTTCCATATCACCGACTGCAACGTAGCTGGAGAACACTTCTGGAGCCGACAGTTGACGACGGGCCAGCGAATCGTTGCTCCACAAAGCTGTGGTGGAACGCTCGTCGACGCCTTCAACGGTGCCCGAAGACAGGCTCACGTAGACGTTGCCAAAACCCTGGGCGACACCGGCATAGCTGGAAGCATCACGCTGCCAGAGCTGACGACCGCTTTCAAGATCCAGTGCCGCAACGCGACCCTGATAGCTGGCGACATACAGCGTACCGCCGGACAGCAGCAGGCCGCCGTCGATATCGACAACGCGCTCCAGTTCCGAACGACCTTGTGGAATCGCTACACGTTGTTCCCATACCGGCACGCCGTTGGAAATATCGAGAGCGACCACTTTACCGGTCGACAGGCCAGCCACCGCGAGGCGGTTGGTGACGATCGGCGCACTGGTGCCGCGCAGGGTCAATACCGCCGGAGTGCTGTCATACAACCAGCGCTGGGTGCCGGTAGCGGCATCCAGACCGATCAGACGGTCATCCTGAGTCTGAACTACAACGACATCACCGTTGTTGGCCGGCGGTGCGAGGACTTCACTGGACACGCGAGCGCGCCATTTCTCTTCACCGTTGATGGCGTCCAGGGCAACGATTTCACCCTTGATCGTACCGATCAGGAGCAGACCGTAACTGACGCCGACAGCGCCGGAAACAGACAGGTCGAGATCTTTCTTCCATTTGACGTCGCCATTGCTGCGATCCATCGCCATCACCACACCGGTGACGTCGGCGGCATAGATGGTATCGCCATCGATCGCCGGAACCAGCATGTTGTACGATTCGCCCTGACCGTCACCGATCGAACGACTCCACTGCTTTTGCAGAACCACTTCTTCTTTGAAGTCGGTCAACTCGGCTGGTGGCAGTTCTTTTTTGCTGTTGCTGCTGCAACCCGCGGCCAATATGGCCAGAGCCAGCAATGCTGCATGTTTCCAACGAATCACGTCACGCATCCCCTTTGGCCAGGTCGTCCAGCTTGATTTGTAGGCCACCCACTGCCGCTTCATCCGACAGCGCCGCCTTGGCTTTTTGATACGCCGCGTTCGCTTCGTCGGTACGACCCAACTGCACCAGCAGGTCGCCTTTGAGTTCTTCGCGAGTGGCCAGGAATGCTTTATCGGCATCACCTTCGAGCAGTTTCAGGGCTTCATCGGCCTTGTTCTGCGCGGCCAGCACCTGCGCCAGACGCTGACGAGCAATTTCGCCCAGCGCCGGGTTGGCCGGTTTGGCAACAATGGCTTTCAGCTCGCTGGCTGCGTCATCCAGCTTGCCGCTGTCGACCGCGACTTTTGCCACGAACAGGCTGCCGTACTGCGCGTAAGCGCTACCGCCGAACTCGCTGTTGAGCTTACTGGCCAGGTCCGCAACACGGGCGGCATCAGGCTTGCCGTCTGGCGTCAGCGTGGTTTCCAGCAGTTGCTGATAGAGCATCGAGGCGCCTTGCGACTGATTGCTCTGATACTTGTGAAAGGCCTGCCAGCCGAACACGATGACCAGCGCCAACAGGCCGCCAGTGACCAGGGGCTTGCCGTTGCGTGTCCACCAGTCCTTCAAATCCGACAGCTGTTCGTCTTCGGTACTCGACACCCCAATACTCCTTAATCGCTAAATCGGCTGTTTGACAGCTTCAACCCTGCACGACGCAGGTGGCCAGGTGTGCAGCAAGCGCATCCCAGGCAATGCTTTGTTGTTCGCCCTGGCCACGCAGGGGTTTGAAACCTACCACTTGCTGGGCCATTTCGTCGTCACCGAGGATCAGCGCGTACAACGCACCGCTCTTGTCGGCTTTCTTGAACTGGCTTTTGAAGCTGCCGGCGCCGGCATTCACTTGCAGGCGCAGGTTGGGCAATTGATCACGAACACGTTCACTCAGGGCCAGGCCGGCCAGCTCGGCGGCTTCACCGAAGGCGCAGAGGTAGACGTCGACCTGACGGGAGATCTCTTCCGGGATCTGCTCCAGGGTTTCAAGCAACAGCACCAGGCGCTCGATGCCCATGGCGAAACCAACGCCCGGGGTCGGCTTGCCGCCCATCTGCTCCACCAGACCATCGTAACGACCACCGGCACACACGGTGCCTTGAGCGCCCAACTGGTCGGTGACCCATTCGAAAACAGTCTTGCTGTAGTAATCCAGCCCGCGAACCAGCTTCGGGTTGATCACGTAAGGAATGCCGGCGGTGTCCAGGCGAGCCTTGAGGCCCTCGAAGTGCACGCGGGATTCTTCGTCGAGGTAGTCGGCCATTTCCGGCGCGTCGACCAGCACGGCTTGAGTGTCAGCGTTCTTGGTATCCAGGACCCGCAAAGGGTTGGTCTTCAGGCGGCGCTGGCTGTCTTCGTCCAGCTTGTCCAGGCGGGCCGACAGGAACTCGACCAGCGCTTCGCGATAACGACCGCGGGACTCGGCGGTGCCCAGGCTGTTGAGTTCGAGCTTGACCGCATCACGGATGCCCAGCTCGCCCCACAGGCGCCAGGTCAGCACGATCAGCTCGGCATCGATGTCCGGACCGTCAAGGTTGAAGACTTCGCAACCAATCTGGTGGAACTGGCGATAACGGCCTTTCTGCGGACGCTCGTGGCGGAACATCGGGCCGATGTACCAAAGTTTCTGCACCTGGCCACCGCCGGTGATGCCGTGCTCAAGCACCGCACGCACACAGGCCGCCGTGCCTTCAGGGCGCAGGGTCAGGGAGTCGCCGTTGCGGTCGTCGAAGGTGTACATCTCTTTTTCGACGATGTCGGTCACTTCACCGATGGAGCGTTTGAACAGCTCGGTGAACTCGACGATCGGCATACGGATCTGCTTGTAACCGTAGTTATCCAGCAAACGCGAGACGGTGCCTTCGAAATGACGCCACAGGGGAGTCTGCTCGGGCAGGATGTCGTTCATGCCACGTATGGCTTGCAGAGACTTGCTCACTATAAATCCTTAAATTCGTTCGACTTAGCCGCGCGCAATGACTGCTGCGTCAGCTGCGACCTTTTCGGCCGCTTTCTGACGGATCAAGCGTTCAAGCTCATCCACCAGATTGTCATTCGTCAGTTTCTGCGACGGCTTGCCGTCGATGTAAATCAGGTTTGGTGTGCCGCCGGTCAAGCCGATATGGGCTTCCTTGGCCTCGCCCGGCCCGTTGACCACGCAACCGATGACCGCGACATCCAGCGGCACCAGCAGGTCTTCGAGGCGCCCTTCCAGCTCGTTCATGGTTTTGACCACATCGAAGTTCTGCCGCGAGCAACTCGGGCAGGCGATGAAGTTGATGCCACGGGAACGCAGATGCAGGGATTTGAGAATGTCGTAGCCGACTTTCACTTCCTCGACCGGGTCGGCCGCCAACGAGATGCGAATAGTATCGCCAATCCCTTCGGCGAGCAGCATACCGAGGCCCACGGCGGATTTCACCGTGCCTGAACGCAAACCACCGGCTTCGGTGATGCCCAGGTGCAACGGCTGAACGATTTCCTTGGCCAGCAAGCGGTAAGCGGCGACGGCCATGAACACGTCGGAGGCTTTCACGCTGACCTTGAAGTCCTGGAAATTCAGGCGCTCAAGGTGCTCGACGTGACGCAGGGCAGATTCAACCAGCGCAGCCGGAGTCGGCTCGCCGTATTTCTTTTGCAGGTCTTTTTCCAGGGAACCGGCGTTCACGCCGATACGGATCGGAATCCCGCGATCACGGGCGGCATCGACTACCGCACGCACGCGGTCTTCGCGACCGATGTTGCCCGGGTTGATTCGCAGGCAGTCAACGCCCAGTTCGGCTACGCGCAGAGCGATCTTGTAGTCGAAGTGGATGTCGGCAACCAAAGGTACTTTGACCAGCTTCTTGATCTTGCCGAAGGCTTCGGCGGCATCCATATCGGGTACGGAAATTCGCACGATATCGACGCCAGCCGCTTCCAGACGATTGATCTGGGCCACGGTGGCGGCGACGTCATTGGTGTCGCTGTTGGTCATGCTCTGCACAGCGATAGGCGCATCGCCGCCAACAGGCACGTTACCGACCCAGATCTTGCGGGATTCGCGACGTTTGATTGGAGATTCGCCGTGCATGACTTATTGACCCAACTTCAGGCGAGCAGTCTCGCCACTGGTGAACGGAGCGACATCAACCACCTGACCGTTGTAACTGACCTGCGCGCCACGGGCGAAGCCCAGACGCACGGAAAACGGTGGCTTGCCGCTCACGGAAACGTTTTCGCCTTTACGCTTGAGACCACTCAACAGCACCTTGCCGGTGCCATCGGTCACTTGCGTCCAGCAATCGGAAGTGAATTGCAATTGAACCTGGCCCTGACCGGCAGCCGCGGCTGGAGCGGGAATGGTCGGAGTAACCGAAGCGCTCGCAGGCGGGGTCGATACAACGGGAGCAGTCGGGGCTGGCGCGGCCGGAGTTGCGACAACCGGAGCGGCGCTATGCGTCGGTGCAACAGGCGTTGGTGCTGGCGCAGCAGGCACGATCGCTTCAGCTTCGGCCGGTGCTTCAGTGGAGTTCTCGGCTTGCGGCAACGCAAGAGCGGTTGTGCCTTCAGCCTGACCTTCCGCGACGGCCTGGTCTTCCGGCTCGTCCAGCGGATGGATCTGGGTGGTGCCGTCAGCGCCTTCGACTTCAACGTGTTCCGGGCTCAGGCTCGTCAGGTCTTTGGTGCGCAATGAGGTTTGATCCTGCCACCAGACAAAACCACCACCAATCACTGCGATCAGCAACAGCAGGCTGACAATTCGCAAAATGGTGTGGGAAACCCGAACTGGCTCTTCGATACGCCCCAGGCTATGAACGTTGCTGCCCTGGGAGTCGGTGCCGGTGGATTGGTCGAACTGTTGGACCAGTACGGTTTGATCCATGCCGAGCAGTTTCGCGTAGGCGCGAATATAACCGCGAGCAAAGGTATGCCCAGGCAGCTTGTCGAAAGCGCCGGCTTCCAGATTGCTCAGGGAGTTGACGGTGAGGTTGAGCTTGAGGGCCACTTCGGCCAGCGACCAGCCATTGCTTTCGCGAGCCTGGCGCAAAGTCTCACCGGGATTAACGCGATTCGCTGCTACAACTTCGGGATGCGCCGCTTTCATCATTGCTCCGACAGGTATTGCTGATATTCCGGCGTACCGGGATAGAGTCGTTTTAGTTGCAGGCCAAAACTGGCGGCCTTGTCGCGATCATCAAACACTTTTGCCAGCCGAACGCCGAGCAATAGACTACGTGCATTTTGCTCGGTGAGCTGGCTAAAACGATCGTAATAGTCACGCGCGGGCACATAATGCCTGTCTTCGAAGGACAACTCAGCCATTTCCAGCAATGCACGTGGCTGTTGGCGATTCAAACGCAGGGCTTTTTCAAGCTGCTGCTGGGCCAGATCACGCTGCCCCAGCTTCGAAGCGGTCATTCCGAGGTTCTCGAACACCCGCGAACGCTCAGGATACAAGGTATCGGCGGCGGCCTGTTCAAAGCGCTCGTACGCCTCTTTGTAGCGTTTCTCTTCGAAAAGAAAACTGCCGTAGTTGTTCAGGATTCGCGCATCGTTGGGGCGGGAAGACAGCGCCTTGCGAAAATGCTGATCCGCCAGCTCCGGCTCCATCTCGGCCTGGAATACAAGACCCAGCGCAGCGTTGGCATCCGGATCCGAGTCATCCAGATCCAGCGCTTTCTTCAACGGTACTTTCGCCCGTTCGGTCATGCCCTGCTGCAAGTACCCCAAGCCCAGCTGCACATAGGCAACGCGCGCTTCATCGCGGCCCTTGCTGGTCTTCATCGGGTTGAAATCGCCCGACAGGACACAGCCAGCACACAGGCTGGCCAACAGCAAAAGCAGCGCTAAGCGCAGGGACATAGAGATCCTCTCTTAATTATTGTTCGCAGCGTTCTGTGCGATATCGTTTTCGGCGCTTAACTCACGCACGGCGATATAACGCTCGCTGCGACGGGTGCGATCCAGCACCTGTCCTACCAATTGGCCACACGCGGCATCGATGTCTTCACCGCGGGTGGTGCGTACGGTGACATTGAAGCCGGCATGGTGAAGCTGATCCTGGAAACGACGAATCGCGTTGTTGCTCGGGCGCTCGTAACCGGAATGCGGGAACGGGTTGAACGGAATCAGGTTGATCTTGCACGGGATGTTCTTGAGCAACTCGATCATTTCGACCGCGTGTTCGACCTTGTCGTTGATGTCCTTGAGCAACGTGTACTCAATGGTCAGCACGCGCTTCTCGCCCAAGGACGACATGTAGCGCTGGCACGACTCGAGCAGCATCTTAAGCGGATACTTCTTGTTGATCGGCACCAATTGGTTACGCAATGCGTCGTTCGGTGCGTGCAGGGACAACGCCAGGGAGACGTCGATGTGCTTGGACAGCTCATCGATCATCGGCACCACACCCGATGTAGACAGGGTTACGCGGCGCTTGGAGATCCCGTAGCCCAGGTCATCCATCATCAGATGCATGGCAGCCACGACGTTGTCGAAGTTCAGCAGCGGCTCACCCATGCCCATCATCACCACGTTGGTGATGGCACGGTCGGCGGTTGCCGGGATGCTGCCGAACGATTTATTCGCGATCCACACCTGGCCGATGACTTCGGCGGCGGTGAGGTTGCTATTGAAACCTTGCTTGCCGGTGGAGCAGAAACTGCAATCCAGGGCACAGCCTGCCTGGGACGAAACGCACAAAGTGCCGCGTTTGCCCTGGGGAATGTACACGGTCTCGACGCAGCTGCCGGACGCCACGCGCACCACCCACTTACGGGTGCCGTCGGTGGAGATGTCCTCGCTGACAACTTCAGGACCACGAACCTCGGCAATAACCTTGAGCTTGTCGCGCAAGGCCTTGCTGACGTTCGTCATGGCGTCGAAATCATCGACGCCAAGGTGGTGAATCCATTTCATTACCTGACCGGCACGGAAACGCTTCTCCCCGATTGAGTCGAAGAATTTTTCCATTTCCAGCTGAGTCAGACCCAGCAGGTTGGTTTTTACAGTCGATGTAGTCATGGATTCACCTTCACTCTTAAGCCAATGCTTAGCGAGTGGTTACTTCAGTAGCTGCGAAGAAGTACGAGATTTCGCGAGCAGCAGCGGCTTCGGAGTCCGAACCGTGTACAGCGTTGGCGTCGATCGAATCAGCGAAGTCAGCGCGGATGGTACCGGCAGCAGCTTCTTTAGGGTTGGTAGCGCCCATCAGCTCACGGTTCAGAGCGATAGCGTTTTCGCCTTCCAGAACCTGAACGACAACCGGACCGGAGATCATGAAAGCAACCAGGTCGCCGAAGAAACCACGAGCGCTGTGCTCAGCGTAGAAGCCTTCAGCTTCAGCTTTGGACAGTTGCTTCAGTTTCGAAGCTACAACGCGCAGGCCAGCTTTTTCGAAACGAGTGGTGATCTCGCCGATAACGTTTTTTGCAACAGCGTCAGGCTTGATGATGGAGAAAGTACGTTGAACAGCCATGGTGTAACTCCAGAAACGGTAATTTGCGAAAAATTAAACCCGCGAATTATACGCGGGTTCTTTGGTATTGCCTAACTGCGTACGGCGCAGACTCAGTCTGCTTCTTCGATCCAGGCGGCCTGAATGGCTTCAAGCACCTTCTCGCCACCGCGGGTCGGATCATCACTGAACTCCGGCAATGCCAGCACCCATTTGTGCAGATCGACGAAGTTCACGTAGCGCGGGTCCACATCCGGCTTGGATTCAGCCAGCTGGATCGCGATTTCCAGCACATCAACCCATTTCAGACTCATTTCAGTTCCTTGAATCAGTGCGCCGCTTCGGCCGCATGGTTGAGCGAGTATTTCGGAATTTCGACAGTCAGGTCTTCATTTCCGACGATCGCCTGACAGCCTAGACGCGATTGCGCCTCCAGACCCCAGGCACGATCAAGAAAGTCTTCTTCCAGCTCATCCGCTTCTTCCAGCGAGTCGAAACCTTCGCGGATGATGCAGTGGCAGGTGGTGCAGGCGCAGACGCCGCCACAGGCGCTTTCCATCTCGATATGGTGTTCGTGGGCCAGTTCGAGAATGGATGTGCCAGGCTCAGCCTCCACAACCATACCTTCCGGGCAGAACTTCTCGTGTGGCAGAAAAATGACCTGCGGCATCGTTATTCCTCAATCTCATTCAGGTTGCGCCCCGCCAGCGCGGCTTTCACCGTCGAGTCCAGGCGGCGGGCAGCAAAGGCGTCGGTCACTTGCGACAGACGTTTGGTCTGCTGCTCGATGGCGTAACCATCAGTACCTTTCATCAGTTCGGTCAGTTCCTGCATCTGCAATTCGATGACCATGCGCTCTTCGGCGTCGAGCAAGCGCTCGCCATCGACATCGAGGGCGCCCTGCACCGCTTCGATCAGGCGCTGGGCATCGACCTGCTGCTCACGCAACACGCGAGCGACCTTGTCGTCGTTGGCGTGCTGGAACGAGTCTTTGAGCATCTTGGCAATTTCACCATCCGTCAGACCGTAGGACGGTTTGACCTGGATGCTGGCCTCAATGCCCGAGCCCAGCTCGCGGGCAGAAACGCTGAGCAGACCGTCGGCATCGACCTGGAAGGTCACGCGAATCTTCGCCGCACCGGCCACCATCGCCGGAATGCCGCGCAATTCGAAGCGTGCCAGGGAACGGCAGTCGCTGATCAGCTCGCGCTCACCCTGCAATACATGGATCGCCATGGCCGACTGGCCATCTTTATAAGTCGTGAAGTCCTGAGCCCGGGCGACAGGGATGGTGGTGTTGCGTGGAATCACCTTCTCCATCAGGCCGCCCATGGTTTCCAGCCCCAGGGACAACGGAATCACGTCAAGCAACAGCAGTTCATCGCCATCGCGCTTGTTGCCAGCCAGGGTATCGGCCTGGATCGCGGCACCGATGGCCACCACTTGATCCGGATCGATTTCAGTCAGCGGTTCGCGGCCGAAGGCTTCAGCGACGGCTTCACGGACGCGAGGCACACGGGTCGAACCGCCGACCATGACCACGGCATGCACTTCGTCCAACTCGATGCCGGAATCACGCACAGCGCGGCGACAGGCTTTCAGGCTGCGAGCAACCATCGGCTCGATCAGCGCATTGAAGGCTTCCCGGGTCAGCTCGGCTTTCCAGTCGCCATAAGCGACTTCAACGGTCGAGGTATTGGTCAGGGCTTCTTTGGCCGCACAAGCGGTTTGCAGCAGATGGCGTTGCGCACCCGGATCGAGGTCGGCGGACAGACCGGCGCTCTCGATGATCCAGCCAGCAATTGCGTGATCAAAGTCATCGCCGCCCAGCGCGCTGTCGCCGCCAGTAGCCAAAACCTCAAACACACCGCCGGTCAGGCGCAGAATCGAAATATCAAAGGTGCCGCCACCCAAGTCATAAATAGCGACCAGGCCTTCAGCGTGCTGATCCAGACCGTAAGCTACAGCGGCGGCGGTCGGCTCATTGAGCAGACGCAGCACGTTCAGACCGGCCAATTTGGCCGCATCCTTGGTGGCTTGACGCTGAGCATCGTCGAAATAGGCCGGAACGGTGATCACCGCACCTACCAGTTCGCCACCCAATGTCGCTTCGGCGCGCTGACGCAGCACTTTCAGGATATCGGCGGAGACTTCGACCGGGCTTTTCGGGCCCTGAATCGTGTCGATGAACGGCATGTGCGACTCGCCGCCGACAAAGCGGTACGGCAGTTGATCGCCCAATTGCTTGACGTCGGACAGACCACGACCCATCAAGCGCTTGACCGACAGCACGGTGTTCAAAGGGTCGGTAGCGGCGGCCAGCTTGGCCGACTCGCCGACCTCAACACGATCGGCGTGGTAGCGCACGGCAGACGGCAGAATGACCTGCCCGTCAGCGTCAGCCAGAGGTTCGGAAAGACCACTGCGCAACGCAGCGACCAGCGAATTGGTAGTGCCCAAGTCGATCCCCACAGCCAGACGACGCTGGTGCGGTTGAGGACTTTGGCCGGGTTCGGCGATCTGCAGTAGGGCCATCGTTATCAGGACTTATCTGTATATCAGGCGTGCGACCGGAGCGGCACTGGGTTAATCGTCGAGGCGCTCTTCTAACTGGCGCACTTCGTAGGTGAGCTTGTCGAGGAACTGCATGCGCCGCATCAGGCGTTCGGCCTGTTCACGTTGCGCGGCATCATCCCAACAGGCTGCGAAGCTTTCGTTCAGTTCATCCTGCGCAGTCTTCAGGCGACGCTTGAACACTGCAACACCCGCCAGGTCGGCGCTGTCTTGCAGGTCTTCGAGCTCTTCACGCAGCTCCATCTGCTGCAGAAGAAACTCCGGATCATGCACCGTGACCTCCAGCGGCAGCTCGCGACCGCCCATGGCGAGCAAGTAACGCGCGCGCTTTGGGGGACTTTTGAGCGTCTGGTAGGCCTCGTTGAGGCTCGCGGATTGCTCTAGCGCCAGCCGCTGCTCGCGCTCGGAAGCGTCTGCAAAGCGGTCCGGATGAACACCGCGCGCCAACTCACGATAGCGCGTGGCCAACTGATCGAGATCCAGACGGAAGCTCGGTTTCAGCTCAAATAAAGCGAAATGACAAGGAGTACCCACGCGCAGCCTCAGATGTTGAAGCTTTCGCCGCAGCCACATTCACCGCGCACGTTGGGGTTGTTGAACTTGAAGCCTTCGTTCAACCCTTCCTTGACGAAATCGAGTTCGGTGCCGTCCAGGTAGGCCAGGCTTTTCGGGTCGATGATCACTTTCTCGCCGTGACTTTCGAACACCTGATCCTCTGCAACCACCTCGTCGACAAACTCCAGCACGTAGGCAAGGCCGGAACAGCCCGTGGTGCGAACACCCAGACGAATCCCTTCACCTTTGCCGCGCCCGTTGAGGGAGCGTCGCACGTGTTGAGCAGCCGCTTCTGTCATGCTGATAGCCATCGGTGACTCCTTACTCGTCGCCAAAACTTGAAAGTCAGATCAAGCCTTTCTTCTGCTTGTAGTCGCGAACGGCCGCTTTGATAGCGTCTTCAGCAAGTACGGAGCAGTGAATTTTTACTGGCGGCAGAGCCAGTTCTTCAGCCAGCTGAGTGTTTTTGATGGTCTCTGCTTCATCCAGAGTCTTGCCTTTCATCCACTCGGTCGCCAGGGAGCTGGAGGCGATAGCCGAACCGCAACCGTAGGTCTTGAACTTGGCGTCTTCGATGATGCCTTGCTCGTTAACCTTGATCTGCAGACGCATCACGTCGCCGCACGCTGGGGCGCCGACCATGCCGGTGCCGACATCAGGGTCTTCCGCGTCCATCTTGCCGACGTTGCGCGGGTTCTCGTAGTGGTCGATGACCTTTTCGCTGTAAGCCATGATTCTTAATCCTCACTCATCAGAGAGTCGCTCTTAAGCCCTGAAAACCTGCGTCTTACAGGGCCGGTTTGCGGCGACTTGAAATCAGTGTGCCGCCCACTCGATTTTCGAAATGTCGACACCGTCTTTGTACATGTCCCACAGCGGCGACAGAGTGCGCAGCTTGGTAACGGCCTCGCAGACTTTCTGCGCGGCGTAGTCGATCTCTTCTTCGGTGGTGAAACGGCCGAAGGTGAAGCGAATCGAGCTGTGTGCCAGTTCGTCGTTGCGGCCCAGGGCGCGCAGTACGTACGAAGGCTCAAGGGAAGCCGAGGTGCAGGCCGAACCGGACGAAACCGCCAGATCCTTGAGCGCCATGATCAGCGACTCGCCTTCAACGTAGTTGAAGCTCAGGTTCAGGTTGTGCGGAACGCGAGCGGTCATGCTGCCGTTGATGTACAGCTCTTCCAGGCCTTCGACCTGCTTGAAGAAACGGTCGCTCAAGGCCTTGATGCGGATGTTCTCGGCAACCATGTCTTCCTTGGCCACGCGGAAGGCTTCGCCCATGCCGACGATCTGGTGGGTCGCCAGGGTGCCCGAACGCATACCGCGTTCGTGACCGCCGCCGTGCATGGTCGCTTCGATGCGAACACGCGGCTTGCGGCTCACGTACAGTGCGCCGATGCCTTTAGGGCCGTAGGTTTTGTGGGCAGAGAACGACATCATGTCGACTTTCAGCTTCGACAGGTCGATATCGACCTTGCCGGTGGACTGAGCAGCGTCAACGTGGAACAGGATGCCCTTGGAGCGGGTCAGTTCGCCGATGGCTTCGATGTCGTTGATGGTGCCGATCTCGTTGTTCACGTGCATGACCGAAACCAGGATGGTGTCGTCGCGCAGGGCAGCTTCGATCATCTCTGGAGTGACCAGACCATCAGTGCGAGGCTCGATGTAGGTAACTTCGAAGCCTTCACGCTCCAGTTGGCGCATGGTGTCGAGGACAGCCTTGTGCTCAATCTTGGTGGTGATCAGGTGTTTGCCTTTGGTGGCATAGAAATGCGCCGCACCCTTGATTGCCAGGTTGTCGGACTCGGTGGCACCGGAGGTCCAGACGATTTCACGCGGGTCGGCGTTGACCAGGTCAGCGACCTGACGACGAGCGTTTTCGACGGACTCTTCAGCTTTCCAGCCGAACACGTGGGAACGGGACGCCGGGTTACCGAAGTTTCCGTCAACCAGCAGGCACTCACTCATCTTTTGCGCTACACGCGGATCAACCGGGGTGGTCGCAGAGTAATCAAGGTAAATCGGCAATTTCATGGACTATCTCCTAAATCAGGCTGGCTGGCGTGCCGCTAGCTCTTTGGCTGTCATTCGACGGCGGACGCTTCAATCTTGTCCAGGCGCGGCGCTTTGCTGTTGCAACGGCGCTGATCCTGACGCTGGGCTACTTCTTGTACCTCACGGCGAGTGACAAGGTCAGCCAAGCTGATACCGCTGAGAAATTCGTGAATCTGCAGGCTCAGATCGCACCACAAGTGGTGGGTCAGACAGGTGTCGCCTTGATGGCAATCGCCTTGGCCCTGGCATTTGGTGGCATCGACCGATTCGTTCACCGCATCGATCACCTGAGCAACCTGGATACCCTGCATGTCGCGCGACAGCTGATAGCCGCCGCCTGGACCACGGACGCTGGACACCAGATTGCTGCGGCGCAATTTGGCGAAGAGCTGTTCGAGGTAGGACAGGGAGATGCCTTGGCGCTCGGAGATATCGGCCAGGGACACCGGCCCGTGCTGCGCGTGCAACGCCAGGTCAAGCATGGCAGTCACGGCGTATCGGCCTTTTGTAGTCAGTCGCATGGACAATTACCACGGAGTTCGGAATGGGGCGAGTATGCAATTCCCGAGTATTTAAGTCAACTATAAGACCTAGTACTTTAGTCAGGATTACCCGCAAAAGAGCGGGCGCATCATAGCAAAGGCTGACCGTGTATCACCAGCAAATGCGCGTCATCGTTCTTCGCGAGCAAGCCCGCTCCCACATTTGATCTGTGCCGAACACAAATCCGTGCCCGCTGAAGATCTAATGTGAGAGCGGGCTTGCTCGCGAAGAGGTCGGTGCGGTTTAACTGGCCTTGCTTTCATCCTTATCCTTGACACAGGCGAAGTCTTCTTCGCGCAGCTCAGGCAGATCTTTCGCACAGTAATTACTGCCCAGATCCTTCAGCGCCCCGCACATACCCTCCAGACGCCCATCAACTGCCTGCAGATGATCGAGCAACTGATTGATGGCCCGCGCCACCGGGTCCGGCATGTCTTCGCCAACACCGTAGGCGTCAAAACCGATCTTCTCGGCCATGGCCTTGCGTTTGGCGTCCTGCTCTTCATCGGGCTTGACGATGATCCGACCCGGAATCCCGACTACTGTCGCACCCGCCGGAACCGCCTTGGTGACCACGGCATTGGAGCCGACCTTGGCTCCGGCGCCGACCGTAAACGGACCCAGTACCTTGGCCCCCGCCCCGACCACCACGCCATCTTCAAGCGTCGGGTGACGCTTACCCTTGTTCCAACTGGTGCCACCCAGGGTCACGCCCTGATAAAGGGTGACGTCATTGCCGATCTCAGCAGTCTCGCCGATGACGATGCCCATGCCATGGTCAATAAAGAAGCGACGACCGACCTTGGCACCCGGATGAATCTCAATCCCGGTCAACCAGCGACCGAAGTTCGAGACCAGTCGCGCCAGCCACTTCCAGCCCATGCCCCACAGGGCTGACGACAGGCGATGGATCCAAATGGCGTGCATGCCCGGGTAGCACGTCAGAACTTCAAAGGCGTTGCGCGCTGCCGGATCACGATGGAAAACACTCTGGATATCTTCACGCAAACGCTCGAACATTTTTAATCCTTCCGCTTAAGAAGCTCGCCACGGGCCGCTTTCTGGGTTTCCGTGAGGATGCCACGCAATATATTCATTTCCGCCCGGCTGACCGAGCTGCGTCCGTACAACCGGCGCAGGCGCGCCATCAAGTGCCGCGGCTTTTCCGGATCGAGAAATTCAATGGCCACCAGGGTTTGCTCCAGGTGCTCATAGAATCGCTCCAGCTCATCCATGGTCGCCAGCTCACCACTTTTGGTGGACGCCACTTCATCCTTCTCGACCTTGCTCGGCTGACCCTGGGCCGCGAGCCAGGACATACGCACTTCATAGCTCAACACCTGCACCGCCGCCCCAAGGTTCAGCGAGCTGAACTCAGGGTCTGATGGGATGTGCACGTGATAATGACATCGCTGCAGCTCCTCATTGGTCAGGCCGGAATCTTCACGACCGAAGACCAAGGCAATCTCGGCACCCTGCGCTGCCTCCTCGACCACTTTCACGCCGCATTCGCGGGGATCGAGCAACGGCCAGGGAATGCGACGGTCACGGGCGCTGGTGCCAAGCACCAGATTGCAGCCGACCAAGGCATCTTCCAAGGTGGCGACGACTTGCGCGTTTTCAAGGATGTCACCGGCACCGGAAGCACGAGCATCGGCTTCGTGATGCGGGAACAACCGCGGTTCGACCAGCACCAGCCGCGACAGGCCCATGTTCTTCATGGCACGCGCAGCCCCGCCGATATTCCCGGGATGGCTGGTATTGACCAGGACGACACGAATGTTTTGCAGCAAGGGAGGCGCTCTCGAACACTTTAATGGGAGCAGAATCTTACAGCTCAACCTACCGTTAAGCTATGAAAGCGAACACTGACCTTCACCTGTAGAAAAGTTCTGATAGAATGCCCGGCTTTCTTTAACAACCTTAGGTGACACATCCATGCAGCCCATGCTGAATATCGCGCTGCGCGCCGCCCGCAGCGCCAGTGAATTGATCTTCCGCTCCATCGAGCGCCTGGATACCATCAAGGTCGACGAAAAAGACGCCAAGGATTACGTATCCGAGGTGGATCGCGCCGCCGAACAGAAAATCATCGACGCGCTGCGCAAGGCCTACCCCACCCACGGCATTCTCGGTGAAGAAACCGGCATGCACCCGGGTAGCGGCGAAGGCGAAGACTACCTGTGGATCATCGACCCACTGGACGGCACCACCAACTTCCTGCGCGGCATTCCTCACTTCGCCGTCAGCATTGCCTGCAAATACCGCGGTCGCCTGGAACACGCTGTTGTTCTGGACCCGGTTCGCCAGGAAGAATTCACCGCCAGCCGTGGTCGCGGCGCCCAACTGAACGGTCGTCGTCTGCGCGTCAGCGGCCGCACCAGCCTGGACGGCGCCCTGCTGGGTACCGGCTTCCCGTTCCGCGATGACCAGATGGACAACCTCGACAACTACCTGGGCATGTTCCGCGCCCTGGTTGGCCAGACTGCCGGCATCCGCCGCGCTGGCTCGGCGAGCCTGGATCTGGCTTACGTAGCGGCCGGCCGTTTCGACGCATTCTGGGAGTCGGGCCTGTCCGAGTGGGACATGGCTGCAGGCGCACTGCTGATCCAGGAAGCAGGCGGCCTGGTGAGCGACTTCACCGGCGGTCACGACTTCCTTGAGAAAGGCCACGTCGTTGCCGGTAACACCAAATGCTTCAAGGCAGTTCTGACGGCCATCCAGCCGCACCTGCCGGCCTCGCTGAAGCGCTAAGCTTCCCGCGACAGAAAAAGCACCCTTCGGGGTGCTTTTTTTATGCCCGAAATTTGTGCCTCACCACCAACCCCTTGTGGGAGCGGGCTTGCTCGCGAACGCGGTCTAACATTCAGCATTTATAGCGAATGACACACCGCTTTCGCGAGCAAGCCCGCTCCCACATTGGGTTTTGGGTGTTTCCGAGACCGGATTTCAGGCACAAAAAAAGCACCCCAAAGGGTGCTTCTTTTTGAATCTCAAACCTGAGTATTTAGCGATTCTCTTCGTTCTGCCCCAGGATCAGCTTGCCTTCCTTGTCGACCGGAATCTGGTTGCCCGGATCACGATCCATCCGCACTTTGCCTTCCTTGCCGTCCAGCGAATAACGGACGTCGTAACCTACAACCTTGTCACTGATGTCATTCACGGTATTACACCGCGTCTGAGTCGTGGTGTAGGTGTCGCGCTCCTGCATACCTTCCTGAACCTTGTTGCCGGCGTAACCACCACCGACAGCGCCTGCAACCGTAGCAATCTTCTTGCCGGTGCCGCCGCCGATCTGATTACCCAGCAGACCACCTGCCAACGCACCGACCACGGTACCGGCGATCTGATGTTGATCTTTCACCGGCGCTTGCCGGGTTACTGCAACGTCCTTGCATACTTCACGTGGTGTCTTGATTTGTGTCTTGACCGGCTCAACGGCCAGAACTTGCGCATACTCAGGGCCGCTTTTTTTGACCAGGCTGTAGGTGGCAACAGCACCCCCGGCCGTCACACCAACAGCACCCAATACTGCACCAACCAGCATCGACTTGTTCACATGAACCTCCTGACCATCACATGCGGGACATGCCCGCGCTTCTCCCAGCCTTGGAGCATAAAAAAAGGCGCGAGTTCAACACTCGCGCCTTTTCGGTCGACAGCTGGAAAACGATAGCCGTTATGGGCGGTCGTCGACTTCCTTATCGGTAGCCACTGCAGGAATCAGATCCTCAGTGCTCAGGTTCAGCCAGATCAGCACGACGTTGGCGATGTAGATCGACGAGTAAGTACCCGCCAACACACCGATAAACAGCGCGATGGAGAAGCCGAACAGGTTGTCGCCACCAAAGAACAACAGGGCCGCGATCGCCAGCAACGTGGAGATCGACGTTGCCATGGTCCGCAGCAGGGTCTGGGTAGTCGAGATGTTGATGTTCTCGATCAAGGACGCCTTGCGCAGCACACGGAAGTTCTCACGAACCCGGTCGAATACCACGATGGTGTCGTTGAGCGAGTAACCAATGATCGCCAGTACCGCCGCCAACACCGTCAGGTCGAAGGTGATCTGGAAGAACGACAGGATACCGATGGTCACGATCACGTCGTGGATCAGCGAAACGATGGCACCGACCGCAAACTTCCACTGAAAGCGGAAAGCCAGGTAGATCAGGATGCCGCCCAGCGCCATCAGCATGCCGAGGCCGCCCTGGTCGCGCAGCTCTTCACCGACCTGCGGGCCGACGAACTCGACGCGTTTGACCGTCGCCGGGTTGTCGCCGCCGACTTTCAGCAGCGCTTCTGCCACTTGATGACCCAGCTGCGGGTCTTCACCCGGCATACGCACCAGCAAATCGGTAGTCGCACCGAAGCTCTGCACGATGGCCTCGTGATAACCGGATGTAACCAGCTGCTCACGCACCTTGGTGACATCGGCCGGACGCTCGTAGGTCAGCTCGATGAGCGTACCGCCGGTGAAGTCCAGGCCCCAGTTCATGCCCTTGGTAGCGACGCTGAACAAAGCCAGCGCGGTAAGGAACAATGTGACGCCGAACGCAAAGTTGCGAACGCCCATGAAGTTGATTGTACGTAACATGGCAGCCCCTTAAATCCACAACTTCTTGAAGTCACGACCGCCGAAGATCAGGTTGACCATCGCGCGGGTCACCATGATGGCCGTGAACATCGAGGTAAAGATCCCGAGGGACATGGTCACTGCGAAACCTTTGACCGGGCCGGTGCCCATCGCAAAGAGAATCCCGCCGACCAACAAGGTTGTCAGGTTGGCGTCGAGAATCGCGGTGAATGCCCGGCCGAAGCCTTCGTTGATTGCCCGTTGTACGGTCATGCCCGCCGCGATCTCTTCACGAATCCGCGAGAAAATCAGAACGTTGGCGTCGACCGCCATACCCATGGTCAATACGATACCGGCGATACCCGGCAGGGTCAGCGTTGCACCCAGCAGCGACATCAAGGCCAGCAGCAGCACCATGTTCACCGCCAGCGCGACGGTGGCGATGATGCCGAAGAAACGGTAGATGGCCATGATGAACAGCGAGACAAACAGCATGCCCCACAGCGATGCATCGATACCCTTGACGATGTTGTCGGCACCCAGGCTCGGGCCAATGGTGCGCTCTTCAGCGAAGTACATCGGTGCAGCCAGACCACCGGCACGCAGCAGCAGCGCCAGTTCGGACGACTCGCCCTGACCGTTCAGGCCAGTGATGCGGAACTGAGCACCCAGCGGCGACTGAATGGTCGCCAGGCTGATGATCTTCTTCTCTTCCTTGAACGTCTGAACCGGCACGTCTTTCTCGACGCCGTTAACCACTTGCTTGACGTAAGTCGTAACCGGACGCTGCTCGATAAAGATCACCGCCATGCTGCGACCGACGTTGCTGCGAGTCGCACGACTCATCAGCTCGCCACCGTGGCCATCCAGACGGATGTTCACTTCTGGTGTGCCGTGCTCGCCGAAGCCAGCCTTGGCGTCAGTCACCTGGTCGCCAGTGATGATCAGGCCACGCTCGATCTGTGCTGGCGGACGCTTGCCTTCACGGAACTCGAAGGTTTCGGAAGTGGCTTTCGAAGCGCCAGGCTCAGCGGCCAGACGGAACTCAAGGTTGGCCGTCTTGCCGAGGATACGCTTGGCTTCGGCGGTGTCCTGCACGCCTGGCAGCTCAACCACGATGCGGTTGGCGCCCTGACGCTGGACGATTGGCTCGGCAACACCCAGCTCGTTGACGCGGTTACGTACCGTGGTCAAGTTCTGCTTGATGGAGTATTCACGGATTTCCGCCAGCTTGGCCGGGGTCATCGCCAGACGCAGCACCGGTTGGCCATTGAGGTCGGCCGGAACAATGTCGAAATCGTTGAAGCTCTTGCGGATCAGCGTACGGGCTTGTTCGCGGGCTGCTTCATCAGTGAAGCCCAGCTGAATGGCACCGTTGAGTTGCGGCAGGCTGCGATAGCGCAGTTTCTCTTTACGCAACAGGCTCTTGACGTCGCCTTCGTAGACTTTCAGGCGCGCATCGAGCGCTTTGTCCATGTCCACTTCGAGCAGGAAGTGCACACCACCGGACAAGTCCAGACCCAGCTTCATCGGGTGCGCGGCCAGGCTGCGCAGCCATTGCGGGGTGGTTTGTGCCAGGTTCAGTGCAACGACGTAGTCATCACCCAATGCCTTGCGCACGACGTCCTTGGCAGGTAGCTGATCTTCAGCCTTGGTCAGACGAATCAAACCGCCCTTGCCGTTTGCTGCCAGGGTGGCAGCCTTGACGTTGATCCCGGATTCCTTGAGCGCTGCGCTCACACGATCCAGATCAGCCTGATTGACTTGCAGCGCAGTGCTTGCACCGCTGACCTGAATGGCCGGGTCATCAGGATATAGATTGGGAGCGGAATAAATCAGACCGACCGCCAGCACCGCCAGGATCAGAATGTATTTCCACAGAGGGTATTTGTTCAGCATCACGCCGCCCGCTTATGACGCGGGGCGCCTTGCGCGCCCCGTCGATTGAGTAGAAGTTGAAACTTAGATCGCTTTCAGCGTGCCTTTTGGCAGCGTGGCGGCGATGGCGCCTTTCTGGAATTTCATTTCGATGGTGTCGGAAACTTCCAGAACAACGAAATCGTCTGCCACTTTAGTGATCTTGCCGGCGATACCACCGGTGGTCACAACTTCGTCGCCTTTCTGCAGGCTGCCCAGCAGGTTCTTCTGCTCTTTGGCGCGCTTGGCCTGTGGACGCCAGATCATCAGGTAGAAGATGACCAGGAAACCGACCAGGAAAATCCACTCAAAGCCGCCGCCCATTGGGCCTGCAGCAGGTGCAGCAGCGTCAGCCATGGCGTTAGAGATAAAAAAGCTCATTTAGCACTCCAGTTGCAAATGTTGAATCTTGGGGTCAGAAAACTCAGTCCAAAGGCGGAACAGGTAACCCGCGTTTGGCGTAGAAGGCATCGACAAAGGCGGCCAATGTACCCTGTTGAATAGCCTCGCGCAAACCAGCCATAAGCACCTGGTAATGGCGCAAATTGTGGATGGTATTCAACATGCTACCCAGCATTTCGCCACACTTGTCCAGATGGTGCAGATAAGCACGGGAGAAGTTCTGGCAGGTGTAGCAATCGCAGGTCGGATCCAGCGGCGAATCATCATGGCGATGGAACGCGTTACGGATCTTCAGCACGCCTGTATCAATGAACAGATGCCCATTGCGGGCATTACGGGTTGGCATCACGCAATCGAACATGTCCACACCGCGGCGCACACCCTCAACCAGATCTTCCGGTTTGCCAACGCCCATAAGGTAACGAGGTTTGTCAGCCGGCATCTGACCCGGCAGGTAGTCGAGCACCTTGATCATCTCGTGTTTCGGCTCGCCCACCGACAGACCGCCAATAGCCAGACCGTCGAAGCCGATATTGTCGAGACCTTCCAGGGAGCGCATGCGCAGATCCTGGTGCATACCGCCCTGAACAATGCCGAACAACGCCGCCGTGTTGTCGCCATGAGCTTCTTTCGAACGCTTGGCCCAACGCAACGACAGCTCCATCGATACCCGCGCGACGTCTTCGTCAGCCGGGTACGGGGTGCATTCGTCGAAAATCATCACGATGTCCGAGCCCAGATCGCGCTGGACCTGCATCGACTCTTCCGGGCCCATGAACACTTTGGCGCCGTCAACAGGAGAGGCGAAGGTCACGCCCTCCTCCTTGATCTTGCGCATCGCGCCCAGGCTGAACACCTGGAAACCGCCTGAGTCTGTAAGAATCGGGCCTTTCCACTGCATGAAATCGTGCAGATCGCCGTGCTTCTTGATCACTTCGGTGCCAGGACGCAGCCACAAGTGGAAGGTGTTACCCAGAATGATTTCCGCGCCCGTGGCGGTGATATCCCGCGGCAACATGCCCTTGACCGTGCCGTACGTGCCCACCGGCATGAACGCCGGGGTCTCGACGGTACCGCGCGGGAAGGTCAAACGACCGCGACGAGCCTTGCCGTCGGTGGCAAGAAGCTCAAAAGACATGCGACTGGTGCGACTCATTCTGTTTCCTCAGGGCCACGTGGTGCGGGATTACGGGTGATAAACATCGCATCACCGTAGCTGAAAAAGCGGTAACCATGCTCGACGGCGGCTTTATAAGCGGCCATGGCTTCGGGATAACCGGCGAACGCCGAAACCAGCATCAACAGCGTGGATTCGGGCAAATGGAAGTTGGTGACCAGGGCATCGACCACATGAAACGGCCGGCCCGGGTAGATAAAGATGTCGGTGTCGCCACTGAACGGCTTGAGCACGCCATCGCGCGCGGCACTTTCCAGGGATCGCACGCTGGTCGTCCCCACCGCCACCACGCGACCACCGCGAGCGCGGCAGGCTTCGACGGCATCGACCACGTCCTGACCGACTTCCAGCCACTCGCTGTGCATGTGGTGGTCTTCAATCTTCTCGACGCGCACCGGCTGGAACGTGCCCGCGCCGACGTGCAAGGTCACGAATGCGGTCTCGACGCCCTTGGCGGCAATCGCCTCCATCAGCGGCTGATCGAAATGCAGCCCCGCCGTCGGCGCCGCTACCGCGCCCAAACGTTCGGCGTAGACAGTCTGATAACGCTCGCGGTCCGAGCCTTCATCCGGACGGTCTATATAAGGAGGCAACGGCATGTGACCGACGCGATCAAGCAGCGGCAACACCTCTTCGGCGAACCCCAACTCAAACAACGCATCGTGACGCGCCAGCATCTCGGCTTCGCCACCGCCATCGATCAGGATCTTCGAACCCGGCTTCGGCGACTTGCTGGAGCGCACATGGGCCAGCACGCGATGACTGTCGAGCACCCGCTCCACCAGGATTTCCAGCTTGCCGCCGGAAGCCTTCTGGCCAAACAGCCGCGCCGGAATCACCCGGGTATTGTTGAACACCATCAAATCGCCCGGGCGCAAATGCTCGAGCAAATCAGTGAATTGACGGTGCGCCAGGGCGCCGCTGACCCCATCAAGGGTCAACAGGCGACTGTTGCGACGCTCGGCCAAAGGATGGCGAGCGATCAGCGAATCAGGGAGTTCGAAAGTAAAGTCAGCAACGCGCATGATGGGGTTCGTCTAGCAGGGGCCGGAAGTCTAGCCGAAATAGTGAAAATTCTCTATGTACCTGATTGACCGACGGTAATCTCATCTCTATACTTCGCCGCCATTGAGCCCTGATGGCGGAATTGGTAGACGCGGCGGATTCAAAATCCGTTTTCGCAAGAAGTGGGAGTTCGAGTCTCCCTCGGGGCACCAAAATTAAGAAAGGTCTTGCTTTGCAAGGCCTTTTTTTTCGCCTAAAGAAAAGTGAGCTAACCCCGCTGCCCTGTAGGAGCTGCCGAAGGCTGCGATCTTTTGATTTTGTCTTTTCGGTGCTACAGCTCCAAACCGCTCGCTAACGAATCAAGGATTCACACAATGGAATTGCCACTGGAAACCGTTGCCCTTTTCGCCCTCAAGCTGGCTTATGAGCGGGAAGGAGAAAGTCCGATTCTGCGGGATGATCCGATCATGAGTGATTATGAGCGGGAGGTGTTTGGGTTGCTGGTGCGCAGGGGCGATATCGACGCGATCCAGTTTAGAGTGGCGCACTGTTTGGGTTTGGCGATGGAAGCTTTAGGCGGTGCTGAAACGCCACTTGGACGTGAGCTGAACAGGTTGGCAGTTGATTTCAGCAATGCGCGGACGATGGAGCATCTTGATGCCCCGCTCATCGCGCTTAAGGATTACTTGAAAGATATTCAGTGAATGATCGGGTTAGGGCAAGTTTGGCCCCCCTTTTACACCGACTGGTACTGGGTAGGGCTTTGGCTGATATGGAAATGCGCCAGCATGACTTCACGCCGTCGGCTTATCCGGCTCTTCCTGCCCCGCCGCCCGCACTGCAACCTCAATCGCCCGAACACTGATCGCCGCAAATATCGCTGTCATCAGCACCCCGTTGAACCCCAGAAAAATCGCCAGAACCCGCGAGACGCCAAGTTTCGGCACGAGTTCTCCATAGCCAATGGTCAAACCGGTCACGAAGCCGAAATAGATGCCGTCAAAAGGATCCCAGCCCTCCAGATAGCTGATGATGAGGCCGAACAGCACGATCAGAAAAAGCAGTATGGAAAAGATCGGCCAGACAACGCGAAAGTAGAACCCGACTGCTTTGTAGAATTCTCGACGGACGTGCGATGCATGAGTGGGCTTCATGTCATGGGCTTCCTGAGGTTTGCCTGAGCTGATGGCGTATTAACACTCCATCAGCTTGGCACAAGCGCTGGAAACTGGCCCCGACCATTCAGGGACGACGCCTCGGGCCGCACTCTTCTAGACTCAATAGAAGGTCGTAGAAAGAACCGAACACGTCGCTTTGGTGCAGATGAATCAAAAGCAGCGTGGCAAGCTGCCTTAATGCCCTTATAGAGGTGCGGCGAAGACCGCGCCGGGCACAACAAGATGCCCGCACAGGGTGCCCTGGCCAACGGCCTGAAATTGCCACGATACCGTGACGTGGTGTGAGTGCCGCAGCCGACACTTTCGGACGACCGACAACCCTCTGGTTTGTCCGTGACCGTGAGGAATGCTGAATGCCTGATGAGATGTTGCAATTGCCTATGGTCAACAGCGTGCTGGAGCGCCACAAGGGCTCTGCGGGTGCACTGTTGCCGATTCTTCATGAGATTCAGGAGGGCATCGGTTATATCCCCGATGCCGCCATCCCCGAGATTGCCCACGCGCTGAACCTGAGTCAGGCCGAGGTTCGCGGGGTGATCAGCTTTTACCATGACTTCCGCACCGCGCCTCCGGCCCGGCATATCCTGCGTCTGTGCCGGGCCGAGTCCTGCAAGAGTCGCGGTGCCGAACAGCTCGCCGCGCAATTGCGCGAACGCCTGCTACTGGACGACCACGGCAGCAGTGCCGACGGCAACATCAGCCTGCGCCCGGTGTATTGCCTCGGCGCCTGTGCCTGCTCGCCCGCCCTTGAGCTGGATGGTCAGGTGCATGCGCGGCTCAGCGCCGAGCGTCTGGATGCTTTGCTTGATGCTTGCCGGGAGGATGCATGATGCCGACTTTCTATCTGTCCGGTGATTCGCTGGCCCGTGCCGTGGGTGCCGAAGAGGTTGCGGTGGCCCTTATCGTCCACGCCCGGGGACGCGTTGTGCCCCTGGAGTTGCAACGCACCAGCTCGCGCGGCCTGTACTGGCTGGAACCGCTGCTGGAAGTGGACAGCCCGCAAGGCCGTATCGGCTTCGGCCCGTTAACGGCTGCTGATGTGCCGTCTGTGCTCGAATCGCTCCAAAGCGAGCCGTCTTCTCATCCTCTGGCCTTGGGCCTGGTGGAAGAGTTGCCCTATCTGAAGACGCAACAACGCCTGCTGTTTGCCCGTGCCGGTATCACCCGGCCGCTGTACCTCGACGATTACCGAGATAATGGCGGTTTCGAGGGTTTGAAAAGAGCCGTTACCATCGGTGGCGAACAGACCGCGACTGAGGTGTTCGATTCAGGCCTGCGTGGCCGTGGCGGCGCAGCGTTCCCGGCCGGGATCAAATGGCGCACGGTGCGCGCCACCCAGGCTGCGCAGAAATACATTGTGTGCAACGCCGACGAAGGCGACTCCGGCACTTTCGCCGACCGTATGCTGATGGAAGGCGACCCCTTCCTGCTGATCGAAGGCATGGCCATTGCCGGCATCACCGTCGGCGCCAGTTACGGCTACATCTATGTGCGCTCGGAATATCCACAAGCCGTGGCCACCCTGCGCGCGGCGCTGGACATCGCCCGGACCGCCGGTTACCTCGGCGCCAATGTCGGCGGCAGCGGCCAGGCCTTCGATATGGAAGTGCGCGTCGGTGCTGGCGCTTACATCTGCGGTGAGGAAACCGCGCTGCTGGACTCGCTCGAAGGCAAGCGCGGGATTGTCCGCGCCAAGCCGCCGATCCCCGCTTTGAAGGGTTTGTTTGGCCTGCCGACGCTGGTGCACAACGTGCTGACCCTGGCCTCGGTGCCGCTGATTCTGGCCAAGGGCGCGCAGTTCTATCGCGATTACGGCATGGGCCGTTCCCTGGGCACCATGCCTTTCCAGCTGGCGGGCAATATTCGTCACGGCGGCCTGGTGGAACGGGCCTTTGGCCTGACCCTGCGCGAATTGGTGGAAGACTACGGCGGTGGTACCGCGAGTGGCCGACCGCTGAAAGCCGCTCAGGTGGGCGGCCCGCTCGGCACGTGGGTGCCGCCGTCGCAATTCGACACGCCGCTGGATTACGAAGCGTTTGCTGCCATGGGCGCGATGCTCGGTCACGGTGGTGTGGTGGTGGCTGACGACAGCCTGGACATGGCCCACATGGCGCGCTTCGCCATGCAGTTTTGTGCCGAGGAATCCTGTGGCAAATGCACGCCATGCCGCATCGGCTCGACCCGGGGCGTGGAGGTGATCGACCGTCTGCTGGCCGCACCTGACCAGAACGGTCGCGATGAGCAGGTGATCATCCTCAAGGACCTGTGCGACACCCTGCAATACGGTTCGCTGTGCGCGCTGGGCGGCATGGTCTCTTTTCCGGTAGCCAGCGCCCTCAAGTACTTCCCCGCCGACTTCGGTCTGCAATCTTCGGAGGCCGACCAATGATCACTCTCTTCGACCCGAACACCGATATCGATCTTGGCACCCCGGCCCGCGACAGCGAGGTGCAGGTCACCCTGAACATCGACGGCCGCAGCATCAGCGTGCCCGAAGGCACCTCGGTGATGCGCGCCGCCGCGCTGCTGGGCACCACCATTCCCAAACTGTGCGCCACCGACAGCCTGGAAGCCTTTGGCTCCTGCCGCATGTGCCTGGTTGAAATCGACGGCATGCGCGGCTACCCGGCGTCCTGCACCACGCCGGTCACCGAAGGCATGAGCGTGCACACCCAGACGCCGAAGCTCGCGACTCTGCGCCGCAATGTCATGGAGCTGTACATCTCCGATCACCCGCTGGATTGCCTGACCTGCTCGGCCAACGGCAACTGCGAGCTGCAAACCGTCGCCGGTCAGGTCGGCCTGCGAGAAGTGCGTTACGGCTATGAAGGCGACAACCATCTGGCCGACGTGAAGGACACCTCCAACCCTTACTTCGACTACGACCCAAGCAAGTGCATCGTCTGCAACCGCTGCGTGCGTGCCTGCGAAGAAACCCAGGGCACGTTTGCCCTGACCATTACCGGGCGCGGTTTCGAATCCCGGGTCGAGGCCGCCGGTGGCGAGAACTTCCTCGACTCGGAATGCGTGTCCTGCGGCGCCTGTGTGCAAGCCTGCCCCACCGCGACCCTGATGGAAAAAAGCGTGGTCGAACTGGGTCAGCCTGAACGCAGCGTGATCACCACGTGTGCCTATTGCGGCGTGGGCTGCTCGTTCCGCGCCGAGATGAAAGGCGACAAGCTGGTGCGCATGGTTCCAGACAAGAATGGCCAGGCCAACCACGGCCACTCCTGCGTCAAAGGACGCTTTGCCTGGGGCTACGCCACCCACCCGGATCGCATCACCAAACCGATGATCCGTAAAAACATCAACGATCCCTGGCAGGAAGTCAGCTGGGATGAAGCGGTGACCTACGCCGCCAGCGAATTCCGCCGACTGCAGCAAAAATACGGCCGCGACTCCATTGGTGGCATCACCTCCAGCCGCTGCACCAACGAAGAAACCTACCTGGTGCAAAAACTGGTGCGCGCCGCGTTCGGCAACAACAACGTCGACACCTGTGCGCGGGTCTGCCATTCGCCGACCGGTTATGGCCTGAAACAAACCCTTGGCGAGTCCGCCGGCACCCAGAGTTTCGACTCGGTGATGCAGGCTGACGTGATCCTGGTGATGGGCGCCAACCCCAGCGACGCCCACCCGGTGTTCGCCTCCCAGCTCAAACGCCGCTTGCGTGAAGGCGCACGGCTGATCGTCATCGATCCACGACGCATTGATCTGGTGGATTCGGTGCATGCCCGCGCCGAACTGCACCTGGCCCTGCGTCCGGGCACCAACGTCGCCATGCTCAACGCCCTGGCCCACGTCATCGTCACCGAAGGCCTGCTCAATCAGGCCTTCATCGACGCCCGTTGCGAGGGAACGGATTTCGCCCACTGGAGCGAGTTCGTGAGCCGCGCGGAAAACTCGCCGGAAGT
Source organism: Pseudomonas sp. Root329 (assembly GCF_001424925.1). Taxonomy (NCBI): domain Bacteria; kingdom Pseudomonadati; phylum Pseudomonadota; class Gammaproteobacteria; order Pseudomonadales; family Pseudomonadaceae; genus Pseudomonas; species Pseudomonas sp. Root329. The sequence goes on along the minus strand of NZ_LMCV01000023.1, from coordinate 238,401 downwards.
CCTCGGCGCCATCTGCGGCGTAGAGCCTGCCGACATCCGCGCCGCCGCCCGCCTGTATGCAACCGGTGGCAACGCCGCGATCTATTACGGTCTGGGCGTCACCGAACACAGTCAGGGCAGTACTGCTGTGATGGGCATCGCCAACCTGGCCATGGCCACTGGCAACATCGGCCGTGAAGGCGTGGGCGTGAACCCGCTGCGTGGGCAGAACAACGTTCAGGGCTCCTGCGACATGGGTTCCTTCCCCCACGAGTTGCCTGGCTACCGACACATCTCCAATGAGGTGGTACGGACGCAGTTCGAACAGGCCTGGAATGTCACCCTGCAACCCGATCCGGGCCTGCGCATTCCCAACATGTTCGAAGCCGCCCTCAGCGGCAGCTTCAAGGGCCTGTATTGCCAGGGCGAGGACATCGCCCAGAGCGACCCGAATACCCAACACGTCACCGCAGCCCTGTCCGCCATGGAATGCATCGTGGTGCAGGACATTTTCCTCAACGAAACCGCCAAGTTCGCCCACGTGTTCCTGCCGGGCTGCTCGTTCCTGGAAAAAGACGGCACGTTCACCAACGCCGAGCGACGCATCTCCCGGGTGCGCAAGGTCATGGACCCTCTGGGCGGCAAGGCCGACTGGGAAGGCACGGTGGCCCTGGCCAACGCCCTGGGCTACCCGATGAACTACCAGCACCCATCGGAAATCATGGATGAAATCGCCAGCCTGACGCCGACCTTCACCAACGTCAGCTACGCCGAACTGGATCGCCACGGCAGCCTGCAATGGCCGTGCAACGCCGCGGCGCCGGACGGCACGCCGACCATGCACATCGAGGAATTCGTGCGGGGCAAGGGGCGTTTCATGCTCACCGGCTACGTGCCCACCGAGGAAAAGGTCAACAATCGCTATCCGCTGCTGCTGACCACCGGGCGCATCCTCAGCCAGTACAACGTCGGCGCTCAGACCCGGCGTACCGAAAACGTTGCCTGGCACGACGAAGACCGCCTGGAAATCCACCCGACCGACGCCGAGAGCCGTGGCATCAACGAAGGTGACTGGGTCGGCATCGGCAGCCGCGCCGGCCAGACCGTACTGCGTGCGCGGGTCACCGAACGGGTCGCCCCTGGCGTGGTGTACACCACTTTCCACTTCCCTGAATCGGGAGCCAACGTGATCACCACCGACAACTCCGACTGGGCCACCAACTGTCCGGAGTACAAGGTCACGGCCGTGGAAGTCAGCCGCGTCTACCACCCTTCCGAGTGGCAAAAACGCTATCAGGAGTTCAGCGACAACCAGCACCGACTGCTCGACGAACGCCGCCAGGCACGGGGCACTAAAGCCGAGGTGCGCCGATGAGCACTGAAAATCTAATCAAAATGGTCAACCAGATCGCCCAGTACTTCGCCAGCGAACCGGACCAGCAACAGGCCGTGCTCGGCGTGCGTAATCATCTGCAGATGTACTGGACGCCCGGCATGCGCAAGGAATTGCTGGCCTGGCAGACGGAGCATCAGGGCGCAGACTTGCATCCACTGGCGCAGGCAGCGGTCAGTGGGGCGGGCTGGGAGGCTTAGGTTCACACGATCTTAAGCCTGACCGAAAAAACCTGTGGGAGCGGGCTTGCTCGCGAAAGCGGTGTGTCAGTCAACGATGATGGTGACTGGTATATCGCATTCGCGAGCAAGCCCGCTCCCACAGGAGTTGTGTGTAACTGGCTCGCATCTGGATTAGCCCCAATTTTTTGGGGCGTTTAATCGCTCAGTTCAAAGCAAATGCGGAGAGATCAGCTCTGAACCTGGATGCACCGGCAACACCACCAACGCCTCCAACCCGCCCTTCGACCGATTACGCAGTGTCAGCTCGCCGCCGTGTTCCAGCACAATCGCCCGCGCCGCCGATAACCCCAAACCAACGCCCCCCGTGCTTTTGTTCCGCGAGCCTTCCAGTCTGAAGAACGGTGCAAAAACCTGTTCAAGGCTGGCATCCGGTATACCCGGCCCACGATCCAGTACGTTGATCCTCACCTCCCCAGCTCCGGGGATCAGTTCAATCGCCGGCTCACTCCCGTACTTGATCGCGTTATCCAGCAGATTGGTCATCACCCGCTTAAGCCCCAACGGTCGCCCGAAATACACCCACCGCAGCGGCCCGCTGAAAGCAATTTCGACACCCTGATCCCGGTAATCATCCAGCAGCGTTTGCAGCAGTTCCGCCAGATCAAACTGGGTCGCCGGCTCAAGCCGGGCATCATCACGAAAGAACTCCAACGCCGAGTTGATCATCGCCTGCATTTCATCCACATCACGAAACAACCGCTGCTGTTGCTCGCTGTCTTCGATGAATTCGCCCCGCAAGCGCATCCGCGTCAGGGGTGCGCGCAGGTCGTGGGAGATGGCGGCGAGCATTTGCGTGCGGTCGCGAATGAAGTGTTGCAACTGGGCCTGCATGGCATTGAACGCGAGAATCGCCTGGCGGATTTCCTGCGGGCCCAGCGGTTCGATGGGCGGTGCGCGGAAGTCCACGCCGAAACGTCGGGCACCTTCGGCAAAATGCTGCAAAGGTGTGGCGAGGCGCCGGGTGGCGATCAGCGCGACCAGGGCGGTGGAGATCAGCACCAGCAGGATCACGATCAGGTAGCGTGGCGTTTCGTCGAGCCCCCAACTGCGAGAGGGTGCGGAGAACATCAGCCATGTCGAATCCGATAGCTCGATCAGCAGCGCGTAATGCGCGTCCGCCGTGTGCTCCGTCCAGTCGGCCGGCTCATAGGCTTCGATGCGCCGGTCAGGGGCTCTGAGCATCGGCTGCAGGATGGTCGAGCCGATGTCGGACTTCGGATCTTCCACGGTCGGCAGATTGAGATCGTGCCGGTCCGGGTGCCAACTGACAGTGAAGCCGTTCTCGCCGGCAGCTTGCGCCAATGAGTTGCGCAGTGGCGCCGGCGCGGCCTCGATGACGCGGCTGATGGCGGCGGCTTTTTCCAGCAGGCCGGTTTCGGTCAGTGGCGGACGCGCCCAGACGCCGGCCAGTTGGATAAACAGCCCGTTGAGTGCCAATGAAATGAGCATGGCCAGGATGATCGTCAACGCGATCCAGCGCGCCACCGTATCCCGGCGAATCCGCTTCAACCAGCTCATCGCCGCGTCACGCTGGGCGTGAACAGGTAACCGCCATTGCGCACGGTGCGAATCATCGCCGGGCGCTTGGTGTCGGACTCGAGTTTGCGCCGCAGGCGGCTGACCTGAACGTCGATGCTGCGATCGAACGCCTCGTGACAATGCCCGCGCGCCAGGTCCAGCAATTGCTCGCGGGTGAGAATGCGCTGCGGGTGTTCGACGAAGACCAGCAGCAAGTCAAACTCACCGGCCGACAGCGGAATCATCACGTTGTCCGGCGAGCGTAGTTCACGACGAGTGACGTCCAGGTGCCAGTCGGCGAAGTCGATCAGTGGACGAGGCCGTTCCTGCGATACCGGACGGCGCTCGTCCACGCGGCGCAACACAGCGCGCACCCTGGCCAGCAGTTCACGGGCGTCGAAGGGTTTGGTCAGGTAATCATCGGCTCCCAGCTCCAGGCCGACCACCCGGTCACTGAGTTCACCCATGGCGGTGAGCATAATCACCGGCATGGCGTAGCGAATCCGCAGTTGCTGGCACAGGATCAGCCCGCTGTCCCCCGGCAACATCACGTCAAGAATGATCAGGTCTGGCGGCTGGCGCTCGATGGCCGCCCACAGCGACGCGCCGTCGGTGGCGACCTCGACGCTGTAGCCGTGCTGCACGAAGAATTTTTTCAGTAGATCGAGGACTTCAAGGTCGTCGTCCACAATTAAAAGGCTGTTCACCGAAGGTCACTTAAGGGGCGAATGGAACCGCCATCTAAAACCATTCACGGCAGCGCGTCATATATTTCAATCCTGCAATAAAGCGTCAGCGCCGCAATAAACCAGACATCTTTGCGCAAGGCGCGGGGCTCAGCATCTCGGCGAATTCCTCCCGAGACTTGCGTCCATGCTGCCTTTCAAATGTGCTCCCTGGCTGACCCGCAACACCTCGATTGCCGTGCTGACCGCAGGGCTGGCGGGTTGCAGCAGTCAGCCGCCGTCCACCACCGATGTGAGTTGCGCCGACATCGCCTATTCAGTGTACGACCCGGCGGAACCGTTCAATCGCGGGGTCTTCGCGTTTAACCGGGTGGTCGATGACTACGCCATGGCGCCGGTCGCTCGCGGCTATCGCTACTCGCCGGACTTTTTCCAGACCGGTGTGCATAACTTTGTGGCGAACTTCGGCGAGCCCAAGGTCTTTATCAATGACCTGTTGCAAGGCAACCCGATGCGCTCGGCCAATACGCTGGGGCGCTTTGTGCTCAACACTACGGTCGGTGTAGTGGGCTTGATCGACGTCTCCGGCATGGCCGGCATCCCGCGTCATGACGCGGACTTCGGCCAGACGTTTGGCGTATGGGGCATCGGCAACGGTCCGATCGTCGAACTGCCTTTGCTCGGCACGTCCAACAGCCGCGACGCCGTCGGCCGCGTGCTCGGTTTTGTGGTCGATCCGTTTGGCAGCAACAGCGACACCGTGGACACGCTGTCCACTATCAGCACGGTCGGCGGCTTCGTCGATGGCCGCGCAGAAGCCTTACCGCTGACCGACAGCCTGCAAAAACTGCCGGACTACTACAGCGCGTTACGCAACGTGGTCGCCGAGCATCGTGCCGCCTACGTGGCCGATGGCAAACAAGGCTCGGCGCAGACAACCAAACCTCAATGCACAGGAGCACCGGCCGATGGTTTCTGAAGGCAATAGCCTGATGCTGCAGCAACGGGTCATCCAGCAGGACCCGGCCACTCTGCACTGTCGGGAAATTACCCTGCGCCTGTCAGCGGACTGTCGCCATCTGGTACTCAGCCGCTACACGGAACACTATGGCCCGGCGCTGGTGCGATGGATCGAGCGTAGCCACACGGTGTCCGTGACAGAGCTGGTTCGCTGGCTCGTGGCCAATGGCGAGACGGATGTCATGAAGGCGGACAGCGAGCTGTTGCCTTGACTGTCAGATTCGAGCCACTTGCATTTCATTGACCTCAGCTGCGTTATCATCCCGCGCTTCTCTGTTCCAAAAACCCGGATGTCCATGTCTTTGCCGCTGCCTGACGATCATCAATCCCTGCCTCCTGTCCTGGTCGGGCCGCTGTTGCGGCGTCTGGAGCCCACACGGCTGGTGATGTGGCTGGTGGGGTCGCGGGCGTTGACGATGACGTTGCGTCTGCAAGATCGCGACGCCATCCACCTCGACGCGAGTCAGTGCACGGTCATTGCGGTGGGCACCCAGGCCTTTGTTCATTTGATCGATGTGTCGCTGGACGCCGCCCTGCCCTGCGACACGTTAATCGAATACGACCTGCTGATTGACGACGCGGGCACAGGCATCGCCGATTGGGCCCCGCACTTGCTGTACGGCGACGCCCGTTGCCCAAACTTCGTCCTGCGTAAACGGGCCGATCATCTGCTGCACGGTTCCTGCCGCAAACCTCACCATCCGGCCCCGGACGGTTTGCTGTGCGTCGATCGTTTGCTGGAGGCCGAGCCGGATGCACACAAACGTCCGGCGCTGTTGATGATGAGTGGCGATCAGGTTTATGCCGACGATGTCGCAGGGCCGATGCTGCGAGCCATCCATGCCTTGATCAAGCGCTTGGGGCTGTTCGAAGAGCACCTCGAAGGCGCGGTGGTCAGCGACAGCGCCAAACTCTACGAGCACCCTGCCAGCTACTACCATCGTGCGGATTTGTTACCGGCGCTGGAGAGCAACGAAACCCTGCGCGAGCGATTTTTCGGCGGGGCGCGTAAGCCGATTTTCACCAGCAGCAGTGCCGACAACCATCTGGTGACGTTCGCCGAAGTCATGGCCATGTACCTGCTGGTCTGGTCGCCAACACCTTGGACATTGATCGCCCCGCAACCACCGGCACTGACGCCTGCAAGACGTGAGCGTTATGCGCTTGAGCAGACGCGCATCGATGGCTTCAAGGCCGGCCTTGGAGGCGTCGCCCGAGCACTCGCTCACCTGCCGTGCCTGATGATTTTTGACGACCACGATATTACCGATGACTGGAATCTTTCCGCGCAATGGGAGGAAACGGCCTACGGCCATCCGTTCTCCAGGCGCATCATCGGCAACGCGCTGATTGCTTATATGCTGTGCCAGGGCTGGGGCAACAACCCGGATGCGTTCGGCGCTGTGCTGAAGAAGGCCGGTGGATTGAGCGCGACCGGGCATGACCACTACCTCGACAGTGACATTCAGGATGGGTTGATTGACGAACTGCTGAGATTTCAGAACTGGCATTACGTGCTGCCCACGAGCCCGGCCATCGTCGTGCTCGACACCCGCACCCGACGCTGGCGCAGCGAGATGAACCTCAAGCAGCCCTCGGGTTTGCTGGACTGGGAAGCCCTCAGCGAACTGCAACAGGAACTGCTCGATCACCCTTCGGCCATCATCGTTTCGCCGGCTCCGATCTTCGGCGTCAAACTGATCGAAACCGTGCAGCGCGTTTTCAGTTGGTGCGGTTATCCCCTGCTGGTGGACGCCGAAAACTGGATGGCCCATCGCGGCGCGGCCCAGGTGATCCTGAACATTTTCCGACACTCGCGCACGCCCGGTAACTACGTGGTGCTGTCGGGCGATGTGCATTATTCCTTCGTCTACGAAGTACTGATCCGACACCGCAAGGCCGGCCCGCGCATCTGGCAGATCACCAGCAGCGGCATCAAAAACGAGTTCCCGCCGGCGCTGCTCGAGTGGTTCGATCGCCTCAACCGCTGGCTCTACTCGCCCCGCTCGCCACTGAATTGGCTGACCAAACGCCGACGCATGCGCATTGTTCCGCATGTCCCGGAACATGCTGAAGCGGGGGAACGGTTGTGGAATTCGGCAGGGATCGGGCAGGTGTTCTTTAATGAAAAAGGACAGCCGCAGGAGATCTATCAGCACAACTCGGACGGTTCGCCGAAGACGCGGATGGTTGCACCTGAGAATGACGACTGAAGGCTGAAGGCTGAAGGCTGATCGTTCACACGTTCTGTTCGGATTACGGCTCCCTTACATGATCGGTGTCGCTCATGAACTTCACCCGAACCCTGATCATCGGCAACTCCGGTTCTGGCAAAAGCTGGCTGGCCGAACGAATGGCCGAGCACCTGCAAGTGCCGTGGGTCGATCTCGATTCGATTCACTGGTTGTCCGACGAACACAGCATCGCCCGCCCCCGTGCCGAGGCGTTGGGCATGGCACGGGTGGTGGCCAGTGAAGAGCGCTGGGTGATCGAAGGCGTTTACGGCTGGATCATCAACGAACTCTTGTCCCGGGCGACAGCACTGATCTGGCTGTGTCTTGATGATGAAGAATGTGTCGCCAATATTCGCCAAAGAGAGGCGCAGCGGGATGCGCATGACGAGTTGTTGATTGCATTGCTCGACTGGGCCGGCAGCTATCGTACGCGCGAAGAGTCCAGTGGGTTTGCCGCGCATCAGCGTCTGTTCGATGGGTTCAGCGGTTCGAAACGGCAACTCGTGAGCCGAGCGAAAATGAATGATTTTATCCATTCTCCACCCCGCACCTGGCGCATTTGAGCGCTGGGGATGGCGTGTTAATCGGATCGGGATTACATCGATCACGGAAACGTCTTTTGGGAAGTCGAGGGATACTGAGTGCCGCTCGATGAGGAGAACACGATGCGAACCGTCCAACAATCAGATAGCGATCACTTTGGAAAAGGCTCTGCGGCCACCCCCAAAGCAAGTGATGAAACCGCTTACCTTTTAAGTTCGAAAGCCAATGCGAAACGCTTGCTCAAGTCGATCGCTACTTTGCGGACAGGAACAACCAGCCCTGGCAAGCCAATTACACTGACGGAAACGCCAATCCTGTAGGAGCTGCCGCAGGCTGCGATCTTTTGATCTTCAGCGATTTCAGTTCCGGCCAAAATCAAGATCAAAAGATCGCAGCCTTCGGCAGCTCCTACGAAAGGTTTGCGTGATGTCTAGGGATGTCAGGCGACTTTCAGTGCCCGACACACCCCTCTGACAATCATCTCCACTTCCCGCTCATCAATCGTCAGCGGCGGCAGCAAGCGAATGGTTTTGCCCCGTGTCACGTTGATCAGCAAGCCGTGATCCCGCGCGGCGATGAGGGTCAGGTCGCGAATCGGCTGTTTGAGTTCGATGCCGATCATTAACCCCTGTCCACGGATCGCCAATACGTTCGGGTCGTCCGCCAATTCAATGCGTAATCTGGCCAGCAAACGCTCGCCCTGAAGCTTGGCGTTTTCCAGTAGCCCTTGTTCTTCGATGATCTCCAGCACGGTGCAACCGACCCGGCAAGCCAGTGGATTGCCGCCGAAGGTGCTGCCGTGACTGCCGGGGGTGAAGAGGTCGGCGGCTTTGCCCCGGGCCAGGCAGGCGCCGATGGGAATGCCGTTGCCCAGGCCTTTGGCCAAGGTCATGACGTCCGGAACGATGCCTTCGTGCTGAAAGGCAAACCACTGGCCGGTGCGGCCGATGCCGGTCTGGATTTCGTCGAGCATCAGCAACCACGAGCGCCGAGTGCAGAGTTCGCGAATGGCTTTCAGGTAACCGGGAGGGGCCATTTGGACACCGCTTTCACCCTGAATCGGTTCCATCAGGATCGCCACGATGCGCGGGCCGTGGGCTTGCTGCACCTTGTCCAGCGCCTTGAGATCACCGAATGGCACTTTGACGAAGTCCCCCGGTAACTCGTTGAAGCCCAGGCGCACGGCCGGGCCATCACTGGCGGACAAGGTGCCCAGGGTACGGCCGTGAAAGGCGTTCTCCATGACCACCACCAGCGGTTGTTCGATGCCTTTTTGCCAGCCATACAACCGAGCGAGTTTCAGCGCCGTCTCGTTGGCTTCGGCACCGGAGTTGTTGAAGAACGCTCGCTCCATGCCTGCCAATTGCGTCAGTTTCTGCGCCAGTCGCTGTTGCCAGTCGATGCTGTAGAGGTTGGAAGTGTGCAACAGCAACCCGGCCTGTTCACTGATGGCCGAGACTATTTTCGGATGGGAGTGACCGACGTTGGTCACTGCCACGCCCGCCACCGCGTCCAGGTATTCACGACCGGCCTGATCCCACAGGCGTGTGCCCAGTCCCTTGCTGAAACTCAAGGCCAAGGGTTGGTAAGTGGTCATCAGGCAGGCGGCGGTCATGACATCAAGCTCCATCAATGGTCGGTGTTTTTGCAGTATGGTTAGCCACCTGAGCTAGATAAACGCTGCAACACTTCAATCATTTTAAAGCTGAGCTTGATAATGGATTTGTTCCAGGCAATGACCGTTTACGTCAAAGTGGTGGAAACCGGCAGCATGACCGCTGCCGCGTTGCAGTGCGAAATGTCCACCACTATGGTCGGCAATCACCTACGGGCGTTGGAGCAACGCCTGGGTGTGCGCCTGCTCAACCGTACGACGCGACGCCAGCGGTTAACGGAATTCGGCACTGCTTATTACCAGCGTTGCCTCGAAGTGCTGGGGCTGGTGGCCGATTCCGAACGGTTGGCCGAGCAGGCCCTCGATGAACCGAGCGGCACCTTGCGCATCACCGCACCGCTGACGTTCGGCACCGAAAAACTGGCACCCGCCCTGAGTGAATTCGCCCTACTGTGTCCACGCGTCAAATTGGATGTGGTCCTCACCAATCGCCGTCCGGACCTGCTCGAAAACGGTTTCGACGTAGCGTTTCGCCTGGGCAATACCGAGGAGGCCCACCTGATCGCCCGTCCACTCCTCGACTACAGCCTGACCATGTGTGCATCACCGGAGTACCTGGCGCGCAAAGGCACACCGCAGAAACCTGATGATCTGCAACACCACGACTGTCTATCCTTTGCCTATCCGGCCGGGGATGACTGGCAGTCGGTGGAAAAACACTGGCGCCTGACCGGTCCCGAGGGCGAAGTGGCGGTAGCAGTCAATGGACCGATGTTGATCAACAGTTCGGCAGGACTGCATCAAGCGGCGCGAACCGGTATGGGCATCGTGGTGTTGCCTGATGCGTTGATGGAGCAGGATCTCAAGGACGGAAAACTGGTGGCATTGATGCAGAATTACCTGCCACCGAGCCGGCCGATGAACCTGATGTATGCCCAGGATCGCTACCGTTTGCCAAAACTGCGTAGTTTCGTCGACTTTGCCTTGCAGAGATGGGGCAAGCACTAGCCGGCTCAATACGCCATCGACTAATCTCCTCGACAGGCGGGTCACTTAGACATCAGGGCGGCAAGGAGTGCGGAGATGGGTGAGGCGTCGAATATCGAGCCGTTGAAGTTCAATCTGCAGGATTTGAACGAAGACATGCTGCACACCATTCTGGAGCTGGTCAGCGACGGCATCTGGGACTGGAACGCCAATACCGGGTTCGTCTATCGCAACCCCGGGTGGTACGAGATGCTCGGCTACCCGCCTCATTCCCTGGATAACAACGTGTTGACCTGGGAAAACGTGATCCATCCCGACGATTACCAGCAGGTCATGACGCTGTTCGATGACTACCTGAATCAGCGCGCCCCCGGCTATCAGGCCGAGTATCGCTGCCGCATGCAGGATGGCAGCTACACCTGGATCGAAGACCGTGGCTACGTACTGGCACGCAATGCCGACGGCTCGGTGGCGCGGATGGTCGGCGCGCACCGCAGCATCGAAGACAAGAAACGCCTGTACGAAGCGCTTGAACGGCGCAACCAATCCCTTGAAGCGATCGTTGAAGATCGCACCCGAGAGTTGTCTCGCGTCAATCAGCAACTGCAAATCCAACTCGAAGAAAACCGCAAACTGGCGGAAACCGACACACTGACCTCAATCGCCAATCGCTATCTTCTGGAAAAAGCCCTGCCCCAGGAATGCGAGCGCGCCCAGCGTTTTCGACAACCGCTGTCGCTGATTGCGATGGACATCGACGACTTCAAGAACATCAACGATCACTATGGCCACGCGCTGGGCGATGCGGCATTGGTGCAGGTGATCGATAGCGTGAAGCACTGCGTACGCGAGGGCGATCTGCTCGCGCGTTGGGGTGGCGACGAGTTCATCCTGATCCTACCCAATACACCACTCGCCGATGCCCGGGCCCTCGCCGAACGTATCCGCCATGGCCTCGCAAGCCTGCTGCCAGTGGGGGACTTCCAAGTGACCATGAGTTTTGGCGTGGTTCAGCGCTTTGACGAAGAACAACAGACCGGGTTGCTGGCCAGGGCCGATCAGGCGCTGTATCGGTCGAAGATCGCGGGCAAGAATGTGATATCAGGGTAAGGGCTATGCCCTTCACTTCTCACATCCCCGCCTTCACCAATACCGGTTTCTCCTGATACCGATCCGGGTACAGCTGCTTCAACTGCGCGACCTTCGGTAGATCGTTGATCACAATGTAGGGATAGGTCGGGTGCTCGGTCAGAAAGTCCTGATGCTCCTCCTCGGCCGGGTAGAAACCGTTGTAGGTCTCCAGCTTGGTGACAATGGGTTTGTTGAACGAACGGGCAGCGTCCAGCTGGGCGATGTAGGCCTGGGCGATACGTTGCTGATCGCTATTTTCCGGGAAAAGCGCTGAGCGATATTGAGTGCCGCTGTCAGGTCCCTGACGGTTGAGTTCGGTAGGGTTATGAGCCACCGAGAAGTAGATTTGCAGCAAGCTGCCGTAGCTGACCTGACGGGGGTCGAAGGTAACTTCGACGGATTCCGCATGACCGGTATCGCCATTGCTGACCCGCTCGTACTGAGCAGTGTTGGCTGCACCGCCGGCGTAACCGGAGACCGCTTTTTTCACCCCTTTGACATGTTGGAACACGCCTTGGACGCCCCAGAAGCAACCGCCGGCAAACACTGCGGTTTCGCTGTGGGCCTGGGTGGTTTCGTCGAGGGTGGGGGGAGGAATGATGACCGCGTCTTCCGACGCACCGAAAGAGAACGCCAGGCATTGGCCGATGACGCCGGCAGCGGCCAAGCCCAACAGGGTGCGGCGCCAGGTGAATAGGGTTTTCATGAGGCTGATTCCTGAATAAATAGAATGACGATCAACCGAACGTAAACGCATACGCTGACACTCCGGGATCGAGAAACTCGATGCTGAAGGTCCGATCCGTCACGCCATCGGTCTGGCGCACTAATTGGTACAAACGTTGTTCAGTCACGCTGCCGCTGCCGTCGGGCGCCACGTCGGTACCGTGGGCATCGTCGGGGGCTTTTCCGTCGATCAACACGTTAAAGCGCACCGGTTTACCGTCAGCGCCAGGCCCCAGCACCAGATGCAGATCGCGGGCATGGAAGCGGTAGACGATGCGACTGGCCGGCGCGCTTGAAGTCGCCCGCTCCGAGCCGACATTCCATTGACCGTCCAGGCTCCAGTCGTTGAGTGCCAATTGCGATGGAGCGCTATAGGCCGACACCTTGTCCGGCACCAGGCTGGTTTCAGGCACGAAATGCTCGGCACGCTGGTAGCCGACATAAGTTTCCGGCGATTGCACTTCGTTCATGTCCGGGGCCAGTTGAACACCTTCGGCACTGGCATTGATCAGGCCGTCCGCGACCTTCGCGGCACCCGCTTCGCGCAGCAGTTGCTGGATCACCCGCTCCGATTCGGCGTACTCGCCCTCGCCAAAGTGGTGATAACGGATGCGACCCTGAACGTCGGCAAAATAGTGGGCCGGCCAGTATTGGTTGTTGAAAGCTCGCCAGACCTTGAAGTCATTATCGATGGCCACCGGGTAGTTGATGCCCAGGTCCTTCATGGCTTTGGTGACATTGCCTACGTCTCGTTCGAAAGCAAACTCGGGCGCATGCACGCCAATCACCACCAATCCCTGATCGCGGTACTTCTCGGCCCAGGCCTTCACATACGGCAGCGTGCGCAGGCAGTTGATGCAGGAGTAAGTCCAGAAATCCACCAGCACGACTTTGCCTTTCAAGGCCTGCGCTGTGAGGGGTGGCGAGTTGAGCCATTGCACCGCGCCATCCAGCGGTGGAAGGTTGCCTTCAATCGGCAGTGCGCCCGGCGTTTTGTCAGCCGCTTTCATTGCACTTCCCGAGGCCGGAACCTGCGCCATCATCGCCCCGCTAACGTTCGGTGATTGGCCGGCCAGCCGTCCCACTAAAGCCTGCTCGATACCGCCGGTGGACGCCGTCGAAACCCGCGCCAGAATCCCGGTGTCGAGCCCCAGGGCGATCGCCGCGACACCGGCCAGCATCGCGGCGCCCAGGCCTCGACGCAGCCACTCGCCAGCGCCGATGGAACGCTTCATCGCCGCGAAGACTTTACCGCCCAGCAGCAGCGCCACGGCGAGGGAAGTTGCGGCACCCGCGGCGTAGGCCAGCAACAACAAGGTGGTTGCGATGCTTGCCCCTTGCAACGCGGCTCCGGTCAGCAACAGCCCCAGAATCGGCCCGGCACACGGAGCCCAGAGCAGGCCCGTGGCGACACCGATCAGGAACGAAGCGCCGGGACGCGGCCGGGCATCGACGCCCGCGGCTTCCGACAACCGGCTGCCGGCCGCCACCAGTGGGCGGGTCAGACGCTCGGCCAATTGAGGCAGCAACAGCGTCAGCCCGACCAGTGCAACGAACAGCAACGCGAGCCAGCGACCGTACTGATTGACTTGCACCACCCAACCGCCGCCCACCGCTGCCAGCGAGGCGACGAGCGCGAAAGTCAGCGCCATGCCCGCCAATAGCGGCAACCCGCTCTTCATAAATGGCTGTCCGGTGCGAGCAAAGACAAAGGGCAGCACCGGCAGGATGCACGGGCTGACAATCGTCAGCACACCACCGAGATAAGCGAGGACCAGAAGCCACATAACGTCGACCTGCAAAAATGAGTGAAAGGGAGTACCCGCGGATCAAGCCGTCTTCGGCACAAAAGTCATCGCCAGGCCATTCATGCAGTAACGCAGACCGGTGGGTTTGGGCCCATCGTCGAAGACGTGGCCCAGATGACCGCCACAACGCCGACAGTGGACTTCTTCGCGCAGCACTCCGAAGGAGCGGTCCTGACGAGTGGCCACAGCCTTGTCCAGCGGTGCCCAGAAGCTCGGCCACCCGGTGCGGCTGTCGAACTTGGTCGCGGAAGAAAACAGCGGCAGGTCGCAACCGGCACAGGCAAACGTACCGTCACGGTGCTCGTTGTTCAGCGGGCTGCTGTAGGCCCGTTCGGTGCCCTCTTCGCGCAGGATTTCGTACTGCTCGGCGCTGAGCATCGCGTGCCATTCGCTGTCGCTGTGAGTCACCTCGAACACCTCCGCCGCGCTGGCATCACTGACCAGTGCAGTACTGGCGGCAAATTTTGGCAATACACCGATGACCAGGGCTGCAGCGCCTAGCCCGCCGCTTGCTACGAGAAACTGTCGCCGTGAAAACATGGTCGTCTCCGAAAATTCCAGGTACCTGTCATGGAACACAGCCTAGGCTTGGGTTGATCGCCAAATCCTCACGAGAAGTTAAACAATTCGTGATAACTCAGGCCCCGGAAAACCCGCACAATGCGCTCATTGCGCCGAAGGATTGAGCTTGATGGAACAGACCAAACGCGTCCTCGTGGTCGAGGACGACCTGCATATCGCCGACCTTATCTGCCTGCATCTACGTGATGAGCAGTTCGAGGTGGTGCACTGCGCCGATGGCGATGAAGGCATGCGCCTGCTGCAGCAAGGAAGCTGGGACGCACTGATCCTCGACCTGATGCTGCCCGGTGTCGACGGCCTGGAAATTTGCCGCCGCGCCCGCGCCATGGCCCGCTACACACCGATCATCATTACCAGTGCACGCTCCAGCGAAGTGCACCGGATTCTCGGGCTCGAACTCGGCGCCGACGATTACCTGGCCAAACCCTTTTCGATGCTCGAACTAGTGGCCCGGGTCAAAGCGCTGTTGCGACGGGTCGACGCCATGGCCCGCAACCTGAAGATGGACGCCGGCAGCCTGATCACGGACGGCCTCGCCATCGACCCGATCACGCGCGATGTGTCCCTTGACGGTCGCCGCCTCGACCTCACGCCACGGGAGTTCGACCTGTTGTATTTCTTCGCCCGTCAGCCCGGCAAAGTGTTCTCGCGCATGGACCTGCTCAACGCCGTCTGGGGCTACAGCCATGAAGGCTACGAGCACACCGTCAACACTCACATCAACCGCTTGCGGGCAAAGATCGAAGCCGATCCGGCTCAACCGGTGCGCATCCTCACGGTGTGGGGACGAGGCTACAAATTCGCGGCCAGGGAGGAGCAGCAGTGAGACTGACCCTGACTCAGCGCCTGTCCCTGGTGTTCGCCGTGTTGCTGCTGGTGTGCTGCGGCACGTCGGCCTGGATGCAGGTGCAATCCAATAAAATGCATGAGCTGGAAGTGGTGCAAGGGTTATCGCGGGATCTGGCCCAGCACATCGCCCATGACACCGTGCTGATGGACACCAAAGGCCTGATGCCCGACGCCGTGCGCGACCTGTTCAGCCAACTGATGCTGGTCAATCCCAGTGTCGAGGTCTATCTGCTCGACCCCGAGGGCCGGATTGTCGGCAGTGCTGCGCCCGAGGGTCGGATACGCCGGGAGCGGGTCGATCTGGCGCCGATCCAGCGCCTGCTCAAGGGCGATGCCCTGCCGGTTCTCGGCGACGATCCGCGCAGCGTCGATGGCCGCAAAGTGTTCAGCGCCGCGCCCTTGCAGGTCAATGGAAAACCGGTGGGTTATCTCTATGTGGTGCTGCTGAGCGAAGAGCACGACCGCTTCGCCGAACGCGGCGCCACCAGCGCCGCCCTGAACACCGCGCTGTTGTCCATCGGGTTGGTGGCGTTGCTGTGCCTGATTGCCGGTCTCACCGCATTCGCCCTCATCACCCGACCTTTGCGCCGTTTGACCGAAACCGTCAGCCAGTTCGACATTGATGGTGCTCCGGTAACGCCGCCGGCATCCGTCCCGGCGGAAAAAGCCGCCAGCCACGATGAAATTGCCATACTCGACGCCACCTTCCGGCAGATGCAGGCACGCCTCGGCGAGCAATGGCGTTCGTTGACCCGCCAGGATCAGGAACGCCGCGAACTGGTGGCCAACATCTCCCACGACCTGCGCACGCCGCTCGCCTCGCTGCACGGTTACCTGGAAACCTTGTCGTTGAAAGACGCCACGCTGTCACCCGCCGACCGCCGCCGATACCTGGGCATCGCGCTGGATCAAAGCCGCAAGGTCGGTGGACTGGCGCAATCATTGCTGGAGCTGGTGCGCCTGGAACATGGTTTCGTGCAACCGGTGCTGGAGCGTTTCTCGCTGACCGATCTGGTGCAGGACATTTTCCAGAAGTTCGAACTGACGGCCGAGGCGCGTCAGGTCGAACTGAAGGCCACCTTCGCACCCAATGTTTCAGCAGCCTGCGCCGACCTTGGATTGATCGAGCGGGTGCTCACCAACCTGTTCGACAACGCCCTGCGCCATACCCCCCAAGGGGGAGAAATCGAGCTCAGCCTGCGCCCTCAAGGACCTTTTATCGAAGTGACCGTCAGCGACACCGGCCCCGGCATTGCTGCCGAATTGCGCGAAGGTCTGTTCCTGCGCCCGTTCAACATTGGCGGCGCACGACGTGATGGCGGACTGGGATTGCGGATCGTGCACCGGATCCTGCAATTGCATGGCCGCGAGATCCAGCTGATTGACGTTCCCGGACGTGGCGCGACCTTCCGCTTTTCGTTGGCGGTGGATCAGCAAACGGCCGAGCAATTGGCGGTGCGGTCGATGAATCTGAATTCGCTGGGGAAATAGTCGACTGCCTGGACCACAGCAACGGCTAATATCCTGACACCATTTTCGGCAAGGACGCTGCACGATGCTCAACACCCTGCAAAACACCCCATTGTGGGTTTACACGATATTTCTGCTGCTGTGCTACTACGGCGTCAAAGCCCTGTCCCCGACCCGTGAAAGCAAAACTTCATTGCTCGTCACAGCGCCGATATTGCTGGGCTGGTCCCTGTTTTCGCTGAACCTGACGCTGAATCCGCAGCTATCGGTCAGTTGCTGGTTGGCCGCCGTCATCCTGGGCAGCCTCGCGGCGCTGCTGATTTTCCCACGCAAGGGCATTGAGCTGGATGATCCACAAACCGGCCTGATCGTGCCGGGCACAGCAAAAACCCTGGTGCTCTACCTGCTGTTTTTTGCGGTGAACTATTACTTCGGCTACCAGGATGACGTTCACCCGGAAATGGCCACGACCCTTGAGATGCTGCTGCTCAAGGCATCGGCGTCCGGTTTTGTCTGTGGACTGATCAGCGGTCGGGCGTTGACGTTTTATCGGCTGCTGCTGGCACTTCAGGCAAAACGCCCCCAGATAGCCGCCGGTTAAAAGCCTCTGTGCCAAAAATGATGACCAGCCGCCTGTTCATCCGTGACAACGCCGCCTCGGTCCAATAGATTAGGCGGCCTGAAAAGGCCCAGAGCTTTCTCGCCTCAACCCAAGTTAAAAGAAGTAGTGAAATTTCAATGTCCGATTCCAATACCGCTGAATCCGTAGTCACCTTGTCGTCCAAAGCGGAATACGAAAACTCCATCAATCTTTCACAGCACGTGCCCCAGGCCAAGACCATCAGCGAGATGGTCCTGGACGCTTTCCAGTCCACCCGGGAAAGCGACCAGATCCGCGAGCTGCGCGCCGCGATTCGCCACGCTCACGACAGCTTCGACGACGATAAAGCCTACCAATTGATGGGCGAACTCAAGCAGCTCAAGGACGCCGAGGCTGCCGACATTGCTGCCCTGGAAGACTTGAGCAGCAAATTCCCGATCAGCCGGATTCTCTCCAGCTTCAAGGACGACCCGGCATTTCAGGAATTGGTCTATGGCCTCGCACTGAAAGTGCTGAACCAGACCCACCAAGCCATCAGCAACCCAAGCAGTGGCAAAAGCAAGGCTGCTCGCGCCAAGAAAGATGTCGAAGTGTTCACCATCAGCAAAGACGGTATCAGCGTGACGCTGCCGCTGCGCACCCCGCGTTCGCGACTGAACGTTGACCGTGAAGCACTGGAGTTCCTGGGCTTCACCTTCGTCGGCGAAGGCGAAGAAGCGGAGCTGGAAAGCGAGACGTTCCTGGACAATGCCGGGGCCGAACAAGCGGTCAACCGCAAGAACATCATCACCGCGCTTCAGCAGCAAACCGCGTTCGATGGCTACAGCATCGCCGCGCAGTAACACGATCCATCAGCAGCGCTTCGAGCGCCACTGACCCAAGAGCCCCGCCCTAGAGCGGGGCTTTTTATTGCCCGCGATTTTATAAAACCCACCATTTCCCTTCCTGTCGTCGTCGCCCACACCGAGACAGTTGCAAAGTGCCACCCCGTTCGGCAATCAATGCCCAAAGGCACTCATGCCACGGTGATTCGGCGCCAGAAAAACACTTTTCCTTAACCCTTCAGCACCACGGGTCCGCCTGCAGGGAGCGTCAACTCACTTTCCAGCCCAAGACTTCAGTGGTGCGATTGCTGAGGTCATCATGAACACAACTCCCCTTTATCGTCAGTTAGCCAACCACTACCTCGACGCGATCCGCAGCGGCACCTTGAAAACCGGTGAACGATTTCCCTCCATTCGGCTGATGATGGAAAAACACGCCGTCAGCCTGTCGACCGCAGTGCAGGTTTGCCGGGAACTCGAGGACTGTGGAGTCCTGGAAGCCCGGCCGCGCTCCGGCAACTACATTCGCCAGCCCGATACGTTGCGCAAACCCGTCCCGATCGCGCCTCCCCCGCCGCTGGACACCGGCGTCTACATCGGCATTCACGAGCAGGTGTCATCGGTCCTCAAGGCCAGTCAGCGTGCGACGATCAAGGTCAATTTCGCCAGTGCCTTCTGCGCGTCGGAACTCTATCCGTTGAAGGTCCTGCAAGATCATATGATCAAGGCGCTGCGTCACGATCCGCACTTGCTCGGCGCGGCGGGTTCCACCTGCGGCAACAGCACATTGCGCAGTATTCTTGCGCGACGGGCGCTGACCGCAAAGTCCAACCTGCCAGCGGAAAAGATTGTGATCACCAACGGCGCGACCGAAGCGATCAACCTGGCCTTGCGCGCGGTCACCCAGCCCGGCGACACCGTGGCCGTGGAGTCGCCGACCTTTTACGGTTTGCTGCAAATTCTTGAAAGCCTGAATTTGCGGGTGCTGGAGGTCCAAGCGACTTCGCACGCCGGAATCAATCTGTTCGCCCTCGAACAATTGCTAAAAGGTCCTGAACGGATTCAGGCGCTGATCGTCATTCCCAACCTGCAAAATCCGCTGGGCAGCATCATGCCCGACGCCAACAAGGCGCGGCTGGTGCAGCTGTGCGCCGAGCACGCCACGGTGCTGATCGAAGACGACACCTATGGCGATCTGGTGGATACCGAGCAGCCGCTGTCCACGCTCAAGCACTGGGACCGCACCGACAACGTGATCTATTGCGCATCCCTGAACAAAACCCTGGCACCGGGCATACGCCTGGGCTGGATCAGCGCGGGGAAATGGCACGACCGCGTGGAAATGCTCAAACACACTCAGTCCCGGGGATGTGAGGCGTTGTCGCAACTGGCGGTCAGTGCGTTCATGAAGACACCGTCCTACGAACGTTACCTACGCCGCTTGAGGAAAATCCTGACTCACCAACGCCAGCAAATGAGCGCGGCGATCATTCGCTACTTTCCCGCCGGCACCTGCGTGACCTCCCCTCGGGGCGGTACGTTGTTATGGGTGGAACTGCCGCGCCAGCATTCGTCCATGGCGTTTTTCCATGAGGCGTTGAAGGCCGGCATCCAGATTGCGCCTGGGGATATCTTTTCCAACGCCCAGCGTTTCAATCACTTTGTGCGCATTGGTTGCGGTGCGCCGTATTCACCCCGGATAGATGAAGCGCTGGCGACCCTCGGCCAACTCCTCAAAACCCAAGGCTGAACACGCCCTTGTAGCAGCTGCCGAGCCTGCGAGGCTGCGTTCGGCTGCGAAGCAGTCGTAAAACCATCCAACGCGGTGTTTCAGGTAGACCGAAGTGGCAGGATTGACGACTGCTTCGCAGCCGAACGCAGCCTCGCAGGCTCGGCAGCTGCTACAAGGGTTCAGTGTTGGGTTCAGATCGGGCTTTGGTGCAGGCAAATGATGTGCGGATCGTCATTCCAATGCGGGAAGCGCTCGGCTATCAGCGGGTCATGGCCGGGAATGACATGGTCTTCGCCGTCGGCCAGGCTATCGATCAAACTGAACGCCTCAAGCGTCTGCGCCAGATCATCCAGAATCGGAAACGGACTGCGCTGACGGATGTTGGCCCACAAGTGCGCGGCATCCGAGGCCAGAACAATCCACCCGCGCTCGGTGTTCACCCGCACGACCTGGCTACCCGGTGTATGCCCGCCCACCGGGTGCAACGTTACACCGGGAATCACCTCGACCGTGCCGGTGTGCAAACGCATCCGGCCTTCAAACAGCGGTGGAAGCGCCGACATCACGTCGTCGACCTCGTAGGTTTTGTTAACCGTGTGATGGGCCATTTTCGGCCCGGTGCAGAAGCGCAGTTCCGCTTCTTGCAGATGCACCGTGGCCTTCGGAAAAAGCCCCAGATTGCCGGCGTGATCCCAGTGCAAATGGGTGAGGATCAGGTTGTCGACCTGTGCCGGATCAATATCCAGTTGGCGTAGGGATTCTTCCGGCAGGCGATACATCTGACGGTTGCGCCGGTCTGCCGTGGCCGGTTGAAAACAGGTGTCGACCACGATCACCTGCTGCTCGTTACGAATGACCCAGAAGTAATAATCCAACGGCATCGACGCATTCGGATCACCGCAGCAGGCGTCGTAGAGAAAGTTTTCCCGGGCGGTGCGCTGGGCATTGGCGCCGACACGGATCGCGAACACTTCGTACACAGGAACGGACATATGCACCTCCTGGTTCAGGCCGCTGCGGTGGCGTTGAGGGTCGGACGGAAGTCGAAATCGATTTCGTCGCTGATGCCCAGATCCTGGGCCAGACGATGCAGGCCACTGTAGTCCCGCATGATCGTGGCGTTCTTGTTGCTCTCCCGGGTGTCGGCGATGATCAGCGCGGCATCCTCGACCCCCAGCTGCGTGAGAATCGCCTCCCACATCGAGTAGTCCTGGGCGACAAAAGCACTCAGCGCCACCGACAACGTACGAGCGAAAAACGCCCGTTGGGTCGGCTGCATGTTCGCGTACATGACCTTCGCCACTTCGGCGAGAATTTTGCTGTGGGCATATTCGTCGCGGTTATGCAGTTCGGCCACGCGGCGGTTTTGCGGTTGAATGCTCTGGTCGTCGGCCAGCAAATCCAGATAGGCGTTGACGCTGATCTCGGCCACCACCGCAAAGGTGATCGCCGCCAGGTCGCGCTGCCACTGCTCCGGCAGTTCTTCGCGCAGGGCGATCAGCCGCAGGTAGGTGACCGACGGCGGCAAATCCAGATCCTGATCGAGCGCTCGCTCCAGCTTGGTCCGTTCGATGGCCCGCAGGTGCATGAGCGTGTGGTAGTGCTCGTCGATCAACGTCTGTTGCATGGCCTCGCGAAAATGCCAGTCGTCCTTGCCCAGGTATTGATTGGCGATGACGCTCAGCGCCGGGTTCACCACGTGTTCTTCGGCGGTCACCGTGCGCAGGTTGTAGCCGATCCAGCCCCAGGTCACCACGGTGCTTTTGAGTTCATCACTCAAGGCCTGGAATTTCGGATGATGGAAAAACGGCACCATGCACTCCGGGTAATCCGGACGTGCCGGATCGAACGCTTCGCTGGCCTCGGCCTTGTCCGGGGCGCAGACCGTGGCCCGTTTGGTCCAGGCCTGATTGAGCCGCACGACCAGTTGATGATCGACCTTGGCGATCTCGATTGCTGTTTGCATGACGCGACACCTGTAGGACGCGTACCCGATGACGGGTACGCCAATAGAATTAAGGGCGACGGATGAATCAGGCCAGCCAGTAGCGGGTCAGGTTTCGCGTCGGGTCAGTGTATCGGCTGCGGGCGTGGATCATTCGCCAGTTGTCCCAAATCAGCAGGCATCCGTCGGGAATCAGCACCGGTGTGTTGTGTTCAACGAAATATGCTTCGCCCAGGACTGCAAACCTGGCCAGTGGCGACGAGCTGTTGGCGACTTGCGAGTGCAGCAGCGCTTCCTTGGAAGGATTCACATCGCCGTAGTGAAACTGGTTGTAGCTGAAGCGGAAAATATCCCCGTCCTCTGTAGGCGTCAGGATGTATTCCTTGACCCGGCGTTGCGCGGCTTCACCGGGTTTGGCGGTGGCGACGAACTCCACAGGCGTGTCGTCGATCCATTCACGCAGCTCGGGATCGGTGCGTTCAAGGAACGCCAGCAATTCATAACCGTCCACCAGCCCTGTATGCCCGCCACCACACGTGGCCTGTTGATGACAATGCAACGCCAGGTAGCGCGGCGGCGGTCCGTAAACCGGCGCTTCGGTGTGTGGGCCGATACCGTTCATGCTCTGGGAATACGGCAAGTCTTCGTACCCCGGCTTGCGGGTGATGGCGAACGCGGTCTGCCCGTTGAATTGCGGAATGACCGGGCCGAATTCCTGCAGCGTGCCGAGCACGTCGTCGGCGAACTCGTCCGGCGTCAACACCGTCCAGCCTCGCGCCGACAATTCTTCATGGCGGTGGCCCAGTGAAACGTAAGGTTTAGACGCGACAATCCCTTGATCTGACATGGTGAGATTCCTGGCTGTTTATCAGGCGTTGACGGTTGAGGTGTAGGCGGCAATGAATTCGCGGCAGGCGTTGCCCGGTCGATAGCGATGTTCATCGATGCGCTGCACAGGTGTGATTTCGGCAGCGGTCCCGGTGAGAAAACACTCGTCGAAGTCGCCAAGCTCCGTAGGAACAATGGTTCGCTCGACCACCTGGTAATCCAGCGCCTTGGCCAGTTCGATGACGGTCTGACGAGTAATGCCGTTGAGGAAACAATCCGGCACCGGGGTGTGCAACGTCCGACCTTTGACGAAGAACACGTTGGCGCTGGTGGCTTCGGCAACGTTGCCGCGCCAGTCGAGCATCAAGGCGTCGTGGAAACCGTTATTTTCAGCATCGTGCTTGCTCAGCGTGGCGATCTGATAATGCCCGGATGCCTTGGCTTCAAACGGGCTGCAGCTCGGTGGCGGACGACGCCACTCAGCGGTTTTCAAGCGAATGCCGGCCATGTGCCCGGCCGGGTCGAAATAGCTCGGCCATTGCCAGCAGGCGATCGCCACGTGGACGCTGTTGAAGCGAGCCGAGGTGGAAATCATTTCACTGCCGCGCCAGGCCACTGGCCGCAGATAACCGTCGACCACGTTGTTGCGTTGCAGCAGCTCATGGCTGGCCGCTTCCAGTTCGGCCAGCTCATAGGGAATGACGAAATCCATCAACTGAGCCGAACGATACAAACGCTCGCTGTGTTCGCGCAGTTTGAAGATCTTGCCGTTGTAGACACGCTCTCCCTCATACACCGTGCTCGCGTAGTGCAGACCATGGGTCAGCACATGCAGCCGCGCCTGGGACCACTCGACGAACTCGCCGTCGAGCCAGATGAAACCTTCTCGCTGATCAAACGGAATACCGCTCATATCCATATCTCCTGATGAATCGTCCTACGCCGTTTCGAGCAGAACCGGTATCAATTCGGGCGCAGCCACAGGCTCGGGCTGAAAGAAGAACAAACGCTCACCGAACGCCGGCCGCAACTCATCGAACCAGGTCGCTTGCGGATCGAATCGCGCATAGAACGTGCGCAACACCCATTGCGGATCGCGAGCCTGGAGGAACTGCAGCACGAAGACTTTTTCCCCGGCCACGGTTTCGATGCCGTTGATCAAGACCTTGCCGTAGAAGGTGCTCATGGACGGACCGCGAACCGTGCGCGCCAATCCGGACACCGTGCGGTACGCCGCCTGAAAGATCTCGAATGCCCGGGCCAGCGGCATCGCGAAATAATGGCTGGGGCCGGTATCGCGCTCGACAAACATGTAATAAGGCACCGCGCCGAGCCGCACGCCTTCGGTCCAGAGCGCGGCCCAATCAGCGGGGTTCTCGTTGATGTGCCGAATCACCGGCGCCTGCATGCGCAACGTGGCGCCGCTGGAACGAATGCGTTCGATGGCCTGGCGGGCGATGTCCTGACGGATCTCCACCGGGTGGTTGTAGTGCCCCATGATCGAGAGGTTTTTCCCCGCCGCGACGATCCGCTTAAACAGCTCCAGCAGCTCGGGCGCGTCCTTGTCGCTGACAAACCGTTGCGGCCAATACGCCACGGATTTGGTGCCGATGCGGATGTTTTTCAGGTGGGGCAATTCCAGCAACGGCTCGATGTAACCGGCCAGCGAACGGGTGTTCATGATCATCGGATCGCCCCCGGTGATCAGCACGTCGGTGACTTCGGTGTGCACCCGCAGGTAACTCACCAACTCCTGGGATTCGCGCGCATTGAACTTGAGTTCTTCTTCGCCGATGAACTGCGCCCAGCGGAAACAGAACGTGCAGTAGGCGTGACAGGTCTGACCGGCGCCAGGGAAAAACAGCACGGTTTCGCGGTACTTGTGCTGAATGCCCGGCAGGACTTTTCCGTCGAGAGTCGCGCCGTTGTGGGTCAGCTGCCCGGCCGGATGCGGGTTCATCCGCAACCAGATCGCCTCGATCCGCCGCTTGATGGCGACACTGTCATCCCGTTCGATCAGTTGCTTGAGCGACGCGTACTCGTCCGGCAGCAGCATGTCCTTGTGGGGAAAGGTCATGCGGAAAATCGGATCGTCCGGGATGTTGTTCCAGTCGATCAACGTGCCCAGTACATATTCATTGGTGCGAAACGGCATGACCCGGGCCACGACGGTCATGGCTTCCTGCAACGCTGGCGTCAGTTTCTGCCAGTACGGCGTGTCTCGAATGGTGCGTGAGTTATAAGGCTTGTAGCGTTCCTGCTCCGACATTCCCTGCATGGCAGCGCTCCTGGTGATTGTCTTGCAGTTCTTACTGGATGGCCGGCGCTGCGCGCTCTATGTCCATCCATGCCCGAACACTGTCGCGATCCCACTGGCGGCGGACATACGCGGCGAGTCGGGAGGGAACCTGATCACCATTGGCGACCAATCGGTTGAGCATGATTGCCAGGTCGGTGTCGGCAATGCTCCAGTCACCGAACAGGTGCTCGGCGCCCCCCTCCAGCAATCGATCGGCGACAAAAAACAACCGGTCGACGGCGGCCAGGGCATCGTCGGACAGCGGAGTATCTTTTTTGCCGAAATAAATAAGATCCGCCGGGCGTTCTTTGCGAATGACCAACAAATCACTGCGCAACCAGGCCTGGAGTTGACGGGCGCGAGCTCGCTGCTTGATGTCCGCCGGCAATAGTCTGTTATGCCCCGGCGCTACTTCTTCCAGGTATTCGGCAATGGCCGAAGATTCCGACAATGCGAAACCCTGGTGAATGAGCGTGGGGATCTTGCAGGTGAGAGACAGATCACGATAACTCGCTTGATAGTTATCCCGCGCCTTTAAATCCAGCGTGACCAGTTCAAACGAAAGTTGCTTTTCCTTGAGCGCCACAAAAGCCGACATTGCAAAAGCACTGACAAAATCTGCGCCGACATAGAGTTTAAGCTTTGTACTATCCATAGAACGCTCCCTTGCATTAACCACATTAATCCGTTGCCTTGGAAGCGATCGTAGTTAGTTGATCAAGCGCTGAACAGATACAGAAATTATCTGTTTCCATCGATACAGAAAGTTCAAAAATGCAGATCGTCAGGAGGATTCGGCAGGGCCGCAGAAAAGAAAAAGGGAGTCAGCGAACGCTGACTCCCTGGTGTGCAACGAAGGGAACATGACGGTTGGACAGTGATCAGGCCTGGCGATCGCCCAGATTGGAGAGCGACGCCATTTGCGGCATGTTGCTCATGTTCAGCATCGCCAGCGGCTCGTCGTCGCTGGTGTTGACGAAGCCGTGCCGGGTCCATGCAGGCACCAGCAGCACATCGCCCATGCTGACGCTCACTTCATCGGCATCGCCCAAGGTCAACGCGCCGCTGCCGGACTGAATGATGAACAGGTGCCACCACGAATGAGCATGCCCGTTCAACACTGCACCCGGTTTCAACCATTGCATGGAGACCGCCATCCCTGGCGTCAACTTGCAACCTTCGATGCTGTTGTCATGGGCCAGCGCGACAATATCGACTTCGCTGGCCTCGAGGCTCTGACGCATGTCTGTCAGTTCACCCTTCTTCCACACCTGTGCACTGACCGGCGGCTGGTGCAAACTCTGACGAAAGTCCTTATATGAAAAAAACGCACCTTGAACGTTATTCATCGCGAGTTCCAACTTATGTTGTCGACTTTAATGACCGAACCTTAGGCCAACCATTCAGCACTGTAAAGCCGAACAACTAACACTTATAACGCTGACGGTTTCAGCGCTGCAATCATGTCGACTTCTATCGCAGCATTTTTCGGTAACTGATAAACACCCACGGTCGTTCGGGTATGTTTACCGGCGTCCCCCAATACATGACTGAATACATCCGACGCGCCATTGGCCACTTCGCTGAGATCAACAAAGTCTGCCGTGGATTTCACATAGACCGTTATCCGTATCAGCGACTTTATTTTATCCAGCGAACCAATGGCATCAACGATCAGCGCCAGCCCGCGCATCGCACTGATGCTGGCTGCCGTTTGAGCATCCGCCATGTTCAATTCCAGGCCGACTCTGCCGGGGTACTGGATTTTGCCGTTCATGCGCGGCACCAGACCGCTGATGTACAGCTCATCATGATGCCGAACCAGCGGGGCATAATGCCCGCCGGCGGTGTTCTCGCCGTAGATGTCATAGCCGAGCTCTTTTGCCAGGTCGATGAAACGCTCATCACAGCTCTTTTGCTCAATCATTTACCAAACCCTCTGAATCAATAATGCAAAAAAACGCAGGTCCCACCGCTCAGCCACAGGCCCTCGTCGCCGGGGCCAGGCAGGTGACCTCGACGCGTGACTCGATCGCTTCTGCCAGCCGCAACAGGTTGTCGCTGAGTTGTCCGTAGTCCTTGCTGAACAACACGATGTGGCCGATGAATGAGGTGTTGTCTTTCACCAATGCCGTGACCGAATCACCGACGCGCTTGGCATACAGCGCTTCCACCAGTTCGATGTTCAGTTTCCGGGCCAGCGATTCGATGTCTGGCGTGGCACGCAAAAGACCGTCAGCCGGCGCTCTGAGCAGACGGATGCCGCAGTAACCCCGGGCGACGGGATCATGGTGTTCGGTCTTGCCTTCCACCGCCCATCTGACCCAGCTTTCCCACGGATCGAAATCCACGAACGCCAGACGGGCCAGGTCCCAGATGTGCATGCCGCCGGGGCGCATGTTGGTTTCCACTGCCGAGGTCAGGCCGTCGGCGCGCAGGAAAACTTCGTTGTGGTAGGCGCCGTTATCCAGCGAGACCAACGCCGACATGTGCCGCCCCGCTGCCGACAATCGAGCCTGCACGTCGGCCGTCAACGGCGCGGGAACCACCTGCTGGATTTCCGCGCGATAGGCGCCTTCAGTGGTGGTTTTTTCGGTAACCCAGGTGCTGCCGGCCACGTAATCCCAGCTGTATTCCCGGGCGTTCTGGATCAGTTCTTCGAGCACAATGCCGCCTTCGCGATACGGCTTGAGTGCCTGCCAGGCCTCGTCGCATTCGGACGGATGATGGATGACCCGGCAACCTCTGCTCGCCCCTTCACACGCCGGTTTGATAAAGGCTTTGCCGCCCAGCTCGATGACCCTCTGGCGCAGTTCGGGCAAGCTCTCGATGCGTACGGAAAACACCGGACGGTAATCCTGCGGTGAAGTGCTGGCCGCCGCTTCCAGTTTGCGAAAGATCTGCTTGTCCAGCCCCGCCCGCGCCTCGCCCGGGGTGATGCCGGGCAGGCCGAAATGGGAAGCCAGCGCGGCACCGAGCAACACGCCACGGTCGGAGAAAGGCAGAACCCCGATCAGCTTCCATCGATCGGCGTTCAGACAGCCCACCACCAGTTCCAGGGAGGTCGCTACCGCTTCGGGCGCCAGTGAAGTGCTGCAGACGTGATCCGCCACTTGCTCGTCATCGGGCTGAATCTGATCGACCAGCAAGATGAGCCGGGCGTCATAGAGCGTCTTGCAGAGCTCGCGCAGTTTCTGGATGTCGTGAACCCGATTGCCGTTGTACCCGACCACGACTACGCATGATGTCGTATTCATGAAGCCTCCGACCTGTGAAGTGAATAACGCATCCGCGATGAGTCAGTCGTGCAACGACGCATTGGATTTACGGTTGAGGTAGTACCAGGCCAGGATCCCGCCCGCGCCAATGGCGGCCAGCACCAGTGCGTTGTACGGCGGCGGCACGACCCGCATGATCAGCACCGTCAGCCCGGCGCCAACGCCGAGGGAGACTTCCTTGACGAACATGTTGTTTTGTTTGACGGAGAAGTAATCGAGGTAGCTGAACGCGCATTCGGCGAGGGACAGCAGCGCCACCCAGATCAGCGCGCCAGCAAGGGTTTCGACGTGAAAAGCGGCGGGAGACGAGAGCACCGCAAAACCACCGACGATGATCCCGATCACGGCGACCACCTTGAAGCGCCCGGTGCGTTCGATCAGTTTCATCATCGGCACCTGAGCGAACACCACCACCGCGCTGTTGAGGATCAGCATCAGGCCATACCAGGCCGGTAATTCACCGGTTTCGAGCAGGATGGCTTGCGGCAGGATCGAGAACACGCCAAACAGTTTGATCCCCATGATGATGCCGGCGATCACCCACGGCAGTTTGTTGCGCCAGCCGCTGCCGTCCTGGGTCACCGGGTGGGCCACCACCGGTTGAGTGGTGAACGTTGCGCCCATGGCGATGGGCAAACAGAGCAGCACGAATGCGGCGGCGCCGAGGAAAAACATCGTTGGGGTCAACAAGGGCGAGAGCAGGATCAAGCCCGCCAGCAGGCTGCCCATGTTCATGGCGACGCGGTTGTAGGCCGCGCCCTCTTTGGTCTGCGCTGCTTCGCTCTTGATCAGGTAACCGGCAATCGCAATGCCGTAGGCAAACAACGCGGCGGCGAACATCACCATGCCCTGATTGCTGGTGACCGCGAGCAAGACCAATCCGAGGGCGGCGCACAGCAACGTGACGCTCAGCGAACGCCGGCCCAACACCAACAAGGTCAGCGGCAACAGCAACAGCAAGGCCCGATAACCGAGGGCGAGGATGCTGTTGGTGGCGGTGTCGAGCCAGACGTTGGCCTTGCCCAGCACGGCAAACAGCGACACGGCCGTGATGATTCGGATTGTGAACAGGCGAATGTTAATCACCGGTTTGGCTATGGCGACCGTTGTTTCTACACTCATGCAACACCTCTGGAACCAAGCGATTGCCAAGGCCACAGGCGCCGACAATCAGGAAAGTCTGTAAGGTATGGTAGAGAGAGACGCTTATTTTCATCAGAGCAAGTTCGTATAGAATCCAACGAACTTTACTGCCGGAGAGACCAGTAAAATGCAGGTTCAGCGCGCAGTGATCGCCGCCATCGAGTTCCAGCAGGGTGTACCGCTGGTTCAGCAGATCGTCGATCAGTTATCGGAGGCAATCAGCCACGGAGGCTTGCCTCACGGCTCCCGGCTGCCGCCGATTCGCGAACTCTCCGAAATGATGAACGTAGGCAAATCCACGGTGGTGGATGCTCTGGACCGCTTGCGGGCCAAGGGTTTGGTGGTTTCACGCCAGGGCTCGGGGCATTACGTGCACCGTTCCAGCACCACCATCAAGGCCGATGCCGGCCCGGACCTGCAACCTCAAGACACGCTCAGCGTGGTCCGCCGCGCGGTGCTGCTGGACAATGGCGCGCTGCGCCCTGGGGCCGGTTTCCTGCCGTCCTCGTGGCTGCCGGCTGACGAGTTGCTGAAAGCCGTGCGCGGCACCCTGCGCGCAACCTCCCTGCGCATGGGCGAGTACGGCGTCGCCGGCGGTTACCTGCCGCTGCGCGAAGCGTTGCGGGTCAAGTTGTCGGCCTTGGGCATCGAAGTGCCGGTGGATCAGATCATCACCACGGCCAACACCGTGCAGGCCATCGACATGCTGATGCGCCTGCTGGTCAAACCCGGCGACACGGTGCTGCTCGACGATCCGTGTTACTTCACCATGCACACCAATCTGGCCTTGCATGGTGCCAAGGTCATCACCATCCCCCGCGGGAGTGACGGCATGGACCTTGAGGTCTTCGAGCAACTGCTGATTGCCCATCGTCCCGTGCTTTACATGACCAACAGCACCCTGCACAACCCGACCGGGCATTCGTTCTCCCCAGCGCAGGTTTATCGCTTGCTGGAGTTGAGCCATCGCTATGGTTTCCACATCGTCGAAGACGACTTGTATTGCGACTTGCAGCAACGAAGCACGCCACGTCTGGCAGCAGGCGGGCTGGACAACGTCAGTTACGTGTCCGGTTTCTCCAAGACCCTGACGGCTAACAGCCGCGTCAGCTACGCGGTGCTTTCACCGCAACTGGCCGCACGGCTGGTTGCGCTCAAAATGGCCGCCGGTGGCATGACTTCGGAACTGGCGGAGCAAATTATCTGCACGATGCTCAGTGACGGCAGCTATGCCAAACATACCCGGCGCACCGTGGATCGGCTTTATGAGTCGAGCAGTCGGGTGACGAGTTGGCTGGAGGAGGCAGGTTGCTCGGTGTCTTCGCTGCCGGGGGAAGGGTTGTTTATCTGGACGCGTCTGCCCGAAGGGCTGGATGCCGAAACGCTGGCAAGGAAAGGCCTGGAAATCGACCTTGTACTGGCGCCCGGCACCCTGCTCAGCAAAGCGCCGAGCGCTAGCCACTTCCTGCGTTTCAACGTGGCGCACAGCGATAACAGCCAGGTGCGGGAGCGGTTTTTCCGGTTGCTCGACACACCAAGTAAATAACTGACTGATATCAATCCTGTGGGAGCGGGCTTGCCCGCGAAGGCGGCGCATCAGGCAACATCAATACTGACTGTGACGACCTCTTCGCGGGCAAGCCCGCTCCCACAAGGATTGTGGTGATCACACTGTCGACCGACAGGATCAGACCAAAGTCATCTTCTACAAGATATGTCGCCTGACATGCTCACAAGCCACCAGATCGCTACGATTGCGGCTTCTGAAAATGCCCGATAGTTTGAGGCTGTCGCTGCCAATTCAGCGACCGGGCCTGATAACCCGGTAATATGCGCGCGTACCAGCGCCCAAATCACGATTGCAGGCGTTTTTTTATGTCTGCAAACTCGTGCAATGGCGGCTGTGCGCGGGAGACCTTCGGGTCTGCCGGGTCGTGCATACCGGTTTATCAGCCTGCGCATAGCTGCCACCCATTCGCCTGATAACGAACGTGGCAGCTCTACTTTGGTTCTGGAGTTTGCTCATGCACGTTATTGATCCGTCCAAAATCTGCACCTCTGCTCCACCGGTCATCCCCCACCAGCGCCCAACCACTGGAGGTGCCCAATGACCAATCCCCAAGACCTGAAAACCATCGGTTTCACCCCTTTCTCCTACCACGCCAACCAACCGCTATTTCGCATCAATGCCGGTGTCCCGGTGATCAAAGCCCTCTCTCACGCCTCCGACCTGCTCCATATCGCCAAACTTCTCGCATCAGACGCCGCCATGATCCGAGACACCGACCGCCATGCCTGGGCGTCGCATTTTTTGCAGGACATGAGCAAAGCGATCATCGATGACGTGGCGAAGGTGCTCGACGCACCGGGTAACAACCAGACCTAAACGAAAAGCCCCGCACTTCTTTCGAAACGCGGGGCTTTTAGTGCAGAGTTACAAATGTTGACTGGCTTTCAGCCTGTGTACCTTTGAGGTTTCTAGCCACTTATTTGCGGTTATAGTTAATTATCACTATAACTACCTATATCTTCCTATGAGCTCAAGACGTGGATAAAAACATCAATCCGTTCAACCCTGGTGCAGGTGTGTCACCACCAGAGCTAGCGGGACGCTCCGAGGTGCTGGGAACTGCTGAAACCGCACTGGAGCGCACCAAGCGTGGAAAACACGCGAAATCCCTGATGATTTTGGGCTTGCGCGGGGTCGGGAAGACTGTGCTTTTGAATCAAATCAAGGATCGCGCAGTCAGTCTGGACTATCTCGCCGAAATGCAGGAGGCCCACGATGGAGCAGAGCTTAAGCAGCTGCTGATACCCGTGCTGCGTCGTTTACTACTGCGTTTAGATCGGATGCAAAATACTGTCGAGGCGGTAAAAAAAGGTATCCGGGTACTCCGTAGTTTTATCGGCAATATCACCATTGCCGCAGGTGGTGCGGAGGTTACCTTGGGGGGTGATTCCGAAGCCGGCTATGCGGACAGCGGGAACCTTGAAGATGATTTGAGAGACGTCTTAATCGCAACTGGAGAGGCTGCCAGAGACGCAGGCAAACCTGTAGCCATTCTGATCGATGAATTGCAGTACCTTTCCAAAGACGAACTGGGCGCACTGATTCGTGGTATGCACGCCATTAACCAGGCTGGCTTGCCTTTGATCCTTTTTGGCGCTGGCCTCCCTCAGTTGGCTGGACAAGCCGGTGATGCCAAAAGCTACGCTGAGCGACTATTTGAATTCCCCCGTTTAGGTGCGCTGTTAGAAGTTGATGCCTGGAAAGCAATCCGCGATCCGGTAGAAGACGAAGGTGCAGCTATATCTGAAGAGGCTTTAAAAGAGATCTACGATAAAACACACGGCTACCCCTACTTTCTTCAGGAATGGGGTTATACCGCATGGAATTTAGCTGAAGGAGAAACCATCACTGAACAGGATGCTCGCACTGCCACCGTTGAAAGCATTCGAAAGCTCGATGAGTCATTTTTCCGGGTTCGCTTTGACCGAACGACTCCTGCTGAGCGGGATTACATGCGTTGTTTGGCTGAGTTAGGCGAAGGACCCCAACGCTCAGCGGATGTAGCGACAGCCTTGGGTCGAACTGCAACAAGCCTAGGCCCAGTACGGGACAGCTTGATCAAGAAAGGAATGATCTACAGCCCTGAATATGCGCAAATCGCTTTCACAGTACCGCTTTTTGACGAATTCATGAGGAGGGTTACCGCAGCACCACCTCAGTAGGTGAGACTACCAATAGCGCAACAGGCTCGGGGGTTTGCCGCCAGAAATTCCGAAAAGTAGCCCCACCATCTCTAGAAGAGCGGGGCTTTAGATACTTCCCAGATGCCATACGGCGCTTTCCCAGATGACATGATCTTCCTTTGAACAAGCAGGAGGCATTGATGGAAGTGTTCAGCTACAAGATGACCCATGACTCTGGGTTTGCGCCGAACCCGTTCGGCCATACGCTCACACTGGCTACCTGTAAACCGTATATGAGGAAATCCAAGGGTAAAGGCCAATGGATTGCTGGCTTCACTTCAGTTGACCTGAATCGTGACCCTGTAGGTGAAGAGCGGCTCGTTTACTTGATGCGGGTTGGCGAAAAACTCCATATGCGCGACTACTTCGCCGACCCACGCTTTCAAGACAAAATCCCGTGCGCCAATTCAACGGATCCTATCAGAAGAGTCGGGGACAGCATCTACCGTCCCTTGGTACCCGGAGCATCTGAGCCCTCTCATTTCGAACAGATCAAAAACCCGCACCACTGGGCAATTAATAAGCCGTGTCAAAAGCACCTAAATGATGACATTTTTGGTCAGTACGTCTTGATAGCCGATTTGTTTTACTACTTTGGATCTTGCCCTGTGAACGTTCCCGCTGAGTATTGGCTTCGGGTGCCGCAAGGCCCGGCGAAAGAGGGCTACATCACTCCTCCTTCCCAGGCAGAGCGCTTCATCCGCTTCATACAGGAAAACTACAAACAAGGACTTCATTGCAATCCAACCGATTGGTCGGAGGATGAAGTCATGAAAAAATCTTCCTGCGGAGAAAGGTCATGTGGATCATCTGGCAAGAAGTAAAGCCAGTTCTGAATCACCTGAATCACACCCAATAAAAAGCCCCGCGCTTCTCTCGAAGGCGGGGCTTTTCAATGCAGCCTCTGAATCTTAAGGCGCGTACGTCAGCAACAGCTCACTCGGCACTTTAAAGTCCAGCGACATCATCACGCTCAACGCGGTAATGGTGAAGATCGAGAACACGAACAGCTTGCGTGCCCAGACCGTGTCATCCACTGCCTTGTAGCCGGTCCAGGCCATGTACAACCAGTACATGCCCATGGCCGCGGCGACGGCGAGGTAGCTCATGCCGGCGTAGCCGCTGAAGGTCAGCATCAAGGTCGCCACGAGGAACGCCAGGATGTAGAGCAGGATGTGCTTCTTCGCCACTTCAATCCCGCGCTTCACCGGCAACACCGGAATCGATGCGGCCAGGTAATCGTTGAAGCGGAAGATCGCGATGGCGTAGGAATGCGGCATCTGCCACAGGCTGAACATCACCAGCAACGTCAGTGCGGCCATGTCGAAGCTGTTGGTCACAGCGACGTAGCCAATCACCGGCGGCATGGCGCCCGACAGACTGCCCACCAGCGTGCCGTGAACCGACTTGCGCTTGAGGTACAGGCTGTAGAAACCGACGTAGATGACAAAGCCGATCACCGCGAACAACGCGGCCAACGGGTTGGCCACTTTGTACAACAGTGCAACGCCGAAAACACCCAGGACGGTCGCAAACGCCAGGGCCAGTTTCAGGGAGATCAAGCCCTGGACCAGCGCCCGGTTTTTGGTGCGTTCCATCTTCAGGTCGATGTCGCGGTCGATGCAGTTGTTGAACACGCAACCGGAAGCCACCACCAGCGACGTGCCGATCATGGCGGCCAGGAAAATGGCCAGATCGACATGCCCTTTCGAGGCCAGGAAAAATCCGCCCGCCACAGAAAGCACGTTACCGAAAATGATCCCCGGTTTGGTGATTTGGATAAAGTGCTTAAAGGACATCCGGACTTTCCTCAGTGCGCCATCATGTTGGTGTGGATGCTGTACATGATCCACAGCGACAGGCCTACCAACAGGACGATGACCAGTGCAGCGAAGACAAACGCAATCACGTTGTTACGCTGCGCGGCCGAACGGTCCAGGTGGAGGAAGTACACCAGGTGCACGAGCACCTGGATCACTGCGAAGGCCAGTACGATCCACAGGGTCAGGGCTTTCGGCAGCGATGGGTACATCACCAGGCCGAAAGGAATGACCGTCAGGATCACCGACAGAATGAAACCGATAGCGTAAGACTTGACGCTGCCGTGGCTGGCGTCGTGGCTATCGTGGGAATGAGCGTTAGCCATTTACATAGTCCCCATCAGATAAACAACGGTGAATACGCAGATCCACACCACGTCCAGGAAGTGCCAGAACAGGCTCAGGCAGCTCAGACGGGTCTTGTTGGTCGCCGTCAGGCCGTTTTTCTGCACCTGGTACATCATGATCGCCATCCAGATCAGACCGCTGGTCACGTGCAGACCGTGGGTGCCGACCAGGGTGAAGAACCCGGACAAGAAGCCGCTGCGGCTAGGACCGAAGCTCTCGGAGATCAGCATGTGGAACTCGTTGATCTCCATGCCGATGAAGCCGGCACCGAACAGGAAGGTCATGCCCAGCCAGCCCAGTACCTGGTTCTTCTTGCCCTTGAACAACGCCAGCATGGCGAAGCCGTAGGTGATCGAACTGAACAGCAGCAGAGCGGTTTCGCCCAGTACGTATGGCAGTTCGAAGATGTCGTGGCCCGACGGGCCACCCGCTACGTTGTTAACCAGTACCGCGTACGCCGCGAAGATCGACGCAAACAGAATGCAGTCGGTCATCAGGTAGAGCCAGAAACCGAATACGGTCATCTCGCCCGAGTCGTGGTGATGGTCGTCGTGCCCATGGTCCGTGCCATGGGCGTGTCCAGCAGTGGTCACTAAGTTCGACATGGTTTAAGCCTGTTCCAACGAGGTTTCAACACGGGTGGCGGTGGCTGGAACTTTCCCGGCCGCTACCAGACGCTTGTGCTGCTCGGCTTCGATGCGCTCGATCACGTCGACCGGCACCATATAGCCCTGATCATCGCGGGCAGCGTGGATCACGAAGTAGCCCACGGTGCCAACCAGGCCAACGATGGCCAACCACCAGATGTGCCAGATCATCGCGAAACCGAACACGGTCAACAGAGCACCCATGACCACACCGGTCGCGGTGTTGTTTGGCATGTGGATCGGTTCGTAACGGGCCGGAGCCTTGTACGCGGTACCGTTTTCCTTGGCTTCGGTGAACGGATCGATGGTGTCTGCTTTTGGCAGCACGGCAAAGTTGTAGAACGGTGGTGGCGACGAGGTCGACCATTCCAGCGTGTGTGCATTCCACGGGTCACCGTGTTCGCACATGTTTTCCGGCTTGTTGCGATCACGCACGCTGACGTACAGCTGAATCAGCTGGCAGGCGATACCGACCGCGATCATCACCGCACCGAACATGGCGACGTACAGGTACGGCACCCACTCAGGGTTGGTGGTGGCGTTCAGACGACGGGTCATGCCCATGAAGCCCAGTGCATAGAGCGGCATGAACGCGACGAAGAAGCCCGAGATCCAGAACCAGAACGCTGCCTTGCCCCAACCTTCGTGCAGCTTGAAGCCGAACGCTTTAGGGAAGTAGAAGCCGAAGCCGGCGATGTAGCCGAATACCGCGCCGCCGATGATCACGTTGTGGAAGTGAGCGATCACGAACAGGCTGTTGTGCAGGACGAAGTCCGCACCCGGGATGGCCAACAGTACGCCGGTCATGCCGCCGATGGCGAAGGTCACCATGAAGCCCAGGGTCCACAGAACCTGGCTGGTGAAACGCAGACGCCCTTGGTAAATGGTGAACAGCCAGTTGAATAGCTTCACCCCCGTCGGGATCGAAATCAGCATCGTCGCCAGACCGAAGAAGGCGTTGACGCTGGCACCCGAACCCATGGTGAAGAAGTGGTGCAGCCAGACCATGAAGCCCAGGATCGAAATCGCGCCCGATGCGTAGACCATCGAGTGGTGGCCGAACAGACGCTTGCCAGTGAAGGTCGAGATGACTTCGGAGAAGATCCCGAACGCCGGCAGAATCAGGATGTAAACCTCGGGGTGACCCCAGGCCCAGAACAGGTTGACGTACATCATTGGATTGCCACCAAGTTCATTGGTGAAAATGTGGAAATCCATGTAACGGTCAAGCGTCAGCAGTGCCAGGGTAGCGGTCAGGATCGGGAACGAGGCCACGATCAAGACGTTGGCCCAGGTGCAGGTCCAGGTGAAGATCGGCATGTCCATCAGCTTCATGCCCGGGGTACGCATTTTCAGCACGGTGGCCAGGAAGTTGACCCCCGTCAGCGTCGTACCCAACCCGGATAGCTGTAGCGCCCAGATGTAGTAATCCATCCCCACGCCCGGGCTGTATTGCAGGCCCGACAGCGGCGGATAGGCAACCCAACCGGTCTTGGCGAATTCGCCGACGCCCAGGGACAGGTTGATCAGCACCACGCCGGAAACCAGCAGCCAGAAGCTCAAGGAGTTCAGGAACGGGAAGGCAACGTCACGCGCGCCGATCTGCAGCGGCACTGCAAGGTTCATCAGGCCGGTGAAGAATGGCATCGCCATGAAGATGATCATGATCACACCGTGAGCGGTGAAGATCTGGTCATAGTGTTCAGGCGGCAGGTAGCCAGGCGAACCCTCGGTGGCCATGGCCAACTGGGTACGCATCATGATGGCGTCGGCAAAACCGCGCAGCAGCATGACCATGGCAACGACGATGTACATCACGCCGATTTTCTTGTGGTCGACCGAGGTCAGCCACTCGGACCACAAGTAGGTCCACTTCTTGAAATAGGTGATTGCAGCGAACAGCGCCAGACCACCGAGCGCGATCATGGCGATGGTTATCATCACGATCGGTTCGTGGAACGGGACCGCTTCCCAACTTAATTTACCAAACATCGTTTACTCCTCTGCCCCGGCAGCTGAATGCGAACTCATGTCCATCCCTTCCATGGCGGCCATTTCGTGCTCTTTCTTCTCGTGGTGCATCGGCTTGCCCGGATTCATACCTTCGTACTTGTCGACGATGATCTGGAACAGGTTCGGCGTGACCGAGGAGTAGAGCTCGACTGGGTTGTTCTGGCTTGGCTTGGAAAGGGCTTCGTATTCAGCTTTTTCAAGCTGTTTAGGTGCCTTTTTGACTTCGCTGACCCAGGCGTCGAAATCTTCCTGAGAGGTGGCGATAGCTTTGAACTTCATACCGGTGAAACCCGCGCCGCTGTAGTTGGCGGAGATACCGTCCATTTCAGCGTTCTGGTTGGCGATCAGGTGCAGTTTGGTCTCCATGCCGGCCATCGCGTAGATCTGGCCGCCCAGGGCCGGGATGAAGAACGAGTTCATCACGGAGTCGGAAGTGATCTTGAAGTTGATCGGCGTGTGCGCCGGGAACACGATCTTGTTGACGGTGGCGATGCCTTGTTCCGGATAGATGAACATCCACTTCCAGTCCAGCGCGACCACTTCAATGGTGATTGGCTTGACGTCGGATTCCAGCGGCTTGTAAGGATCCAGCGCGTGGGTCGACTTGTAGGTGACGTAACCCAGGGCAATGATGATCAGCACTGGAACAGCCCACACCGCGATTTCGATCTTGGTGGAGTGCGACCATTTCGGCGTGTAGACGGCGTCGGTGTTGGACGCGCGGTATTTCCAGGCGAACAGGAAGGTCATGATGATGACCGGAACCACGACCAACAGCATCAGCAGCGTTGCGGTGATGATCAGGTTTCGCTCGTCCAGGCCAACCTGGCCCTTGGGATCGAGCAAGGTCATGTTGCAGCCTGACAGCAACAACGTGCCGATCAGCGGCAATAAGCCTAGTAGTCTGGGGTACCTGTTTTTACTCATCTCACGACCTCTAAAGCAGCTTGCGCAATGCAGTTGGGTTTTGATCGCCAACACTTCACCCTGCCAAGGGTTGGCATTTTTCTTGGATTGAATAAGTGGCTGCCCGTCGCGCGTCAGACGCTGTTCGACAAATCCTGGGCCAGCGTTGAGTTCTTATTCGAATTCGTGGTCAAAGGCCTTGTTACAGACCAATTCCATTTGGTGCGGATAGTTGGAAGGCACCGACACCTGGGAGTCGCATGAAGCCAACCGGCCTCTCGACGCCCTATTCCTGCTCAGGGATGAGCAGTGCCGGGAATTCAGTGCGGGCGATTGTAGATATGTAACGTTTTATAAACCATGTCTCATCCCGAAATAATTTTTATCCATTCCAGCAACAATCATTCACGGTATTTGCAAAAGTGCGCCATGGTATCGAAATTAATTCTCAACAAAAACACCAAAAATTGTAGGTCTACCTCAGGCAGTTCAGACAGTATCGAAGGCGCTGCACCCTCCTTCGACCCTGCCAAAGCCCCCATGTGACAAGGGCTTCGGCAATTCGCCAAGGCCTGTTAAAACTGCCTGTTCCGGATTTTTTGGGTTGAAGTTGCCAGACGCTAAAACAGGCCAATTTTGTTGCGTAGTCATGTACCAATTCGGCGCCCTGAAATGCCTTGCGACACTCCCGCTGTGACAACATGTCGCACACGTGCCACACCCATACTTGTCGCGCATCAAGGTCATTTAACCTGTGCCCTGAAATGCAAAACGCCCCGGCCCCCTCAACGAGGGCCCGGGCGTTTTTTTTTGTGTGCAGCGATGCGGCGGATGACTTCAGCGCAGGGCTTTGCGGTTACGCGAAGTGAGCAGCGGCACCAGCACCACGATCAGCACAAAGGCTAGCAGCGCCCATTGTGCAAGCGACAAACCGAGGATCGGCGGGTATGGCGTGGAGCAGAAGCCGTCGACCTGGAAGCCCAGCGGGAAGATCTTCGCCAGAGGCAAACCGTCGACAATCGGTTGCAGCACGTCGATGCCGCAGCTGACCGCCGGATAGAACTGGGTATAGACGTGATGCCCGGCTACTCCGACGCCTGCCAGGGCGCAGATCACCACCAGGGTTTCAAATACTGTGATGCTGCGGCGGGTGCGCATGGCCGCGCCGATGAACGCGAAGAGCGCGATCAGCAGCAACGCATAACGCTGCAGGATGCACAGCGGGCATGGCGCCTCGCCCAGAACAATTTGCATGTACAGCGCACCACCGATCAGCCCCAGGCAGATGATGCCCAGCAACACCAGATAGCGCCGTTCACGGCCCAACCGCATCGTTTCCTCGCTCATTGCGTTTCCCTTCTAAATATCGATTGCCCAGAAGTCTACACGCTGACCCTGACCTTTGAGAGTCCGGCGCGCACAGCGGGGTATCGGGGAATAGACGACGAGCCGGTTAAGAAGGGATTAAATTCGGGCTATTTCCAGAGATTTGCATGATCCCACGACCGCATCGCCAGCAGGCTGGCTCCCACAGTTGAATGCATTCCAAAGTGGGAGCCAGCCTGCTGGCGATGCGTTTGCTCAGTCGCCGTAGATATCAGACTTGAAGTACTTCTCTGAAATCTTCTGGTATTCGCCACTGGTGCGAATGCCGTCGATGGCCGTGTTCAGCTCGGAGACCAACTCAGTGTTGCCCTTGCGCACCGCAATCCCGGCGCCCTCGCCCACGTATTTCGGATCCTTGAGCTCCGGCCCGACAAAGGCATAACCCTTGCCACGCGGCATCGTCAGGAAGTCATTCAGCGGGATGGTGTCGGCAAAGATGGCATCGAG
This sequence comes from Pseudomonas sp. Root329, assembly GCF_001424925.1. Lineage (NCBI taxonomy): Bacteria > Pseudomonadati > Pseudomonadota > Gammaproteobacteria > Pseudomonadales > Pseudomonadaceae > Pseudomonas > Pseudomonas sp. Root329. The sequence continues at coordinate 197,648 of NZ_LMCV01000023.1, read as the reverse complement.
GCGACCGGCAGCCAGATCCATGTAGATTTCTTCGTTGTTGCCGTAACGCTTGACGTTGATACCCTTCGGTTCAAAAACCTCAGTGGCATAACGGTCGGTAGTGGTGGCGCGCTGCACACCGACCGTCTTGCCCTTGAGGCTGGCGTACTGGTCATCCACGACCGCACCGTCCTTCATCACCAGACGCGATGAGGTGAAGTAGTACTTGTGGGTGAAATCCACCGACTTCTTGCGGTCTTCGTTGATGGTCATGGACGACAGCGCCATGTCGATTTTCTTCACTTTGAGCGAAGGAATCAGACCGTCGAACTCACCTTCGACCCAGACACACTTGACCTTCATCTGCGCGCACAGGGCATTGCCGATGTCGTAGTCGAACCCGACAATCTCACCTTTATCGGTTTTGGACGCGAACGGTGGATAAGCCGCTTCGATGCCGATGCGCAGGGTTTTATCGGCGGCGAACAGGCTGCTGCACGCCAACAGGCTCAGGGCCAGACCGGTGATGAGGGGGAATTTCTTCATGTTCGTTCTCTCGCGGGTTGTTGTTGGTTTGGCAAGACAGAAGAAAGAGCAGAAACGGGCAAGGCCTTTTTTGTACTTATAATTCCATACTGGACTTTTATGTATGAGCCGTCAATCGGGGCTCTTGAAGATGTGGCCGCCGATGGTCGGGAGGTGAATCAGTGGGAAATGGGGTGATGCGGATGGCCTCTTCGCGAGCAAGCCCGCTCCCACATTAGATCTGCGTTGCATGGAGATTAAATGTGGGAGCGGGCTTGCTCGCGAAGGCGGACTGACAGTCAATGAAGAACTAACTGGCTGTTTACTGCTTCCAGCGATCCGCCGCCGCATGATCGCTGTCGCGCCCTTCAACCCAACGCGACCCGTCAGGGGTGTTTTCTTTCTTCCAGAACGGTGCGCGGGTTTTCAGGTAGTCCATGACAAAGGCGCAGGCGTCGAACGCAGCCTGGCGGTGGGCGCTGGCGGCGCCGACGAAGACGATCGGTTCACCCGGTTCCAGGGCGCCGATGCGATGCAGCACTTCAAGTTTGAGCAGCGGCCAGCGCTGCTCGGCCTCTGTGGCGATCTTGGCGAGGGCTTTTTCGGTCATGCCCGGGTAGTGTTCAAGGAACATCCCGGCGACGTCGAGTCCGTCATTGAAGTCGCGAACATAGCCGACAAAACTCACCACAGCACCGACGCCCACATTGGCGGCATGCATGGCGTTGACTTCAGCCCCCGGATCGAACGCCGTGGATTGCACGCGAATCGCCATGGCTCAGCCTCCGGTCACGGTCGGAAAAAAGGCCACTTCATCGCCATCGCTCACCGGCTCATCGAGCTGACACAGGTCTTCGTTGCGGGCGCACATCAAGTTTTGCTCGCTCAACACTTCGGCACCGTCTCGCTGGGCCAACAGTGCACGCACATCGTCGACGGTGGTGAAGCTGCCTTCAACCTTCACCGAATCAACGCCGAGCGCTTCACGGTAACGGGCAAAAAACTTCACGGTGACGTTCATGGTTGATCCGCCTGGAAATGGCCGCTCTTGCCGCCGAGTTTCTCCAGCAGGCGCACGCTTTCAATAGTCATGCCGCGATCCACGGCTTTGCACATGTCGTAGATAGTCAGCGCCGCGACGCTGGCGGCGGTCAGGGCTTCCATCTCCACGCCGGTTTGTCCGGACAACTTGCAGCGCGCGACGATGCGCACGGTGTCGTCGCCTTCAGCACTGAGTTCGACCTTGACGCCGGTGAGCAGCAGCGGATGGCACAGAGGGATCAGATCGCTGGTTTTCTTCGCGGCCTGAATACCGGCGATACGCGCCACGGCGAACACATCACCCTTGGGGTGACCGCCGCTGACGATCATCTGCAGGGTTTCGGGCAGCATGCGCACCAGCGCTTGGGCCGTTGCTTCACGGAACGTCACGGCTTTTTCAGTGACGTCGACCATATTGGCGCGACCTTGGGAATCGAGATGAGTCAGCACAGGGATACTCCTGATCAGGAGCCCCGATTGTAAACCTGTGGGTCAAAATTCCGCACGTTTGATTATCAAACCACCACATAACCCTTGTGGGAGCGGGCTTGCTCGCGAAGGCGGCGTTTCAGTCAACATAAATTGGGCTGACACACCGCTTTCGCGAGCAAGCCCGCTCCCACAAGGGATTGGTGTTGGGCATAAAAAAACCGGGCGGCCTGTGAGGCCGCCCGGCTTTGGTGAAGGTTACAAATGCGATTCGGCGTATTCGGCCAGAATCGAACGTGGCACCCCTTGCAGGGTGATGTGCACACCGTTGGGGAAATCCTTGAAGCGTTCTGTCAGGTACGTCAGCCCGGAACTGGTCGCGGACAGGTAAGGAGTGTCGATCTGCGCCAGGTTACCCAGGCACACCACTTTGGAACCGGCGCCAGCACGAGTGATGATGGTTTTCATCTGGTGCGGCGTGAGGTTCTGGCATTCATCGATCAGGATCAGACTCTGCTGGAAGCTGCGGCCTCGAATGTAGTTGAGCGATTTGAACTGCAACGGCACTTTGCTGAGGATGTAATCGACGCTGCCATGGGTGTTTTCGTCATCCATGTGCAAGGCTTCGAGGTTGTCGGTGATCGCGCCCAGCCAAGGCTCCATTTTTTCCGCTTCAGTGCCGGGCAGGAAACCGATCTCCTGGTCCAGGCCCTGCACGCTACGGGTCGCGATGATCCGGCGATAGCGTTTGCTGACCATGGTCTGCTCGATCGCCGCCGCCAGTGCGAGGATGGTTTTACCGGAACCTGCTGCCCCGGTCAGGTTGACCAGGTGGATATCCGGATCGAGCAAGGCGTATAGCGCCAGGCTTTGATAGATGTCACGCGGTTTCAGACCCCAGGCTTCCTGGTGCAACAGGGGTTCCTGATGCAGGTCGAGAATCAATAGCTTGTCTTCCTCGATCTCCTTGATCCAGCCGACAAAGCCCTGTTCATCGATGATGAACTCGTTGACGTGTACCGCCGGCAGGTTGTCGATCAGCTGAACCTGGTGCCAGGTGCGGCCATGGTCCTGACGGGTGTCGACATTCCTCACACGGTCCCAGAAGGAACCGGTCATGTTGTGATAACCGTTGGGCAGCAGCGACACGTCGTCAACCAGTTGGTCGGTGCTGTAGTCCTCGGCCGCAATCCCGCAAGCCCGGGCCTTGAGGCGCATGTTGATGTCTTTGGTGACCAGCACCACGGGCAGCTTTGGTTCGCGCGCGTGCAGGTCGATCAACTGGTTGATGATGATGTTGTCGTTCAGGTGCTCGGGCAGAATGATGTTCGGTTCGGCACGTTTGCTCATCAGAATTGACAGCAAACCCTTGGGCCCACTCTTGCCGCGCTGGATCGGCACACCGAGTTCGACATCTTCGGGGCTGGCATCGCCCAAGGTCTTGTCGATCAGGCGAATCGCCTGACGGCATTCCGCAGCCACGCTGTGATGCCCGCTCTTGAGCTTGTCGAGCTCCTCAAGCACGGTCATCGGGATGGCGACGTGGTGTTCTTCGAAGTTAAGCAGGGCGTTTGGATCGTGAATCAATACGTTGGTATCGAGTACATAAAGGATTGGCTGGTTGGAGGAAGAACTACGTCCGTGATCATCCATACTCGGTCACCTTTGTGGGAGCCAGTCGACGCAATACCGTTACAGTGCTGCGCCTCGAAGTGGCCACCGAATTCACCTGCGAGGATTCAAGTGAACTGCACACAAATTGGGGTCTTGGAAGACGCCACCTGTGTTGCAGGTTTCGGCGGTCTGTCTTCGTAATACTCCAAAACCTGTGACAGAAAAAAGTACTTTGACGTTTTTTTGAAGTTTATTTTTCAGAGTGACCAATAGCACTAGGCGGATTGCCATCACCCCGTTAAAGTCGGAAGTCCGCCTGCACCGAATTCTCGCCCAAAACCACCCCTCCCCCAATGTTTACGGCCTTTCGTCGTTTTCAGCGGAACGCGTCCTGACAGTCTTCCCAGCCGATTCCGCTTTGCGCCGTTTGCGTGATGAGCCAGGGCATCGCCGTTTTCAGTGCATCCTGCTTCACGTTGAAGTTGATCACCCCGTGGCGCCACAACAACATCAGGCTCAACACCCGTTGCGCGCTCTGATTGGCTTTTAGCTTGCCCGCACCGTCCTGGGCATCGATATCCCACAGCGCCACCTGCAAGCCCTGGGATTTGAAAAATCCTTCAGCGTCAGACCGACGCTGACCATCGGGCGGCCGAAACAATGGCACGTAGTTCTCGGGCAGTTTGCTTTTGACCAGTTCGGCGCTGCGTCGTACCGAATCCTGCCAGTCCTGCCAGTGGCTGTGGGAGCGAAATTCCCAGCCTTGCGCGCCAATGCACTGCTTCGAGTACGTCGCTTGCAGGCTGGCTACCGAACGATCGGCCAGGCGGGCCTGGATGTCCTTGCCCAGAACGAAGAACGTGCCGTTCATGTTCGACTTGCGCAGGTATTCCGTGGCCCAGGCGGTGTTATCCGGCGCGGTATTGGCGGCACTGTCGAAGGTCAGCAAAAACAGCCGGTCATGCATCTGATCGCCGTTGCGCTCATAGTCGCCAAAACGATCGACTTCGCTGCTGGTTTGCGGAAACAGCGCTGCCTTGCGTAATTGCTCGTCCAGGTACTGGGCGTGGAACAGTCGGCTCGGTTCGGCCCACTTTATGTAGTAGCTCTCATCGCTGACCTGAAACTTGGCGGCTTGCTGGCGCAGGGTGTCCATGTCCTCGACCAGGAAACAGAAGGAGGCATCCTGATCGCAGCTCTGCTGGGCGTAGTTGTAGTTGGTCAGCAGTCGCTGCCACATGCGCTGGCGCAGGTTGTTGATCGATTCCAGATTGACCGTGCGCAACCCCAGGCGCTGGGCCAGGCTCACTTCATCCAGGGATTCGCTGGCCAACAGGACGCGAGAAAACATGAGGATCTCGGCCCGTGATGCCACATCAAACAGGGTCGGGCTGTTGAGCCGTTCAGGCCAGGTGCTGCGATCAAGCGTCGCCACATCGCCCGCCGCCGCCATGGCACCGAAGCTCAACAGCCAGGCCGAGAATAGAAAAACGATACGCAATGGGATGTCTCCATAACAAAACCCGCGCGGCACTATATCGCGGGAAGATCAAAAGATCGCAGCCTCGCTTCGCTCGACAGCTCCTACAGATGTACGCGCACTGTAGGAGCTGTCGAGCGAAGCGAGGCTGCGATCTTGTTCCATGACACCACCGATCACCTATGACGCTCATAGCTGGAGTCAACAAGGACAACCCCCTAGAATCGCCCCCACGATTAAAGGAGACGACTTCATGCTGATGGTGATTTCCCCCGCCAAGACCCTCGATTACGAAACACCGCCGGCGACCCAGCGCTTCACCCAGCCACAATACCTCGACCATTCCCAGGAGCTGATCCTGCAGTTGCGCGAGCTGGCCCCTGCACAAATCAGCGAGTTGATGCACGTCTCCGACAAGATCGGCGGGCTCAACGCCGCGCGTTTCGGCAGCTGGACGCCCGCGTTCACTCCGGAAAACGCCAAGCAGGCACTGCTGGCCTTCAAGGGCGACGTCTACACCGGGTTGAATGCTCAAACCTTCAGCGAGGCCGATTTCGATTACGCCCAGCAGCACTTGCGCATGTTGTCCGGCCTGTACGGCCTGCTGCGCCCACTGGACCTGATGCAGCCGTATCGACTGGAGATGGGCACCAAACTGGCGAATGCCCGTGGCAAGGACTTGTATGCCTTCTGGGGCACACGGATCAGCGAATGGTTGAACGAAGCCCTGGCCGACCAAGGCGATGACGTGCTGCTGAACCTGGCCTCCAACGAGTACTTCTCGGCGGTCAAACGCAACGCCCTGAACGCGCGCATCATCAATACCGACTTCAAGGATCTGAAGAACGGCCAGTACAAGATCATCAGCTTCTACGCGAAAAAGGCCCGCGGCATGATGAGTCGCTTCGTCATTGAAGAGCGCATCAACGACCCGCAAGCCCTCAAGCAGTTCGACGTACAAGGTTATCGCTACAGCACCGAGCAGTCTAAACCGGACAATCTGGTGTTCCTGCGCGATCACGCCCCCGAGTAAACACCCGGTTGGCGCACGCCTCATTAACGGTCGTGCGCCACGTCCAATCGTCCAACAATTCCCCGCCCCGCCCGTCACTTTACTGACGTCAAAAATCAATCACTCGACTTTCTAACTTTAGTTTCACTCGACTTTGCTGATTTTTTTCAGTAGTGGCACTGATTTTTTTTATCGGTAGTGGCACATAACTATCTAATCCGACAATAACCCTATGTATCAAGGGCGAAACAGGTGTTGCTATCAATATGAAAGCAGTGCCATCTTTTTCAATATTTCAAGAAATTTCAGAAATCGCGATGGGCGGACAGGAACTATGTCCAGATGCGTCGCTCATACCACCGGTAACCATTCTCTCTGAGCTTGTACGAGATAACTTACGCAGAGAAGAGATTCACGTAGTGAAGTTGTCACATTAACTTCTGCTGACTGATCCCTGATTTGGGCAACACATGAAGGACAGGAGATTAAGCATCACAAATATCCCCTACAAGGCCAAGGCTGCGCCCCTATAAACGTGCTCACCCGAGCACCCAACCGCTTGATTTACGGGCTTCTGGCCTGGCTTTGAGCGCGCAAGACCTTTGCACGAATGTCTTCTGATTAGAAGACCTGCTGCATAACAGGGCACGCCATAACAATAAAAGCCTAGTTGCGCACATCTTGAGTGCACTTATTTAGACACTCGGAACTTATATGCCTGCACGCGGCATCGTGACGCCTTTAAGGCGCACTTCCGAGTGCACTACAACCGCTGAACACCATTAACTCCGGCCATGTAATGGCTTGATAAACACAGAGGTAATTGCGATGCGCATCAGCATATTTGGTTTGGGTTACGTCGGCGCAGTATGTGCCGGTTGCCTGTCTGCACGGGGCCATGACGTCGTTGGCGTCGATGTTGCCAAAGACAAAATCGATATGATCAACGCCGGTAAATCGCCGATCGTTGAACCGGGTCTGGGCGAGCTTCTGCAGAAGGGTATCGAGACGGGCAAATTGCGCGGCACGACCAACTTCGCCGAGGCGATTCGCGACACCGACCTGTCGATGATCTGCGTCGGCACGCCCAGCAAGAAGAACGGCGACCTGGAACTGAACTACATCGAAGCCGTGTGCCGCGAGATCGGTTTTGTCCTGCGTGACAAGACAACCCGTCACACCATCGTGGTTCGCAGCACCGTACTGCCGGGCACTGTGGCAAACGTAGTGATCCCGATCCTCGAAGACTGCTCCGGCAAGAAAGCCGGTGTCGACTTCGGCGTTGCAGTGAACCCTGAGTTCCTGCGTGAAAGCACTGCGATCGCCGACTACGACCTGCCGCCAATGACCGTTATCGGCGAGTTCGACAAGGCTTCGGGCGACATTCTGCAATCGCTGTACGAAGAACTCGACGCTCCGATCATCCGCAAGGACATCGCAGTGGCCGAGATGATCAAGTACACCTGCAACGTGTGGCACGCCACCAAGGTGACCTTCGCCAACGAGATCGGCAACATCGCCAAAGCTGTCGGCGTCGATGGCCGCGAAGTGATGGAAGTGGTCTGCCAGGACAAGACGCTGAACCTGTCCCAGTACTACATGCGCCCTGGTTTCGCGTTCGGCGGTTCCTGCCTGCCGAAGGACGTTCGCGCCCTGACCTACCGCGCCGGTTCCCTGGACGTGGAAGCACCGCTGCTCAACTCGCTGATGCGCAGTAACGAGTCCCAGGTGCAGAACGCCTTCGACATCGTCACCAGCCATGGCAAACGCAAAGTCGCCCTGCTGGGTCTGAGCTTCAAGGCCGGTACTGACGACCTGCGCGAAAGCCCGCTGGTTGATCTGGCGGAAATGCTGATCGGCAAGGGCTACGACCTGAGCATCTACGACACCAACGTCGAATACGCCCGTGTCCACGGCGCGAACAAGGATTACATCGAGTCGAAGATCCCTCACGTCTCGTCCTTGCTCAACGCCGATTTCGACGAAGTGATCAACAACTCCGACGTGATCATCCTCGGCAACCGTGACGAGAAATTCCGCGCCCTGGCGCAGAACGCTCCACACGGCAAGCAAGTGATCGACCTGGTCGGTTTCATGTCCCAGGCCACTAGCGTAAGTGGCCGGACTGAAGGCATCTGCTGGTAATGCGGTCGTAGGAGCTGTCGAGTGAAACGAGGCTGCGATCTTTCCAGGTCCACTTGAGTTTCAAGCGAAAGATCAAAAGATCGCAGGCTTCGCCAGCTCCTACAGGATTTCTGGCGTCATCCAGAACGGATGTCGCCAGTTTTCGTAAGCCTGCCTTAACCCCATCGGGCCACCCCACAGGCTCGCCCGAGATAGAGACGGATGCAGATTATGCACAGGCTAAAGCACGGCCTACTACAGGCCGCCGGTTGGCTGTTTTACTTAAGTATTTTGATGGGCATCGCCATGGCGTTGCCTGCGTCCACGTTCGACTCCGAGTCGAAGGACTTCATCTTCCTGATCGGTATCGTCGGTATCTGGCGCTACTCGATGGGTGCCACGCACTTTTTGCGCGGCATGCTGTTTCTGTACGTGGTCTACCCGCACCTGCGGCGCAAAGTGCGCAAGCTGGGTAAAGCGGCAGACCCGTCCCATGTGTTTCTGATGGTCACCAGTTTTCGTATCGACGCGCTGACCACCGCCCAGGTCTACGCCTCGGTGATTCGCGAAGCGATCGACTGCGGCCTGCCGACCACCATGGTCTGCTCCATCGTGGAAATGTCCGATGAGAAGCTGGTGAAAAGCCTTTGGGCCAAAATGAATCCACCGGCTCGCGTCAAGCTCGACTTCGTGCGCATTCCCGGCACCGGCAAGCGCGACGGCCTGGCCTATGGTTTCCGCGCCATCTCCCGCCACCTGCCGGACGACCGCGCAGTGGTTGCAGTGATCGATGGCGACACCGTGCTCGCTGAAGGCGTCGTGCTCAAGACCGTGCCGTGGTTCCAGATGTTCGGCAATGTCGGCGGCCTGACCACCAACGAGTTCTGCGAAGTGCGTGGCGGCTACATCATGAGCGAGTGGCACAAACTGCGCTTCGCCCAACGCCACATCAACATGTGCTCGATGGCCCTGTCCAAGCGCGTGCTGACCATGACCGGGCGGATGTCGGTATTCCGCGCCACTGTGGTGACCAACCCGGACTTCATCGCCGACGTGGAAAGCGACTCGCTGCAACACTGGCGCCTGGGTCGCTTCAAGTTCCTCACCGGTGATGACAAGTCGAGCTGGTTCAGCTTGATGCGCCTGGGCTACGACACGTTTTATGTGCCGGACGCCGCGATTCACACCGTGGAACACCCGCCGGAAAAAAGCTTCATCAAAGCCAGTCGCAAACTGATGTTCCGCTGGTACGGCAACAACCTGCGGCAGAACTCCCGCGCCTTGGGCCTGGGGATGAAACGTCTCGGTCTGTTCACTTCGGTGGTGCTGTTCGACCAGCGTGTGTCGATGTGGACATCGCTGCTGGGCCTGACTGTCGCGCTCATCGCCAGCTTCAAGTACGGCATCGCGTTCATCCTGGTTTACCTGCTGTGGATCGGCATTACCCGCCTGATCCTGACCGTGCTGCTGTCTTTGTCCGGTCACACGATCGGCCCGGCCTACCCGGCGATTCTCTATTACAACCAGATCGTCGGCGCGCTGGTGAAGATCTACGTGTTCTTCCGCCTCGACAGACAGTCCTGGACTCGCCAGCCCACTTCCCTGACCCGTGATCTCGCCAGCTTTCAAGGTTGGTTCAACACTTGGTCGTCTCGGACCATGACCTTCTCCGCCGGCAGCATTTTTGTTGCTGTGCTGCTGATGATGGTCTGACCGAACTCGCCTGAATTAACTAGGAAATCGTCCATATGAATACCGCCGTCAACGCCAACGTAGTGCATGAATCAGAAGCCCAGCGCCAGCACGCCCGGGTAAAAATCCCGGCCAAGCTGCGCTTCTACGGTCCTGACCGGACCCCGGTAGAAGCTCGGGTCATCGACCTCTCCGCTGGCGGCCTGGCTTTCAACGCCGGTCAGCTGCCATTGAAGATCGGCGATGTGTACAAGGCTCGCCTGCAGTTCGTTATCGATAACCTCGGCCTGGCCATGGACGTCGAGTTACTGGTGCGCTCCCACGACCGCGAAACCGGTCGTACCGGTTGCCAGTTCCAGAACCTCGAATCTCAGGACATTTCCACCCTGCGCCACCTGATCACTTCTCACCTGGCCGGCGACATCGTCACCATGGGTGAAGTGCTGGCCACCCTGCAACGCGACAACTTCACCAAAGCGCGCAAGAACAAGGATGGCGGCCACGGCATGACCCCGTTCGGTCGCCTGCGTGCAGTGACCTTCAGCTTCGCGATTTTCCTCGTCGGTCTGACGGCATTCGGCTTCATCTTCAAGTCGGTGTACGGCATGTACTTCGTCAGCCACGCCCAGGCCGGACTGGTCAGCGTGGCGGGCATGAACATCACCATGCCGCGCGACGGCACGGTGCAGAGCCTGATCAAACCCGACGGCGTTGCGGCCAAAGGCGCCCCGCTGGCGACGTTCAGCACCAGCATGCTCGACGTACTCAAGGGCCATCTGGACGACAACCAACTGCAACCGGCCAAGGTTGAAGAACTGTTCGGCAAGCAAATGACCGGCACCCTGACGTCGCCGTGCGATTGCACCGTAGCGCAGCAAATGGTCGCCAACGGTCAGTACGCCAGCAAGGGTGACGTGATTTTCCAACTGGTGCCGCGTAACAGCGAAGCCAACGTTGAAGCGCGCTTCTCCTATCGCCAGTTCGGCGACGTGCTGCCAGGCAGCTCGGTCAGCTTCCAGATCGCCGGCGAAGACAAAACCCGTTCCGGCACGATCACCAGCAGCACCAGCCTGAAAAGCGCCGACCTGTCGTCCGACATCCGCGTGCTGATCAAGCCTGACGAGCCGCTGGACAGCAAATTCGCCGGTCGCCCGGTTGAAGTCAACGCCACCCGTGGTCCGAACCTGAACTGGCTGATCGACAAAGCCATGGCCGCCGGTCGTTAAAAACAAGAGGACATGCCCGTGACTAGCCCACTCAGAATCCTGCCAGTCCCGCTGACTCTGGCCATGGCAATTGCCCTGGCCGGATGCGCCGGCCTGCCCGACCAGCGTCTGGCCAACGAAGCCCTCAAGCGCGGTGATACCACGCTGGCGGCGCAGAATTACCAGCAACTGGCAGACCTGGGCTACAGCGAAGCACAGGTTGGCCTCGCCGATATCCAGGTCGACAGCCGTGACCCGGCGCAGATCAAGAAAGCCGAGGCGACTTATCGCGCCGCGGCCGGCGTCTCGCCGCGCGCTCAGGCTCGCCTGGGTCGTCTGCTGGTGGCCAAACCCGGCTCCACCGAAGCCGAACAGCACGAAGCCGAAGGTCTGTTGAAAAAAGCCTCGGCCAATGGTGAAGGCAACACCCTGATCCCGCTGGCGATGCTGTACCTGCAATACCCGCACAGTTTCCCGAACGTCAACGCGCAACAGCAGATCAGCCAATGGCGCGCCGAAGGCAAGCCGGAAGCGGGCCTGGCCCAAGTGCTGCTCTATCGCACCCAGGGCACTTACGACCAGCATCTGGACGAAGTGGAAACGATCTGCAAAGCCGCGTTGAACACCACCGACATCTGCTACGTCGAACTGGCCACGGTCTATCAGAAAAAAGCCCAGCCAGAGAAACAGGCCGAGCTGATCAAGCAAATGCAAGCCGCTCAGGCTCGCGGCGCGGTTTCCGCCCAGCGGGTGGACAGCGTGGCTCGTGTACTGGGCGATGCATCCCTGGGCACGACCGACGAGAAAACCGCTCAGTCGCTGCTGGAAGGTATCGCTCCCGGCTACCCCGCTTCCTGGGTCAGCCTGGCGCAACTGCTCTACGACTTCCCGGAACTGGGTGACGTCGACACGATGATGAAGTACCTGGACAACGGCCGCGCTGCCGACCAGCCGCGCGCCGAACTGTTGCTGGGCAAGCTCTACTACGAAGGCAAAATGGTCCCGGCCGACGCGAAGGTCGCCGAAGAACACTTCAAGAAAGCCGTCGACAGAGAAGTGGCCGCCGATTACTACCTCGGCCAGATCTACCGTCGCGGTTACCTGGGCAAGGTCTATTCGCAAAAAGCGCTGGACCACCTGCTCAAGGCTGCGCGTAACGGCCAGAACAGCGCCGACTTCGCCATTGCCCAACTGTTTTCCCAAGGCAAGGGCACCCGGCCCGACCCGCTTAACGCTTATGTCTTCAGCCAATTGGCCAAGTCCCAGAACACCCCGCAAGCCACCGAACTTGCGCAAACACTCGAAGCCCAACTGCCGCCTGCCCAGCTCGCCGAGGCCCAACGCCTGTTGAAACAAGAACAGGCCGTTCGTGGTGCCTTGAGCCAGAACACGCTGGAACTGCATGCCCTGGAAGAAGAAGACGGCGAGGAATCCCTATGAAGTTGAATCCATTCGTTAAGGCCGGTATTGGCCTGTCATTCGCCCTGCTGTGGTCGTGCCCGACCCTGGCGGCCCTGACTGAAAGCAAGAACTACGGCCTTGACGTGAAAGTCACCGCCCAGTCCGAAGACGACACCGACCTGGGTACGCAGAGCGGCGGCGACGTCAACGGCGTCGGCCTTGACTTGCGTCCATGGATTTATGGCGAGAGCGGCGCGTGGAGCGGCTATGCCATGGGTCAGGCCGTGACGTCCACCGACATCATCGAGACGGACACCCTGCAACAGTCCGACAGCGACGGCACCCAGAGCACCGACAGCGGTGGTCGCAAGAGCAAGAAAAACTACCTGGCGATGCGTGAGTTCTGGGTCGGCTACAGCGGCCTTACGCCCTACCCCGGCGAGATGCTCAAGCTCGGTCGCCAGCGTCTGCACAATGACGATGGCCAATGGCGCGACACCAACATCGAAGCCCTGAACTGGACCTTCGACACCACCCTGTTGCGCGCCAACGCCGGTGTCGCCGAACGCTTCAGCGAATACCGCACCGACCTCACCGAGCTGGCCCCAAAAGACAAGGATCGCCTGCACGCCTACGCCGATGCGGCGTATCAGTGGACCCCGGGCAACTGGGTCGGCATTCGCGGTCATCACACCCACGATGACGGCAAGCTCGACTACGCGCAGCCGGGTGTTCCCGCCGATTCCCTGGACAAGAAACAGAATGGCGACATCAGCTGGATCGGCCTTACCGCCGACAGCGATGCCTACAACTGGCGCAACACCAACACCGTCAATTACTGGGGCAGCGTGACCGGCATGAGCGGCGACCGTGACAAGGTCAACCCGCTCAACGCCGACGGCACCGCTCCGGCACAAGCCAAAACCAGTGGCAATGTAGATGGCTGGGCCACTGACCTGGGCGTGCGTCTGCGCCTCGATCCGCAATGGCAAGTCGGTGCAGCCTATGCCCGTGCCAGCGCCGATTACGAACAGAACGGCCTGGAAAGCAACCGTTCGAACTACACCGGTACTCGCTCGCGGGTTCACCGTTTCGGCGAAGCCTTCCGTGGCGAAATGCAAAACATGCAGTCCGCCACTCTGTTCGGTTCGTGGATGCTCAACGACGAATACGACGCCAGTGTGATCTACCACAAATTCTGGCGCGTAGACGGCAACAAGCCTGTCGGCAGCAACGGCATCAACGCCGTCGAGAACAACACCGACGACGCGACCGGCGCAATTCTTTCCAGCACGTCCCTGCCGCTGGAAGATGGCAGCAAAGACCTCGGCCAGGAAATGGACGTGGTCGTCACCAAGTACTTCAAGCAAGGCCTGCTGCCCGCGTCCTTGAGCCAGTCGATCGATGAGCCTTCGGCCCTGGTGCGGTTGCGTGGCGGTGTGTTCAAGCCCGGTGATGCGTATGGCAAAGGCGTCGACTCGTACATGCACCGCGCGTTTATCGACGTGATCTGGCGCTTCTGATGCGAACCGCTAAGGGAGTTCCTGACATGAACAGTCCGAAGAGAGGCTCGATAACCTTGCTGGCCGGCGCGATGTTGCTGGCCAGCACGGCAGTCTTCGCCACTGTGGAGCCGGCCTCGCCCGTTCAAAAAGGCCAGCCGGCGACCATTGCCAAGGGATTGCAACAAGCCAAGACCTACACCGTCAGCAGCGCACCGACCGCGCCGCTGGAGCTGGCCAAGCCGAAACTGCCGGACACCTCCGGCTATACCGCCGAAGCCATCGCCGCGAAAGTCGTGCGCACCAAGCCCGGCAAGATCAGCGTGCGCCGGATGATGCAGGAAAACGCCCTGAAGGACTTCATCGGCGGCGATAACAAGATGGCCGAATGGGTCGTGCGTCAGCACGGTATCCCGCAGGCGATTTTCATCGACGACGGCTACATGAACCTCAAGGATCTGGCCAATAAAGTACCTAAGCAGTACTTCAGCGAAACCTCGCCAGGTGTGTTCCTGGCGAAGTTGCCGATCGTGGTGGGTGAGAAAGGCATCCTGGAAATCGACAAGCAGACCCAGGAACTGCGCCTGTCCCAAGAGGGCGGTTCGTTCCTGGTCAACGACGGCCAGCTGTTTGTGCGCGATACCAAAATCACTGGCTGGAGCGAGAAGGCAAACGGCCCGGCGGCCTTCAAGTCGCCGAAGGAATTCCGTCCGTTCCTGCTGTCCTGGGGCGGCACCCAGACCTACATCGCCAACAGCAAGATCGCCAGTTTCGGCTACGCCAACAGTAAGTCCTACGGCGTGAGTATTTCCCAATACACGCCGAACATGGCCAAGGTGCTCAAGCGCCCTGAACCGAGCGGCTGGATCGTCGGCTCCGAGTTCTCGGACATGTGGTACGGCTTCTACTGCTACGAAACCCGCGACTTCGTGGTCAAGGGCAACACCTACAAAGACAACATCGTCTACGGCATTGACCCGCATGACCGTTCCCACGGTCTGATCATTGCCGACAACACGGTGTTTGGTACCAAGAAGAAGCACGGGATCATTATTTCCCGTGAAGTGAACGACAGCTTCATCTTCAACAACCGCAGCTACGACAACAAGTTGTCGGGCCTGGTGATCGACCGTAACAGCGTCAACAACCTGATCGCCTACAACGAGATCTACAAGAACCACACTGACGGCATCACCCTCTACGAGAGTGCCGACAACCTGATCTACGGCAACAAGGTGATCAGCAACCGACGCCACGGCATCCGGATTCGTAACAGCGTGAACATCCGCCTCTACGAAAACTTGTCCATGGCCAACGGCCTGACCGGTGTCTACGGGCACATCAAGGACCTGAGCGACACCGACCGGGACATCAAGCTCGACCCGTTCGATGCCGAGGTATCCCTGATCGTGGTCGGCGGCGAACTGGCCGGCAACGGCAGCGGCCCGCTGTCCATCGACTCGCCGTTGAGCGTCGAGTTGTATCGCGTGTCGATGCTCGCGCCGACCAAATCCAGCGGCATCAGCTTCTCGGGGATTCTCGGCGAGCGCCAGGACGAAATTCTCGACCTGCTGGTGCGCCAGCAGAAAGCCGTGTTGATCGACCCTGTCGAACGCCAGACCAAAGTACGGGACTGAGGATAATTTTATGCACTCACACTTGATCAAATTACTCAGCCTGTCGGCCCTGACCGTCGGCATTTTCGCAGCCAGCGCCGGCGCTCGTGCCGATGAAGCCAAAGCACCTGCCTTCAGCGCCGAGCCGTGCTGCAACCTGTGCCCGGAAGCCCACGACGCGAAGAACTACACCACGCGCTATCAGCAGAACTTCACCACGCTGGTGCAGGCTCAGGGCGATTGGCTGTTCCGTACGCAAGAAGACTTGCGCACCGAGTTCGACACCACACCCGGCGGCTACAAACGCATGAAAGAACTGCACGATGCGTTCAAGAGCAAAGGCATTGAACTGGTCATCGTTTACCAGCCGACCCGTGGTCTGGTGAACCGCAACAAGCTCAACCCGGAAGACAAGGCCAAGTACGATTTCGACAAGGCCCTGAAGAACTACAAGACCATGCTCGGGCGTTTCGCCGCCATGGGCTACACCGTGCCGGACCTGTCGCCGCTGACCAATGAGTCGCTGCCTGACACCCTGCCGGCCCACGATTTCTACTTCCAGGGCGACCAACACTGGACGCCGTATGGCGCCCAGCGCACGGCGAAAATCGTCGGTGAGCAAATCAAGAAAATGCCGGCCTTTGCCGACGTGCCGAAGCGCGAATTCGAGAGCCATAAGTCGGGTCGCATGGGCAAGACTGGAACGTTACACAACATGGCTGGTCAACTCTGTGGCACCAGCTACGCGATCCAGTACATGGATCAGTTCACCACCGAGCCGAAAGGCGAAGCAGCTGATGGCGATCTGTTCAGTGACTCCGGCAATCCGGAGATCACCCTGGTCGGCACCAGCCACAGCGGCAAGAACTACAACTTCGCCGGTTTCCTCGAAGAGGCCATCGGCGCCGACATCCTCAACGTGGCGTTCCCCGGCGGCGGCCTGGAAGGTTCGATGCTGCAGTACCTGGGCAGCGAAGAGTTCCAGACCAAGCCACCGAAGATTCTGATCTGGGAATTCTCGCCGCTCTATCGCCTCGACCAGGAAACCATCTACCGCCAGATGATGGCGCTGCTGGACAACGGTTGCGAAGGAAAGGATGCACAGATGACCGGCAGCACCACGTTGAAACCGGGCAAGAACGAATTGATGGTCAACAGCAAGAACCTGAACCTGCAAAACAGCAGTCACCAGGTTGATATCCGCTTCGCCGATCCGTCGGTGAAAACTCTGCAAGCCACCCTCTGGTACATGAACGGTCGCCACGAGGACATCAAGATCGAAAAGCCGGAAACCTCCGACACTGACGGGCGTTTCGCCTTTGAGTTGCGCACGGACGAAGACTGGGCCTCGCAGAATCTGCTGGCCGTCGAAATCCAGGGCCCTGAAGCAGGTGCCGCGGGACAGAAAGTCGAAGCGAAAATCTGCAAACGCAACGTGTTCCCTGGCGCTGGGCAGCGTACCGCTCAGACCGGGCAATGAGGCAACTATGCAAACCCGAACTTTGAAAAGATTGATCGCACCGTCCCTGTTGAGCCTGGCCATGTTTGCCGGTGCGACTCAGGCCGCCGCGCCACTGCGCCCGCCACAGGGGTACTTCGCGCCGATTGAAAAAGTCAAAACCGGCGACAAGAGCGAAGGTTGTGATGCGATGCCGACGCCCTACACCGGCTCGCTGCAATTTCGCAGCAAATACGAAGGTTCCGACAAGGCCCGTTCGACCCTGAACGAGGTATCGGAAAAAGCCTTTCGCGACAGCACCGCCGACATCACCAAACTGGAACGCGGCACCAGCAAGCGCGTGATGCAGTTCATGCGTGACGGTCGTCCGGAACAACTCGAGTGCACGCTGAACTGGTTGACCGCCTGGGCCAAGGCCGATGCGTTAATGTCCAAGGACTTCAACCACACCGGTAAGTCGATGCGCAAATGGGCCTTGGGCAGCATGGCTTCTTCGTACATTCGCCTGAAGTTTTCCGACTCCCATCCGTTGGCGAATCATCCGCAAGAATCGCAGTTGATTGAAGCCTGGTTCAACAAAATGGCCGATCAGGTAGTCAGCGACTGGGACAACCTGCCACTGGAACAAACCAACAACCATTCGTACTGGGCCGCCTGGTCGGTGATGGCAACGTCCATCGCCACCAACCGCCGCGACCTGTTCGACTGGTCGGTGAAAGAGTTCAAGGTCGGCGCCAATCAAATCGACGCGCAGGGTTTCCTGCCCAACGAACTCAAGCGCCAGCAACGCGCCCTCGCCTACCACAACTACGCCCTGCCGCCGCTCGCGATGATCGCCAGTTTCGCTCAGGTCAACGGTGTGGACTTGCGTCAGGAAAACAACGGCGCATTGAAACGCCTGGGTGATCGAGTGCTCGCGGGTGTCAAAGACCCGGAAGAATTCGAGAACAAGAACGGTAAGGAACAGGACATGACCGACCTGAAAGTCGACTCGAAATTCGCCTGGCTCGAACCGTACTGCTCGCTCTACACCTGCTCGCCGGATGTGCTTGAGAAAAAGCACGAGATGCAGCCGTTCAAGACCTTCCGCCTCGGGGGTGACCTGACCAAGGTCTACGACCCGGCGAATGAGAAGGGCAAAAAAGGTTCCTAGAGCCAAACGCAAAACCCTTGTGGGAGCGGGCTTGCTCGCGAAAGCGGTGTGTCAGTCGACATCATCGGTGAATGTCAGACCGTATTCGCGAGCAAGCCCGCTCCCACAGGGTTAGTGCAAGACATGAATTTTGTGTGATGTGTCCCCCGGTTTTTTCGTGGGGGGTTTGGGGGGGCCGTTGGCCCTTGACTGTTGGTTAAACATGGAGAGACCGGGATGGTATTTTCATCCAACGTGTTCCTGTTTTTGTTCTTGCCGATCTTTCTCGGCATGTACTACTTAAGCGGAATACGCTATCGCAACCTGCTGCTGCTGATCGCCAGCTACGTGTTCTATGCCTGGTGGCGTGTGGACTTCCTTGCGCTGTTCGCAGCCGTCACGCTGTGGAACTACTGGATCGGCCTCAAAGTCGGTGCCGCAGGCGTTCGGACCAAACCGGCACAACGCTGGTTGCTCCTGGGCGTGGCCGTCGACCTGTGCATTCTCGGCTACTTCAAGTACGCCAACTTCGGCGTCGACAGCATCAACGCGATGATGACCTCCGTCGGTCTGTCGCCGTTCATCCTGACCCACGTGCTGTTGCCGATCGGGATCTCGTTCTACATCTTCGAGTCCATCAGCTACATCATCGACGTCTACCGTGGTGACACGCCGGCGACCCGCAACCTGATCGACTTTGCCGCTTTCGTGGCGATCTTCCCGCACCTGATCGCCGGTCCGGTGTTGCGCTTTCGCGACCTGGCCGACCAGTTCAACAATCGCACCCACACCCTCGACAAGTTCTCCGAAGGTGCGACGCGATTCATGCAGGGCTTCATCAAGAAGGTCTTCATCGCCGACACCCTGGCGGTCG
The DNA here is from genome assembly GCF_001424925.1 of Pseudomonas sp. Root329. NCBI lineage: Bacteria > Pseudomonadati > Pseudomonadota > Gammaproteobacteria > Pseudomonadales > Pseudomonadaceae > Pseudomonas > Pseudomonas sp. Root329. The sequence goes on along the minus strand of NZ_LMCV01000023.1, from coordinate 178,563 downwards.
TGGCCGACCATTGCTTCGCCTTGCAGAACCCGACCACGGGCGATGCCTGGCTCGGCGCGCTGGCCTATACCGCGCAGCTGTATTTCGACTTCTCCGGTTACAGCGACATGGCGATCGGTCTAGGCTTGATGATGGGTTTCCGCTTCATGGAAAACTTCAAACAGCCGTACATCAGCCAGTCGATCACCGAGTTCTGGCGTCGCTGGCACATCAGCCTGTCCACCTGGTTGCGTGACTACCTGTACATCACGCTGGGCGGTAACCGTAAAGGTACGCTGATGACCTATCGCAACCTGTTCCTGACCATGCTGCTCGGTGGTCTGTGGCACGGCGCGAACATCACGTACATCGTCTGGGGCGCCTGGCACGGCATGTGGCTGGCGATCGAAAAAGCCCTCGGCCTGAATACCTCGCCGCGCAGCATCAACCCGATCCGCTGGGCGCTGACCTTCCTGCTCGTCGTCATGGGCTGGGTGATCTTCCGCTCGGAAAACCTGCACGTCGCCGGTCGTATGTACGGCGCGATGTTCAGCTTCGGCGAATGGTCATTGTCGGAACTCAACGCAGCCAGCCTCACCGGCCTGCAAGTAGCGACCCTGGTGGTGGCTTACATGACCCTGGCGTTCTTCGGCATTCGTGACTTCTACAGCAACCTGCCGCCTGAGAAGACCAAGCCTGTTGTGAACGTCGAGGCCGATGGCCCGGCTGCCGCGACCCCTGGAATGATCAAAGCCGTACCGGGCGACAACCCGGGCAGCATCCACCAGCCTGGCTACACCGTCGGCGTTGAAGCGACTGTGCAACCGGCCTACTGGACTGCGGACTGGTCTCGTTACGTGATGCGCACGCTGGTACTGGTGCTGTTCATCGCCTCGATTTTCAAACTCTCGGCGCAAAGCTTCTCGCCGTTCCTTTACTTCCAGTTCTGAGGGATCTGACTATGACCCGCTCATTACGCATCCTCTACATCGCCCTGTTCATGGTGACGCTGTTGGTCCTTGGCGTGTGGTCCACGCGCAGTTTCCTCGGCTTCAGTACCTCTGCCGAAACGACGGTGCTCAACGGCCGCTGGACCAAAGCCGTGGAAACGCATTACGACGACGAGTTTCCGATCAAGCGCCTGGGCACCAACCTTTGGGCTGCGCTGGATTTCAAACTGTTCAACGAAGGTCGTCCGGGCGTCGTGCTCGGCCGCGATCAGTGGTTGTACAGCGATGAGGAATTCAACCCGATCGTCAACGAAGAGCTGAACCTGCAAGGCAACTACGCGCTGGTTGAAGGCGTGCGCCAGGAACTGAAAGCCAAAGGCGTGAAACTGGTCATGGCAATCGTGCCGGCCAAGACTCGCCTGTACCCGGAACACCTGGGTGAAGTGAAGCCTTCGAGTATCCACGCCAACCTCTATGACGACTTCCACGCTCATGTGGCGGCCAACAAAGTCCTCGCGCCCGACCTGTTCGGCCCGATGCTGAAAGCCAAGCTGGACGGTCAGCAAGTGTTCCTGCGCACCGACACCCACTGGACCCCGGAAGGCGCACAAATCGCCGCCGAGACCCTGGCGAAATCCATTTCCGACAAGTACCCGCTGAGCGGCGAGCCGCAACACTTCGTCACTGAACCTGCGGAGAAGGTGACTCACAAGGGCGACCTGCGGTTGTTCCTGCCGCTGGACCCGCTGTTCGAAAACCTGATGCCCAAGACTGAGCCGTTGCAGAAGCGCAACACCGTTGCGGCGCAGGACCAGCCTGCCGCTGATGACGCCCTGTTCGCCAACACTGAAGTGCCGGTGGCCCTGATCGGCACCAGCTACAGCGCCAACCCCAACTGGAACTTCGTCGGTGCGCTGAAACAAGCGCTGAACAGCGACGTGGTCAATTACGCCGAAGACGGCCACGGCCCGATTCTGCCGATGCTCAGCTATCTCAAAAGTGATGCTTTCAAGAACAGCCCGCCACAGGTGCTGATCTGGGAGTTTCCTGAACGTTATCTGCCTGTGAACAACGAAATCGGTGACGCCGACCCGCAGTGGGTCGCAGAGCTCAAAGAAGCCGGCGTTCGCCAACAAAACGTAGCCGCAAACACTAAATCCGAGACGCCCGACCGGGCGCAAAACTGAAAGAGAGGTACACCATGACTTTCACTACTACTCCTCGCCGTCTCGCCAAGACCTTCGCTCTCGTTGCTGGCATGAGCGTGTTGTCGATGTCCGCCTTCGCTGGCGACGCCGCACTCTACGGCCCGACTGCACCGAAAGGTTCGAGCTTCGTACGTGTCTACAACGCCGGTAACGCTGAAGTCAGCGCCACCGTCGGCACCACCAACCTGGCCGAAGTCGCGCCGCTGTCCAGCACTGACTTCAGCTTCATGCCGGGCGGCGACTACAGCGCCAAGGTCGGTAGCCAGTCCCTGCCGGTGAAACTGGCCGGTGACCACTATTACACCCTGGTCAACAACGCCAGCGGCGCACCGCAACTGATCGAAGAACCGCCGTTCAAGAACAAGCAGAAATCCCTGGTTCGCGTGCAGAACCTCAGCGACAAGGCCCTGACCCTGAAAACCGCTGACGGCAAGACCGAAGTGGTTCCGACCGTGGCCGCAAAGGGCCGTGGCGAACGTGAAATCAACCCGGTGAAAGTCAGCCTGGCGCTATACGATGGCGACAAGAAAGTCGGCGACGTGAAACCGGTTGCCCTGGAACGCGGTGAAGCCGCCGTGCTGTACGTGACCGGCAGCGGCAGCAGCCTGGCGCCAGTCTGGGTAAAACGCCCGGTTTCGACGCGCTAATCATTTTTCCGGGTAGCCCACGGGCTACCCGGACACGGAATAAGAACAAGAGTGAAACGACAGAACGCAGTAGCTCTGACCCATACGATTTTCAAGGAGTAACAACATGATTCCGGTGATCTTGTCAGGTGGTAGTGGCTCACGTCTTTGGCCGCTTTCGCGTAAGCAATTCCCCAAGCAATTCCTCGCCCTGACCGGCGAACAAACTCTGTTCCAGCAAACCCTGGAACGCCTGGTGTTCGAAGGCATGGACACCCCCATCGTGGTCTGCAACAAGGAACACCGTTTCATCGTCAACGAGCAGCTGGGCGCCCGTAAACTGGACGTACAGCGCATCCTGATGGAACCGTTCGGCCGCAACACCGCGCCAGCCGTGGCCTTGACCGCACTGATGCTGGTCAACGAAGGTCGCGACGAATTGATGTTGGTGCTGCCAGCCGACCACGTGCTGGAAGATCAGAAAGCCCTGCAACGCGCCCTGGCCCTGGCCACGGTCGCTGCAGAAAACGGCGAAATGGTGCTGTTCGGCGTACCGGCCACCAAACCGGAAACCGGCTACGGCTACATCAAGTCGGCTAACGATTCGCTGCTGCCGGAAGGCGTCAGCCGCGTCTCGCACTTCGTCGAAAAACCGGACGTGAAACGCGCCACCGAGTTCGTCGAGTCCGGCGGTTACTTCTGGAACAGCGGCATGTTCCTGTTCCGTGCCAGCCGTTTCCTCGAAGAGCTGAAAAAACACGATCCGGACATCTACGACACCTGCGTGCTGACCCTGGAACGCAGCGAGCAGGATGCCGACACCGTTGACATCGACTCCGCCACCTTCGCTTGCTGCCCGGACAATTCCATCGATTACTCGGTGATGGAAAAAACCCAGCGCGCCTGCGTTGTGCCGCTGACCGCGGGCTGGAGCGATGTCGGCTGCTGGGCGTCGTTGTGGGAAGTGAATGAAAAAGACGCCAACGGCAACGTCACCAAAGGCGATGTGGTCATTCAGGACAGCAAAAACTGCATGATCCACGGCAACGGCAAACTGGTGTCGGTGATCGGCCTGGAAAACATCGTGGTCGTCGAAACCAAGGACGCCATGATGATCGCCCACAAGGACAAGGTCCAAGGCGTGAAACAGATGGTCAACACCCTCAACGAGCTGGGCCGTAGCGAAACCCAGACCCACTGCGAAGTCTATCGTCCGTGGGGCTCCTACGACTCGGTGGACATGGGCGGCCGCTTCCAGGTCAAGCGCATCTCGGTCAAACCGGGCGCGTGCCTGTCGTTGCAGATGCACCACCACCGCGCCGAACACTGGATCGTGGTCAGCGGCACCGCTGAAGTGACCTGCGACGAAAACGTGTTCCTGCTCACTGAGAACCAGTCGACCTACATCCCGATCGCCTCGGTCCACCGCTTGCGCAATCCGGGCAAGATCTCGCTGGAAATCATCGAAGTGCAGTCGGGCAGCTACCTGGGCGAAGACGATATCGAGCGGTTTGAAGATATCTACGGTCGCTCCAACCCGATCGAACGCGGCGTGTCGGTGAAAACCATCGCGCAGTGATTGATCTGTAACACAAGAAGCCCCTGTCCGACCCGCTGCGTTTTCCCTATCCGCAGCGGGTTGGGTGGGGGTTTTTTTATTTCTCGTTCCCACGCTCTGCGTGGGAACGATCTAATGGCAACAGACCTTGATCGACGAATGTCCATTCCTTCGGCCCTTCGGTAGGATGGTGGTCATGAGTTCAAGGAGCGTTCAAACATGTTCATCGGCGTCCTGCTGGTCATCACCTGGCTGATTTTGTTGCTGCGCTACCCGGCCAAGGCATTGCCGGTTTCTCTGGCAGCCGCCGTTGGTTTGGGTCTGGTGGCAACCTGGGTGATCTGGCTGGACAACCGCGAGGTCAAGCAACTGGCGCGCTTGGAGTTGCGCATCACTTATGCGCCAGAACAGTGCCCGGCCGATCGCCCACTGCAACTGAAAATGAACAACGGCAACGACGTGCCGCTGACCGAACTGCGCTGGCGCATCGCAGCCTATGCACCGGGCGACACAGTCAACCTGGCCGACAATCAATACGCCGCACCGCGCTATCGCGGCCCCGGCGAACTGCAGGCCGGGGCGAACTGGGAAGACTGCTTGCCCCTGCCGCCGTTGCGCCCTGGCTATCGCCCGCAAACACTGGAGTTTCGCGCCGAGCGTTTGCAGGGTAGTTTCTCCGACTAATCCCCTTCTTCTTTTTTGCACAAGGACCGCGCCATGCCCGTTGCGTTGATTACCGGTTGTTCCAGCGGCATAGGCCGCGCCCTCGCCGATGTGTTCAAAAATGCCGGATACGACGTCTGGGCCAGCGCCCGCAAGGCTGAAGATGTGGCGGCCCTGGCCGCTGCCGGTTTCACTGCCGTGCAACTGGACGTCAACGACGGCACCGCACTCGAACACTTGAGCGAGCGCATCAACCAGCAACATGGCGGCCTCGACGTGCTGATCAACAATGCCGGTTATGGCGCCATGGGGCCGTTGCTCGACGGCGGAGTGCCGGCCATGCAGCGGCAATTCGAAACCAATGTGTTCGCCATCGTCGGCGTCACCCGCGCCCTGTTCCCGGTACTGCGTCGCGCCAAGGGTCTGGTGGTGAACATCGGCAGCGTGTCCGGGGTTTTGGTCACGCCATTCGCCGGCGCCTACTGCGCCTCGAAAGCGGCGGTGCATGCCTTGACCGATGCGTTGCGCATGGAACTGGCGCCGTTTGGCGTGCGGGTCATGGAAGTCCAGCCGGGCGCCATCGCTTCCAGTTTTGCCAAGAATGCCGGCCATGAGGCGGAGCAGTTGATCACCGAACAATCGCCCTGGTTTCCACTGCGTGAAGGCATTCGCGCACGGGCCAAGGCCTCCCAGGACAACCCGACCCCGGCCAGTGAATTTGCCGCCGGGTTACTCAAGGCCGTGCAGCAGAGCAAACCACCGCGCCTGATTCGTCTGGGCAATGGCAGTCGGGCGTTGCCGTTACTGGCGGGGTTGTTGCCTAAAGGGCTGCTGGAGGCGGGGTTGATGAAGCGGTTCGGGCTGAAGGGGCAACTTCCATGACCGACTACACCGAATACTTTGACGAAGTGATCCAGGCCCACGTTGCCATCGAGCAATGGTTAGCCGAGGAACAGGACGAGCCGGCGCTTGAACGGTTGCTGACGCGTTTTTCTCCGCAGTTTTCCATGGTCTCGCCGTTGGGCCGGGTGCTGGATTTCGATGCATTGAGTGAGTTGTTTTTGATGGCGGGCGGGAAGAAGCTCGGGTTCAGAATTGAGCTCAGCGAGTTGCGCGGTGTCGCCCTGTATGACAGTGGCGCGGTGGTGAGTTATCGCGAGCAGCAGACCGATGCAACCGGCCTGCATTCTGATCGGCGCTCGACCGTGGTGTTTGAGAAGCGGGCCGATGGCCAGCTCATTTGGCGGCATTTGCATGAGACGTTTGGCAAGGAATGAACCTTTGCCTTATGTCTGATAGACCGAGTCGCTTCATTCGCGAGCAAGCCCGCTCCCACATTAGATTTTCAGTGAACACGGAATATGTGTACGACGCAGATCAAGTGTGGGAGCGGGCTTGCTCGCGAAGGCCGCGACTCGGTCTAACGGTCAGTTAACCACCACCGTGCACGTAATCCCCGCCGCCAACAGCACACCCTCCGGCACTTCATCAATGTGAATCCGCACCGGCACCCGCTGCGCCAGGCGCACCCAGTTAAAGGTCGGGTTCACATCGGCAATCAGCTCGCGACTCTCCGGGTTATCACGGTCGTAGATGCCGCGAGAAATGCTTTCCACATGCCCCTTCAACACTTCCCCACTCATCAGCTGCATGTCGGCTTTATCGCCGACCCGCACATGGGGCAATTTGGTTTCTTCGAAGAAGCCGTAGACCCAGAACGAGTTCATGTCGACCACGGCCATTTTCGCCTCACCGATGCGCGCGTAATCGCCGCGATGCACATTGAGGTTGGTCACGTAGCCGTCCACCGCTGCGCGGACCTCGGTGCGTTTGAGGTTCAGTTCGGCGGCTTCGAGCTGCGCCTGAGCGTGCTGATAATCGGCCAGGGCCGAGTCGGCGATGTTGCTGGCGTCGTCGCGGTTTTCCCTGGAAATCACCAGGTTGTCCATGTCGGCGCGGCGATGGGCGTTGACCTTACGCATCTCCCACGTCGACTTGCGTGAGGCCACCAGCGCCTGCGCCTGTTTGACCGCAATGCGGTAGTGCTCGGGGTCGATCTGCATCAGCAGGTCACCCTTTTTCACCAGTTGATTGTCGCGCACCGGCACGTCCACCACTTCCCCGGTGACGTCGGCGGCGACGTTGATGATGTCGGCGCGCACCCGGCCGTCGCGGGTCCATGGCGTGTCCATGTAATGCACCCATAGGGTCCGGCCGATCCACATCGCAAGGGCCAGCACCAGGAGGGTGGCGAGCAGGCTGAAAAGCTTTTTCATCAGGGCCTTCTTCAATGATAGAGAGTCAACGGTAGACAGTCAGCGCCAGGGCGCCGAACAGACAGGTAAACAGACTCAGGCGCAGCAGCGCCGGGTGCCAGAAGAAACGGTACAAGTCGAACCCGGACAAGAACCGATCAAGTGCCCAGGCCAGCGCCGCCGCAATGAAAAACATCAGGGTCATGGTCGGCATGTACACGCCGTGGAAGGCGATTTCACGAGGCATGTTCAAGTCCTTGGGGCGTAAGCCGCGAGTGGGGATTGCGGGTCCAGCAACGAAGTGCGGATGAAGTGCAAATAGCTCTTCACCCGACGCAAGGCCGAGGTGTCGAAATGCGGCGCGAAAGGTTCGTCGGTGGCTTGCACGCGGCTGATCGCGTGATCGACAGCGATCAGGCCGCGCTCCAGATTGCTCTGGCTCGGTTGCAGAAACAGCCGCACCAGCGAGCGGCCCATCACCCGGATTGCCTGACGCCACGGTTGGGATTCGGCATAGGCCGGATGCACCGGCAGGATCGCCTGTTCCTTGCGCAACTCGATGATCGCGTGGCCGACTTCCAGCACCACGAACATCCAGCGCAGCAAGTCCCGTTGCACCTGCGGTTGCCCTGCCGCGAGACCGTAGGCCTGATGCAACAAGTCCCGCGTGCTGCTTTCGAAACTCGACGCCAACCCCTTGAGTTTGCCGCTGATGGCGTACACCACCTGACCACGCAAATCCTGCTCCAGCCGACGCCACAACCAGCGGCTGTTGGGCGGCAGAATGATCGCCCCGGCCGCCGCGCACACCAGCATGCCGAGCACCATGGCGATGTAGTCGTTGATGAAGGCGTATGGATTGTAAACAGTGAGGTTGTCCGGCACCGAACCGGTGCTGAAGAAGATCAGCAAACCGAGACCGACACCGGCGTATTGCGGCCGCGAAGTGAGGAACGAACCGAGCACGATCACCGGTGCGAGCATCACGCAGAGCAACGGAAAACCGTCGATCCAGGGGAAGATGAAAAACATCTCGACGAAGCCGATCAGGGCCCCGAGGAACGTCCCGCAAGCCATCTGAAACGCCATGCGTTTGGGATTCGGTGTTGCCGCTGAAAGGCCCACGGTCGCGGCGGCGATCAGCGTCATCGTCGCCCCGCTTGGCCACGCGGTGGCGACCCAATAGCTGCCCAGAACCACCAGAATGAACGCCGCGCGAATCCCCGAGGCGGCCGACGCCATCCAGTTGGTTTGCGGGGTGAACGGCTCATCCCATTGCTCGCGCGCATGGCTGTGATCGGCCAGCGACGCGTGGGTCTGTGCATAACTGTGCAGGTCATCGACAAAGCGATAGAGCAATTCGTACGCGGTATGAAAATCCAGCTGCTCGGCGTCGCTCGGATTGCTCTCCTGAAAAATCGCCCGCAAGCTGCGAACGCGTGCCGGCAAACCTTCTTTATAGGCGGTCAACGCGATCACCAGACGCCCCGCATCGGCGTTGGTCAAGGCACGACCGCTGAAGCCGTCGAGCAGTTCGGCGAGGTCCTGCAAACCCGGTTTGATCGCCGCAACCACGTGATCGGTGCCGCTGCTGCGCAAGCGTTCGAGCAACTGGTGCAAGGCGTTGAAACGGGTGGTAATGCCCATGAACTCGCTGTTCAAGCGGCTGAGCCGACCGTTGCGTCGACGCATGTGCGGGTCTTCAAACACAGTGACGCTGCGCAGCCCTTCCAGCCCCACGGCCTCAGCAATGAAGCGCACGTTGCTCGCCTCGAAAGCCTCCCGTTTGCTGCGACCACGCAAGCCATCGGTGACGAATAGCGCAAACACGCCGAAGCGCTGATACAAGGCGTTGCGCATGGCGGCGCTGGCGGATTGCGGCAGGATCGCGGCGCTGACCAGCGTGGAGCAAATGATCCCCAGGGAGATTTCCAGCACCCGCCAGACTGCCGCCATGAACGCGCCGTCCGGGTGCGCCAGTGCGGGCAAACCGACCATCGCGGCGGTGTACCCGGCGAGCACGAAACCGTAAGCGCGGAAGTTGCGATAGCGCGCCGCGCCGGCCGAACAGATGCCCACCCAGATCGCCAGCGAACCGAGGAACAGCTCGGTGTTCTGCGCAAACAAGGCAATCAACGCGACCATCACCGCCGATCCGGCCAATGTTCCAAGAAAGCGATAGAAACTCTTGGCCAACACGTGGCCGCTTTGCGGTTGCATGACGATGAACACGGTGATCATCGCCGTGCGCGGCTGCGGCAACTCCAGGCGCATGGCCAGCCACAGGGTCAGAAACGCCGCGAACAAGACCTTGAAAATGTAGACCCAGGTCACGCCATCGCTGCGCGCCCAGTCGAAGAAACCCCGGCGCCATTCAAGGGAATACAGCCAGCGCAAAGGTGCGGGCAAGGGAGTCATGAAATCCTGTTCAATGAAATTAAGGCCGGGCGCGGCACCTGTGGGAGCGGGCTTGCTCGCGAAAGCGGTGTGTCAGGCAACATCATCATTGACTGACACGCCCTCTTCGCGAGCAAGCCCGCTCCCACAGGTTTTGTGTTCAATTTGAGAGGCTCTTAAGCAGGACCGGGGTTTTCGGTGCCGCGGTCTGGCTGTCTTTCGGCACGTCGTTACCCGCACCCAGTCCGCCGCCGAGCGCCGTCACCAGTTCAGCGTGCGCACTGAGGCGCGCCGCCTGCACCTGCTGCTGAACCTGCTGCTGTTTGAACAACAAGGTCTGGGCGTTGAGCACGTTGAGGTAATCGGTGAGGCCGCGCTGGTAGGCGATCATTGCGATGTCATAAGTCTTCTGCGCAGTGGCCACCGACTCGGCGGCGAAGGTTTGCTGCTTGTCCATGGACTCGCGGCGGATCAACTGGTCAGAGATGTTTTTCAGCGCGTTGACCAGTGTCTGGTTGTACTTGGCCACGGCGATGTCGTAACCGGCCGAGGCTTCGCCCAGCTCCGAGCGCAAACGGCCGCCGTCGAAGATCGGCAACGAGATGGCCGGGCCGACGCTGTAGTTGAGCTTCTTGCCGGTCAAAAACTCCAGCGCCCCGCCGCCGGTGGCCATGTAGCCGAGGCTGCCGACCAGGTCGACGTTGGGGTAGAAGCCGGCATGCGCGACATCTATACCACGCGCCTGGGCCGCCACTTGCCAGCGACTGGCGACCACGTCCGGGCGTTGACCGAGCAACTGCGCGGGCAACGACGACGGCAGTTTCAGCGCTGCGCCTAACGACAACGTTGGCCGCTGCAACTGCGCGCCCTCCCCCGGACCTTTGCCCGCAAGGGCTGCGAGTTGATTGCGACTCAGAGCGATTTCTTCGTCCAGCGCATCGATCTGGCGGTGGGTTTCCGGCAGCGGCGTTTCAGCCTGACTGACTTCGAAATGGGTGCCGATGCCACCGTTCAGGCGCTTCTGCGCGAGGTCGAGAATTTGCTGCTGCTGTTTCAGGGTCGCGGCGACGATGTCCCGTTGCGCGTAATGCAACGACAGCTCGATGTAGGCGCGCACGATGTTGTTCTGCAATTCGAGCTGGGCCAGACGCGCTTCCGCGGCACTCATGTGCGCCATGTCGACGGCGCGCTCGGTGGCGTTGCTTTCGCGGCCCCAAAGGTCGAGGGCGTAGCTGAAGCCCAGCGCGGCGTTGTTGTCCCACGTCGTCGTGTTGGCCAACTCGCCCGGCCCGTAGAACTGATCGGTGGGCCAGTTGTGACGTTTGAGGGTGGATTCGCCATTGATCTGCAAAGACTCGGCGGACTCGGCGATCCCGGCCATGGATTTGGCCTGACGCACTCGCGCCGCCGCCATGGCCATGGTCGGGCTGCCTTGCAGGGCGAGGTCGATCCAGCGGTTCAATTGCGGGTCGCCATAGGCCTGCCACCATTGCGCGGTCGGCCAGTGTGCGTCCTGTGCAGCGTTCTGGATGGCTTCGTCGGTGGCCAGTGAATTGGCCTCGAGTGCCTTGCCCTGTGGGGCAATACCTCCGGTACCGATGCAGCCGCTGATTGCCAGGGTTAAAGCCAAAACACTGAGCGTCTGAAGCGCTCTGTTGATGCGACGCGGCACTGCTGCGATTTCCTGAGGTGGGGAGTTGTTCCTGAGGTGGGCAATTCTAGGGGTCGGCTTTGTTGGCGATAAGCTGGGAATCCTGTGAATCTTTGTTACCGTTAGCGCGATAATCCCTTGGTCGGGGTCTCAGCCCCCGTAACTTCGTGTCACAATTTGCCATCGCCTCCGAGAGCACCCCATGGACACTTTGCAAAACATGCGCGCCTTCAGTTACGTGGCCGAGGCCGGCAGCTTCACCGCCGCCGCCGTGCAACTCGACACCACGACGGCCAACGTTTCGCGCGCGGTCTCCAACCTGGAAGCCCACCTGCAAACCCGCCTGCTCAACCGCACCACCCGACGCATCGCCCTGACCGAGGCCGGCAAGCGCTATCTATTGCGCTGCGAGCAGATCCTGGCCTACGTCGAAGAAGCCGAAGCCGAAGCCAGCGACGCCCACGCCCGCCCGGCCGGGCAGCTCAAGGTGCACACCATGACTGGCATCGGTCAGCACTTCGTGATCGACGCCATCGCCCGCTACCGCAAAACCCACCCCGACGTCACCTTCGACCTGACCATGGCCAACCGCGTGCCGGACCTGCTCGACGAGGGCTACGACGTGTCCATCGTGTTGGCCAGCGAGCTGCCGGACTCAGGCTTCGTCTCCCAGCGTTTGGGCATCACCTACAGCATCGTTTGCGCCTCGCCCGCGTATGTGAAAGCCAACGGCTGCGCGCAGAAGCCCAGCGATTTGCTGAACCACGCGTGCCTGCGTTTGGTGAGCCCGGTGATTCCGCTGGAGAAATGGACCTTCGACGGCCCGGAAGGCCAAGAGATGGTGACGATTAATAGCTCGCCGTTTCTGGTGAACTCCGCCGACGCGATGAAGACGGCAATCACCAGCGGCATGGGGGTTGGGGTTTTACCGGTGTATGCAGCGATTGAAGGGTTGCGCAACGGGACGCTGGTGCGGGTGATGCCGAATTACCGGTCGCAGGAATTGAATCTGTATGCGATCTACCCGTCGCGGCAGTATTTGGACGCGAAGATTAAAACGTGGGTCGAGTACTTGCGCGGGTCGTTGCCGGAGATATTGGCGGCGCATCAGGCGGAATTGGTGGCTTATGAGTTGAGCGGGAGCATGGGTGGGGTTCGGGTGGCGAACTGATTTCCAGCCCAACTGATTGATCGTTCCCACGCTCTGCGTGGGAACGATCAACGGCGCACACTCGGCAATCCGGGTGCTCGCATAAAAGCTCGGAAGAATGTTAGCGTGCTTGGCATTCACCTGCGCCGAGAGCCCTCCTCCCATGAAAAAGACCGTCCTCGCCTTCAGCCGCGTCACCCCCGAAATGATCGAACGCCTGCAGCAAGACTTCGACGTCATCGTCCCAAACCCGAAAAACGGCGACATCAACGCCCAATTCAACGAAGCCCTGCCCCAGGCCCACGGCCTGATCGGCGTCGGTCGCAAACTCGGTCGCGCACAACTGGAAAACGCCGCCAAACTGGAAGTCGTCTCCAGCGTCTCGGTCGGCTACGACAACTACGATGTCGCCTACTTCAACGAACGCGGGATCATGCTCACCAACACCCCCGACGTCCTCACCGAAAGCACCGCCGACCTGGCCTTCGCCTTGCTCATGAGCAGCGCCCGCCGCGTCACCGAACTGGACGCCTGGACCAAGGCTGGCCAATGGCAAGCCACCGTTGGTGCGCCGTTGTTCGGCTGCGATGTACACGGCAAAACGTTGGGCATTGTCGGCATGGGCAACATCGGTGCGGCCATCGCCCGACGTGGCCGACTGGGCTTCAACATGCCGATCCTCTACAGCGGCAACAGCCGCAAGACCGAGCTGGAGCAAGAACTCGGCGCGCAGTTCCGCAACCTTGATCAACTGCTGGCCGAAGCCGATTTCGTCTGCCTGGTGGTGCCGCTCAGCGAAAAAACCAGACACCTGATCAGCCATCGCGAACTGGCGTTGATGAAGCCTAGCGCGATTCTGGTGAACATTTCCCGCGGCCCGGTGGTGGACGAACCCGCCTTGATCGAAGCCCTGCAAAACAACCGGATTCGTGGCGCCGGGCTGGACGTTTATGAGAAAGAACCGCTGGCAGAGTCCCCCCTGTTCCAACTGAAAAACGCGGTGACGTTGCCGCACATCGGCTCGGCAACTCATGAAACCCGCGAAGCCATGGCCAACCGTGCCTTGGCTAACTTGCGCAGCGCTTTGCTGGGAGAGCGACCGCAAGATCTGGTGAACCCACAAGTTTGGAAGCACTAACTAAAAAGGGCAGACGCTTTAAACGTCTGCCCGCTCCATACACAACTTGAAATTCAGTCTGCCGACGAAAACAAGTTCGACAAGTTAGACTCTTCACTACTGACCCGACCCAGGGATTATTAGTTATGGAGAGTGCCTACCTTGAACAACATTACAACTGACAAGATCATCAGATACAGCAAAGTAATACTGATGATTTACATAAGCTTCTTTGGCCTGCTAGTGATGTACAGCAACTTCACCGACTACGCATCAAACTATGAATATGTCGGTCACGTCCTTAGCATGGACACCACCCGAGAAAATCTGAACCTGAGCTACAGGGCAATTACCTCGCCCATGCTCCACCACCGAATCTACTGGATCATTATTACCCTGGAAGTCACTTATACTGCTTTCTGCTTGCTAGGCGCCTATCATCTTTACCGAAACATAAACGCCTCTTCCAATAACTTTCATGAAGCGAAGAAGTTTGCAATTATTGGATTATTGATCGCCATGTTTGTTTATTACATCTGCCTGCAAGTGGTCGGTGTCGAATGGTTCAACATGGATGAGTCACAAACCTGGAACGCGAAAGACTGGGCTCGGCATATCGTCGATTTCATATTGCCTTTGCTGATATTTATAGCCATCAGAACTGAGCGCTGAGTGGCTTCAACGCTCAACCATCATGCCTCTCAGGCCAGCTTGCCGTTCCCCTGCACCATCGGCGCCTTGGGCTTACGAAACACCAGCACATTGCCCAGCATCACCAGTACCAAACCCACCAAGGCGGGCGCGGTCCATTGATAGCCTTCGGCAAACGCCGACACATTCAGCGCCACGATGGGGAACAGTACGGTGCAATAGGCTGCGCGCTCTGGCCCCATCCGCCCGACCAACGTCAAGTAGGCTGTGAAACCGATCACCGAACCCGGAATCACCAGGTACAGCAGCGAGCCGATGTAGCGCGCGTTCCATTCCATGTCGAACGGAATGCCTTTGACCATGCACCACACTGACAACATGGCCGCGCCATAGGCCATGCCCCAGGCGTTGGTGGTCAGCGGCTTGAGCCCGGCTTTCTGTTGCAGGCTCGACAGCATGTTGCCTGCCGAGAAACACAGTGTCCCGAGCAATGCCAGGCCCAACCCGAGCGAGGTTTGCGGGCTCGCGGTGTGGCCCGCCAGCTCAGGCCAGAACAGCAGGCCAAGCCCGAACAAGCCCAGCGCACCGCCCATCAGCACATTACGAGCGACTCTCTGCCCGAAGAACACACGTGCATTGAGTGCGTTCCACAACGTGGCGGTAGAAAACACCACCGCAACCAGACCACTGGGGATCCACTGACTGGCGGTCAGGAAGCACATGAAGTTGATGCAGAACAGGCACAGCCCCTGCGCCAGGCAAATCAGATGCCCGCGACGGTTCATCACTTGCAGGCGGCGACTCAGCAGCAGCATGACAAACAGCACCAGCGCCGCGAGACCAAAGCGATAAACGATCGACACCGGAATCGCCACTACGCCCAGTTGCCATTTCAAGGCAATCCAGGTGGTGCCCCAGATCAGCACGGTCAGCAAATACAACGACAGGTTCATGGCAAAGCTCCTCAATAGGGGCTCAGTGTCCTGCGCCAAGCCTCGTCGCACTTGCATAAACTTGCGCTTTTGTCGGGCCACAGGCTGGCAGCCGAACGGCTACGGAGTAGGATGCAAGGCGTTGGAGAGAAGCGATCATGCCCGCACTGGAGTCACTGCAAGTCTTTCAAGCCCTCAACCGCTCGCCCAATGCTCGCCTGGAGCACAGCGCCGAGCTCGGTGACGGCATGGCTGCAGCCTTGTGGAGCAATCATCACGACGCCCAGGATTACGAAGCGCCGAGTCATCACACCCTGTCCTGCTACATCGCCGGTGGCACCGGGACCTTTCGTCGCGACCAACCCGGCACCAAGGGCGGCCCGGACAAGCTGTGCATCCTGCCGGCCGAGCATCAATCGGGTTGGGTGATCAACGGCGACATTCGCCTGGCCCACGTGTATTTCAGTCCCGAACAATTCGCCCTCGGCTGCGTCACGCTGCTGGACCGCGAACCTCGCGAGCTGCAGTTGCGCGAAGCCACCTTTCTGGACGACCCGGCGCAAGCCCGGCGCTTTCGGCAAATGCTCACACTCAACTGGGACGAGCCCGGCGAACGTGTGCTCACCAGCAGCCTGGCCCATGAAATGATCAGCCACGTGTTGCTCGGCCAGGTCGGGATGCGTGAGGGGTTGCGGCTCAAGGGTGGATTGGCTGCGCATCAGCGGCGGCAGTTGGTGGAGTTCATCGACAACCAATTGGCCGAGGCGATCAGCCTGGGGCAGTTGGCGGCGTTGTGTGCGTTATCCGAATACCACTTTGCGCGGATGTTTCGCGAGAGCTTTGGGTTGCCGCCGCATCAGTATGTGCTGTCGCGACGACTGAGCCGGGCGCGGGAGTTGTTGCGTGCGACATCGCAGCCGTTGGGGGAAATTGCATTGGCGTGCGGGTTTGCCAGTGCGAGTCATTTCACCAATCGGTTTCGTCAGGCATTGGGTGGAACGCCCGGCGAATATCGGCAGGCGTTTTTGCGGTAGGCCCGAAGATTATCGGTGTCCGGGATGCCGCCTTCGCGAGCAAGCCCGCTCCCACATTTGATCGCATTCCCATGAGAGAACTCGGTCGAATGTGGGAGCGGGCTTGCTCGCGAAGAACGATGACGCGGTCTGCGGTCTGCGATCAGAACTCCAACGTGCTCGACAACGAAATCTGCCGCGAATCCCCCATCGACACAAAGAACCGGCTCGCCGCCGAGGTGTAGTAGGTGCGGTCAAACAGGTTCTTCACGTTGAGCTGGAACTTGACCTTCTGCCCTTCGACTTTGGTGTCGTAGGTAGCGAACGCATCGGCCACGGTGTAGCTCGGCAGGTCGAAATCGTTCACGGCGTTACCCGCTCGCTCACCGACATACCGCGCCCCCGCGCCGACCCGCAGCTGATCGCCACCAACGATGGTGCCGAAGTCATAAACCGCCGACAGCGAGCCGCTATTCTTGGCGACGTTTTGCAGTTTTTTGCCTTTGTAGGTCGGGTCTTCGGTGACTTCGGCATCGGTGTAGGCATAGCTGCCGATCATGCTCCAGCGATCACTCAACTGACCGCTCAGGTCGACTTCCAGACCACGGGAACGCACTTCGCCGGCGGCGCTGTAGATCGTCACCGGACCTTCGGAGTTGGCCACCAGCACGTTGCGTTTTTTGATGTCGAACAGCGCGACGTTACCGGTGACGCGTCCCGGCATGTCGAGCTTGGCGCCGATTTCCCAGGACTTGGCTTCTTCCGGCGCAATGCTGCCGTCCAGCACGGTGCTGCTGCCGCTCAACGGCGCGATGGTCGAGTTGGGTTTGAACGACTCGGTGTAGCTGCCGTAGAACGACAGTTCATCGGTGTAGCGATACACCAGGCCGGCGCGAGGCACCCATTTCTGGCCGTTGCTGTCGGTGTTGGCCTTGAACGGCACGCCTTTGCCGGCGTACTGGTCGTATTCCTGGAAGCGCCCTCCAGCGACGAAAATCCATTGATCGGTCAGGTGGATCGAGTCCTGGAGGAATACCGAATCGCTGCGCAGTTCATCGGTCTGCGCGCTGTCCGCCGGGCTGACGGTGGTGCCGGCGACTTCACGGCCGTACACCGGGTTGATGTAACTGAAGGTGCTCAGGCTTTTCTGGCGGATCAGGTCTTCGCGGTAGATCTTGCGGTATTCGTCATCAACGCCGAATACCAGGTCATGCTTCATCCCCGCGAACTGGACATTGCCTTCAAGGCTGGCGGTGGTGAAGCGGTCGGTGCTGATCGCGTTCTGGGTGCCGTCCATGCTGCGGGTCAACGTGCCCTTCTTGGTGTCGATGGCGGTGATGCGCACCTGGCTGGCGTCGTAGGTTTCGCGGTTCCAGCTGTAGCCGAAGTGGGCTTTCCAATTGTCGTTGAGCTCGTGATCGGCCTCGAAGTGATAGAGGTCCGAGCGGCCTTCCATGTTGTTGAAGGGCTCGTCGAGGCGACGCTCGCGGGAGATGTCCAGCGGATGGTTGTCACGCGGATCGATGATCGTGCCACGGTCGAACGGGGTCAGAAACTCGCGGTGTTCGTAGGAGAACAGCAGCTTGGTGCTTTCACCGAACCAGGCCAGGGACGGTGCTACCAATGTCTCGCGGTGAGTACCGAAGTTGCGCCAGTAATCTTCGTCTTCGTGGTCCAGGACCATGCGATAGGCCAACCCGGATTCACCGAGCGCGCCGGTGCTGTCGAGACCGCCACCGCTGCCGTTCTTGCCGTCGCCATAGGTCGAGCCACGCAGGGTCAATGCGTTGTACTGCTCAAGCTCGGGCTTTTTGCTGACCATGTTGACCACGCCGCCCGGGTCTTGAATGCCATAAAGAAGCGAGGCCGGGCCCTTGAGCACTTCGACCCGGTCCACGGTCGCATTCATGCCACGGCCCTGCACGATCGGCATGCCGTCGCGCATGATCGAGCCGTTACGGTTGTCGCCGAAACCGCGAGTCATCACCGAGTCCTGAGTACTCGCCAGTGTGTTGCCTTGAGTAATGCCGCTGACGTTGGCCAGCGCGTCATCCAGATTGCGCGGCGCTTGATCGCGAATGACTTGAGCCGGAACCACGTTGACGGTCTGGGGGATTTCCTGAAGCAAGGCCGATGAGCGCATCACCGAACTGGTGGGTGGCGGCTGATAGCTCATGGATTGATCGGCCACCGAGGTGATGGTGGTCGCGCCCAGGTTCAAGGCGCCATCGGTAGGCAACAGCTCCAGCACCAACGTGTGGCCGTCGGTACGGCGGAAGGTAAAACCCGAACCGCTGAGCAAACGCTGCATTGCTTGCTCGGCACTCATCTGTCCGCTGAGCGCTGGAGCGTTGATGCCGTAAGGCGCCTCATCGGTGTAGACCACGCTGGTGCCGGTGATCCGGCTGAAGTCGCTCAAGGCCTGGGGCAGCGGTTTGGCGGCCATTGCGAAGCTGAACTGCGCACTCTGTCGGACACTGCCGGCCTCAGCCGCCACCGCCACACTCAACGGCAGCAATGCCAACGCCGAAATGCTCAGGGCACACGTACCCAACCATTGTTTGACCGAACCCGATTTCGCCCTGGACTTCATTGCTCATGACCTGTGTAGAACCGCAACGGATGCGAATGACTCGCAGTTTCAGTCACTACACGGATGGCGTCGGGGTTTACCTCACCAGAATTCTGAAAATATTTTTATTCAGGCCATGCGGTGTTTGATCTGACGCCTTCGCGAGCAAGTCGGATCGCCGCACCGCCGCTCCCACATTTTGGAATGCGTTCCCCTGTGGGAGCGGGCTTGCTCGCGAAGAGGCCAGCAGCCTCAGCGCAAAATAATCAGATGCCCCAGAACCTGATGCTGCTCAAACCCCAACACCCCTTGCAACGAACTCAACACCGCCTGCGGGTCCTTGCTCGGAAAGCTGCCACTGACCCGCCGCGCCGCCAGTTCATCGTTGAGCAGCACAATCCGTCCCGGGTAATAACGCCTAAGGTCTTGCACCACGTCGGCGAGTGTCGCCTTGTAGTAATTGAGCCATCCCTGACGCCACGCCAATTGCGCTTCGCTGTCGACGCTGTGGAGTTTTTCCGCCAAGCCATCGCCATAAGCCACTTGCTGGCCAGCCGTCAGTATTTGCTGCGCGGCGTTTTTGTCCGCCGTCACACCAACCCGCCCCGACAACACCGTAACCTGCGCGCCGTGCGGTTGCAGACGCACTTCGAACTGAGTCCCCAGCACCCGCGCCTGGCCCCTCTCAGCGTCCACCACAAACGGCTCGCCGGTGTGGGTCACGCTGAAAAATCCAGCACCACGCCGCAGCTGAACGTGCCGCTCGCCACGACTGAAATCCACGGCGATTGCACTGTCGGCGTCCAAGGTGACTTGTGACTGATCCGCCAACGTGACGGTGCGAATTTCCCCCGGCGCCGACACATAGTCCGCTCCCAGATCATCGACCCAGCGCGACGGTTGCCAGCCGGCACCGAAGCCAATCATCAGCACCAGACACGCCGCCATCGCCAACGCACCAGACCAACGCCGAACGCTGGTACGGCGCGAGCGATTCATCGCGTTGAGGTAACCCTGCAAGGCAAACGCGTCTTCATCGGCCAACGTTCGGGCCGGTGTTTCGGTCAACTCCCACACCACTTGCGCCTGGGCGTAAGCCTCGGCATGGGCCGGGTCGGCCTGTAGCCAATGGCTGAAGGTGGCCTGATCGCCGCTGCTGGGCTGATCATGCAACAGACTCAGCCAGGCGAAGGCCGCCTGTTCCTGAGCAGGCGTCGGGGTGACGCGTTCGGTGTTGTTCACGGTGCTTTCCCTGGCGTGCGCGGTTCGGGTTCCCGCAGGCTGGCCTTGCAAGCCTCGAGGGCGCGCATCATATGTTTTTCCACAGCGCTTTGGGACAAACCCATGGCTTTGGCGATTTCGGCGTATTTGCGCCCGTGAATACGGTTGAGCAAAAAGATCTGCCGCGTGCGCTCAGGCAGCGCGCGCAACGCCGCCTCGACGTGACGCAAGTCATTGCCCGCCTCCAACGCCGCTTGCGGTTCGCTGCCGTGACTGTCGGGTTGATCCGGCATCCAGCCCTCGTTAACCCGCACCCGGGTGCCTTCGCTGCGCAAATGGTCGATGGCGATGTTGCCGGCGCAGCGCAACAGGTAAGTGCTGAGTTCTTCAACCTGCACCAGTGGCCGACGCCAGAAACGCAGGAACAAGTCCTGCACCAGATCCGCGGCCGTCGCCCGACACCCGACACGACGGCTCACCAGCGCTTCCATTTGCGAACGCTGGGAAAGGAACACCTGCAGGAAATGCGCACGCGCACCGCGATGTTCGTCGTCATGGGATTCCGGGGGGCTGGTGATCATCAGGTCAGCCCTGCGCAAACGCGGCAACGGGACTGGCGAGCACGCTCAACCCGGCCAACGCCAAGGCCAGGCGCGGGCGATATGGCATCAACCACACCAGCACCAGAGCGCTAAGCATCAACACCGCAAACCACTCCACCAATCCAAGCCCCCAACCCGTCGACGACACCGCGGCCCACAACGATAACGCCAGCAACAGCCAGCCACTGAGTTTCATCCCCTGGCGGCGACGGGCCGAGGGCTTGCGTCCCAACAATTCGGCGTGATGCCGATCCATCGATAAACACAGCGCGGTGAAACCGCCGTAGCACAGCAACAAGGCCAGGAACATTCAGTGCGCCTCTTGCTCAAGCATTATCGATTTCGCCCGCGGTCGGGTGACGATTCTGGCCTGCCCCGCGCGCTGCATTTTCCACGCAGCCCACGCGAAAAACAGCCCACTGCCCAGGCATGTCAGATCGAAACCGGCCATGGCCCAATCGCCCTGCATCAGGGTGACGCCCAAGTGATCAGGCGTGGTCAGCGCGTTCAGCAGCGGCACCGCACAGAACAGCAACGCCGCCAGCGCCAACTGCTCGACCCACGCGGCGCGACCACGACGGACCATGGCGTGCAACACACTCAAGCCCCAGACGATGAAGAAGCTGTTCACTTCCCAATCCGCCCGCCCGGCCATTCCGACCGGCAACAATCGATTGGCCCAGAAGAACGCCGCCACTGCGACCATCAACCCCGACATGCTGGCGATGTTCAGGACTTCCACCAGTCGCAATTCAAACGGCATCACACCGCTCTTCGCATGTTTGAGCTGACGCTTGCCGAGCCAGATCACCAGCCCGGTACCGATCATCGCAGTGCCCGCCAAACCACAAATGAAGTACAGCCAGCGCAACACCGGACCGGCAAAATGGCCCATGTGCAAGCCATAGAAACTGCCGGCAATCGCCATGGGTAGGGCTTGCTTCGGCGTCGTGCTGAGTAGCTGCCCGGTCACGCCGTTGAATGTCAACGCGCTGCCAAAGTCGTGGACCACTCGGTCGGCGCCGTCACGCGCAAGAATGACCGAGGCATTCGCATCACCCGGATTGTTGACCGTCAGCCGCCCGGCCCGCCCGCCCGACCATTGCTCACTGGCCCGTTCCAGCAGCGGTGCCAACGGTGCCAACTGGCCCGGTTCACCGGCAAGTTCGGGGACATTGGAAGCAGGAAACACCTCATCGTAAAACGTATCGAAGTCACTGCCATAAGAGGCGACGATGCTCGCCGGCATCACCATCGACATGAAAATCACCAGGCTGCTGTAAGTGATCATCAGGTGAAACGGCAACACCAGAACGCCCACCGCGTTATGCCCGTCCAGCCAGGAGCGCTGGCCCTTGCTCGGGCGGAAGGTAAAGAAGTCCTTGAAGATTTTCTTGTGGGTGATGATCCCGCTGATCAGCGCGACGAACATCACCATCGCTGCGATGGTCGACAGCCAGCGACCCCACGGATAGGGCATCTGCAGCTGAAAGTGGAAGCGGTAAAAGAACTCGCCACCGCGTGTGTCCCGGCCCTGCACTTCTGCGCCGGTTTGCGGATCGAGGAGTTTTTCGGTGAATTGACCGCGCGTGCCGGGCTTGGCCGGAGCTTGCTGCCACCTCACCGACAGCCCGGGTTCGCGAGCATCCGGTAAATCGATGAGCCATCGCGAGGCACCCGCGGCGTGCTGCTCAAGGTAGTGCTGGGCCAGGGTCAGACTGGCGTCGGAGGACAGCGCACGGGCGGGAATTTCCGGCTGCATCCAGTGGCTGATCTCATCCTTGAAATAGGCGAGCGTGCCGGTCAGGAAAATCGCGAACAGCAGCCAGCCGAAGATCAACCCGGCCCAGGTGTGCAGCCAGGCCATGGCCTGTCGAAAGCCCTCTTTCATGCGTGGCCCATCCAGCAGGCCAGCCCCGCCACCGCCGCCAAAATCACGCTCGGCACGATCAATCCGAACCAGGCTTGCCACGCACTGCGACAGGCAAAGCACCAGAGTACGGCGACCAGATACACCAGAAACGAGGTCATCATCCCGGTGACCACCGCTTCGCCGCGAGCCATGGGCAGCCACATCGTCAGGCTCACACTGGCCAATGCCGCGACGAGGTACCCCCCCAGCACGGCGGCCAGCATTCGGGAAGTGACGGCCAGTCGGTAGGAAACGGGGAGCGCGGTGATTTTGCCTTTCATGTTTCGACCTTGAAACGGGTGAGGCCTCGTGAACGTCACGGGACCAACAAGGTCGCAATATTAATGATAAATATTCTCATGTGCAAAAGAGATCCGACGGGATCGTTGTTACAGCAGCCAGCGGTCAGTCAGCACAAACAAGAACGGGCCTGCATAAGCAGGCCCGTTTTCAGTAGTGGAAAGGTAAAAATCAAATCAGGCTTCAACCGTTTTGCGCAGCCTGTTCGTTCTCGAGAAACTCGTCTTCCAGCAGCGCATCGGCTGCGACTCTCTCGAACGGCACCACAGCGGCACGTGGTTTGCCCCGCAGTTTGCCGAACAGGTGCTCAAGCGCATGTTCAAGTTTTTCAGCCGCGCCGTCGATCGCCAGTTCCAGGTTTGCGGCTTTATGGGTGACAGAAATCGGTTGGTGGCCTTTTGGCCGCGCTTCCAGCTGACAGCGCATGTCATGGGGACCGGGCTTGTCGCCGTTCTCGTCCCGCAGATGAACCTCGACGCGTGTCAGGTCCTCTTCATAACGTTCGAGCGTGCTCTCAATGGTAGTACGTACCCACTCCTCCAGTCGGATGCTGCTTTGAATATGGTTATCGCTGTTGACTTGGATTTGCATAGTTCATCCCTTATTTCAGCTAGCTCGCGAGAGGCCCTTCGGCTGGCCCGTGGGCGTCATCACCGTGACCTCTTACTTACACAATCGGTCTGCTCGCAGAACAATTCAACCCCTAAAAAAAGATAAATTTTCATACGCAAAAAAAGCCGGACAAGGAGCAAAAGCGCTGTTAAGGTCGGGAGTTGGGTCGCCTGACTCTTTTGTCACAATTGCTCACATCTGCCGCTCCGCCAGCGGATGCAGGCTTCGAAATATCCCCGCCTCTTCCACCAGCCAGTCATGCACCGCACGCACGCCCGGATGGCTCAGCGTCCCTGGCGCATAGAGCAGCACGTAACGCTTGTGATTCGGCACCGCCAGGCCAAACGGCACGATCAACGTCCCTCGCTCCAGCTCATCGTTAAGCAACGTTCGTCGCGCAATCGCCACGCCCATCCCGGCAATCGCCGCTTCGATGGTCAGGTGATTGCGATTGAAGGTGTGCCCACGCCGCACGTCCGCGCCTTCGAAGCCGATGGCGTTGAGGTAGAACTCCCACTCTGCATACTCGTAACTGCCGCGCCAGGCGGTAATGTCGTGCAGCAACGGGAAATGCATCAAGTCCGCCGGGCCATGCAGCGGCGGCCGGCCGCGCAACAGGCTCGGCGCACAGACCGGAAATATCTGTTCGTCGAGCAAGGTTGTGGATAACAAACCGGGATAGCTGCCGTCATTCAGGTCGATGGCCAAATCGAAGTCGCCCTCGTGCAATGGCACGCTGCTGTCCTCGGCCACCAGCCGTAATTGAATGTCCGGAAAGCGCTGTTGCAAACGCGGCAACCTTGGGGTCAACCACTTGCTAAGGAACGATGGAATCGAGCGCACCCGCAAAATCCCGCTGATCATTCCTGCGTCCAGTCGTCGCAATTCCGCATCGATGCTGCCGTATGCCTCGTTGACCGTGATGGCCAGTCGCTGGCCTTCGGCGCTCAATTCCACGCCGCGAGCGCGACGATGAAACAGGCGAAACCCCAACCGCTCTTCCAGCTGTCGGATTTGCTGACTGACCGCACCCGGCGTGATGTGCAGCTCTTCGGCGCAACGGGTGAACGACAAGTGCCGCGCGGCACAGGAAAACACGTGCAGCCAGACGTAAGTCTGGGCGTGCAATTGGCGACTCATTGTTTAGTCCTGCTAAAGGCTGTCTTAGGAAGTTTCGTTGGTCACGTAGGACCGAGGTAGGCAGTATCGCCGACATTGCGCTTGTCCTACAAAAATGGCAGCGATTTCTCTTCCATTGCTTGTATAGGCTTTAGCATGGCTATCAGTGTTTTCGATCTCTTCAAAGTCGGCATCGGTCCGTCCAGTTCCCATACCGTTGGCCCGATGCGCGCCGCCGCGACCTTCGCCCAAGCCCTGATTGACCAACAATTGCTGGCCGACGTACGGCGCGTAGAAATCCGACTTTATGGTTCGCTGTCGGCGACCGGCGTCGGTCACGCCACCGACCGCGCCTGTGTCATGGGCCTGATGGGCGAATGGCCGGACAGCATCGATCCCACGTCCATCGACAGCCGAATCCAGACCCTGCGCGAAACCGGTGAACTGTCCCTTGCCGGCAAATCGACCATCGCCTTCAACTGGCAACGCGATCTCCTGCTGCTCGACGAGAGCCTGCCCTACCACCCCAACGCCATGTCCCTGACAGCCTTTGGCGAAACCGGTGAATTGTCGGAGCAAACGTACTACTCGATTGGCGGCGGTTTCATCATCGAAGCGGCCGAAGCCGAGTCCGGCATCGCGCCTACCAGCGATGTGGTGCTGCCGTACGATTTTTCCAGCGCCGCCGAACTACTCAAGCTCTGCAACCTCCACGGTCTGCGCGTTTCCGAGTTGATGATGGCCAATGAACTGGCCTGGCGCAGCGAAGCCGAAATCCGCAATGGCCTGCTGCACATCTGGTCGGTGATGCGCGAATGCGTCGAGCAGGGGCTGCGTCACGAAGGCATCCTGCCCGGCGGTCTGAATGTTCCGCGCCGCGCGGCGAAACTGCACCGCAGCCTGTTGGAAATTGGCAAACCGAATGTCATCACCTCCACGCTATCAGCCATGGAGTGGGTGAACCTGTTTGCCCTCGCCGTGAACGAAGAAAACGCAGCGGGCGGGCGCATGGTCACTGCGCCGACCAACGGCGCGGCGGGGATCATTCCGGCGGTGCTGCACTACTACATGAAATTCAACCCGGACGCGTCGGACGATGACGTGGTGGCGTTCTTTTTGGGCGCTGCGGCTGTAGGCATTCTCTGCAAGAAAAACGCGTCTATCTCCGGTGCCGAAGTCGGCTGTCAGGGCGAAGTCGGCTCCGCCTGCGCCATGGCCGCTGCCGGTCTGGCGGACATACTCGGCGCCACGCCCGAGCAACTGGAAAACGCCGCCGAAATCGGTTTGGAACACAACCTGGGCCTGACCTGCGACCCGGTCGGCGGTCTGGTGCAGGTGCCGTGCATCGAGCGCAATGCCATCGCCGCCGTGAAGGCGATCAACGCCACGCAAATGGCCCTGCGCGGCGACGGCAAACACTTCATTTCCCTGGACCGGGTGATCCGCACCATGCGCGATACCGGCGCCGACATGCACGACAAATACAAAGAGACTTCACGGGGCGGCCTGGCTGTTAGCTGGGTGGAATGCTGAGGAGCATTCCCTGACCGCCCGCAATACGTGAGCCCGAGCAAGAACAATAACGAGGCCAAACGATGACCGATGTACGTACACCCGCTGCCGATAATCCTGCTGTAGACCTGACACGCGATAGCGAAATAACCCACAAGGGCTGGAGTAAACACGACACCACCTGGATGCTCGGCCTCTATGGCACTGCCATCGGTGCCGGCACGCTGTTCCTGCCGATCAACGCCGGCGTAGGCGGTTTCTGGCCGCTGCTGATCCTGGCAGTGCTAGCCTTCCCGATGACCTTCTTCGCCCACCGCGGCCTGACCCGCTTCGTGCTGTCCGGGCGCTCCGGGGACATCACCGAAGTGGTGGAAGAACACTTCGGCATCGGTGCCGGCAAGCTGATCACGCTGCTGTATTTCTTTGCGATCTTCCCGATTCTGCTGGTGTACAGCGTGGCGCTGACCAACACCTTGAGCAGCTTCATGGAGCATCAGTTGCACATCGCCCCGCCACCACGGGCGATTCTGTCGTTGGTGCTGATCCTCGGTCTGATGGCGATCGTCCGTTGCGGCCAGGGCGTCATCGTCAAATGCATGAGCGTGCTGGTTTACCCGTTTGTCGCGGCGTTGCTGCTGCTCGGTTTGAGCCTGATCCCGAACTGGAACGGCGCATTCTTCGCTACCGCCAGCGAAGGCATGGCCATGCCGCTGTTCTTTAAAACGCTGTGGCTGGCGATCCCGGTGATGGTGTTTTCGTTCAACCATTCGCCGATCATTTCCGCCTTCTCCGTCGACCAGAAACAGCGTTATGGCGAGCAGGCCGAACGCAAAAGCAGCGGCATCCTCGCCATCGCCCACGCGATGATGGTGGTGACGGTGATGTTCTTCTGCTTCAGCTGCGTGCTGGCCCTGTCCCCGGCTGATTTGGCGGCGGCGAAGGCGCAGAACATCTCGATCCTGTCGTACCTGGCCAACCACTTCCAGACGCCGGTCATCGCTTACGCCGCACCGCTGATTGCGCTGGTGGCGATCACCAAGTCGTTCCTCGGCCATTACATCGGCGCCAGCGAAGGCTTTCAGGGGCTGATCGTGAAAAGCCTGCGCGGCCGTGGCCGGGTGATGTCTGCCAGTTGGCTGAACCGCGTCACCGCGCTGTTCATGATCCTCAGCTGCTGGGCCGTGGCGACGTTCAACCCGAGCATCCTCGGCATGATCGAAACCCTCGGCGGGCCGATCATCGCGTGCCTGCTGTTCCTGATGCCGATGTACGCCATCCGCCGCGTGCCGGCCTTGCGCCAGTACTCGGGTCAGGCCTCGAACGTGTTCGTGGTGCTGATCGGATTGATTGCACTGTCTGCGATCATCTACTCATTCATGCCCTGAAACGGGCAGGCAAAAAGAAGGCGGGCCACTGTGCCCGCCTCTTTTTTGCCGTGTCTATTGTTCGACAATTTTTCCGGCATGCCCCTTGCTATGACACTCCAGAGGCAAAAGGACGTTTGAAACCTCAGCGAGCGATGTGCCGGTGGTCTGGTGTTGCGAACTAATCCCGATCACGGCGGGTCAACAACTGCACGTTCAATCAGGCGGTGACGCATCATGGACAACCCTTTTCAGCTCATTACCGATGCTTTTGCAGCGGATTATCAGATCAACCTGAGCATTCAGGGTCTGGATGGCAGCATCATGCTGACCCTGTCCAACAGCGGTCACGTGGTCGCCAAACGGATGATCAGCGCCGAACAACGCAATGACCCCCAGCGCCTCAAACGCCTGGTGCAAAGCATTCAATTCGGCATCGCCATCGAACAGGGCCACAGCGCCGTGGCCATCCTCGAAGCCATGACCAACGGCGACAATCACAACCTGCCGCCGCCACGCGTCAAGGGCCACAGCCGGCCAGCCATGAGGCTTTAAAGCTCGCCCTTCTCCACTTCGGGATGCTCACCGGAACCCGCACCGATCTTGCGTTGCGGGTGTTCGATCTTCACCGAAGGGAATTGCGACGAGGCGTAACGCACCACCAGAATCGAGAACGCCAGCAGCAGAATCCCGCCGCACAGGTAGATGATGCCGATGTCCGGCGGGTTGTGGTGCGAGACGTTGGAGATCAGCAGTCGCGTCAGCGCAGTGATCGCCACGTAGATCAGGAAACGCACCGGCATGTGGTTGGTCTTGAAGTAAATCCCGACCATCGCCCCCAGTTCCAAATAGATGAACAGCAGCAAGATGTCATCGATCTTGATGTGCCCCGCCTCGATCATCTGCAAAAACTCCATCACCGCCGCCCACGCGGTGACGGCACCGATGGCGAACAGCGCCAGGTAGTGGAAGGTCTCGACAAACAGGTTGCCCAGGGACTCGGCCAGTTGGTGCACGTTCTGCCGCAGGTTCTCGGCCCAGTTGATTTTCACGATGATTCTTCCTTAGCTCGGTTCGAGCGGATGATGCGGGTTTGACGTGACGGTTGTTCTGCATGCAGAAAAAAGGCCAGAGGCGCCTGCCACATGATGGCGAGGTGCTCTAAAACGCGCTCCGTGGCGTTTGGTCGCACCTGCACCTCACAAACCCTGATTTCGGTCTACATTAAAAAGCCACTACCCAAAGCGCAGGGATTCGCTTATCCTTTTCGCTGTATATAAATACAGTAGTCGAATAAGACAACTTAATGTGAAGGCATGTGAGGTGGTGAATGGCCGTCGAAGTGGTATACCGCAGCAGCCGAGATCTGGAGCGCTTGTTCATGGATAAAGCCGAAGCTGACCGTCATGACAAAATGCTCGAACTGGCCGAATTGCTGGCTGAAGTGTTGCAAAAAGCCGTTCCGTCCCTGACCGAACAGCAAGTGGAAGAAGCCGGGATCTACATGGCGAAGAACCGCGATGTATTCGCCAAGGCGTTCAAGAGCCAGCCGGACGCGTTGTCCGAATTGCTCAATGCGCCGGCTGAA
This sequence comes from Pseudomonas sp. Root329, assembly GCF_001424925.1. NCBI lineage: Bacteria > Pseudomonadati > Pseudomonadota > Gammaproteobacteria > Pseudomonadales > Pseudomonadaceae > Pseudomonas > Pseudomonas sp. Root329. The sequence goes on along the minus strand of NZ_LMCV01000023.1, from coordinate 149,611 downwards.
GTCGTTGAAAAGGCTGCACCCGTTGAGGCACCTGCACCTGTTGAAGTCGCTGAGCCGACCAAGCCAGCTAAAGCGCCCAAGGCTGCCAAGTAAGCAACGCCCGAATTGAATAGGCCCTGAGTCAAATGACTCAGGGCCTTTTTCATGCCTGCGAAAAACCTATGCTTCGGGTTGCTCCAGCGCCTCGACCAGCGCCTTGAAGAAACGCGCCGCCTCGCCGCCCGTCACCACGCGATGATCGAAGGTCAGGGACAGCGGCAGGACCGGATGCACCACCACCGCGCCATCGACCGCCACCGGTTCGTCGCGGATTGCGCCAGCGGCGAGGATCGCCACTTGCGGCGGCACCACCACCGGGTTGGCGTAGCGGCCGAACAAGGTGCCGAAATTCGACAACGTCAGGGTTGCGCCCATCATTTCCCTGGGTGGAATCGATCGCGCCTGCACGTCGGCCCTTAATCGCATGACGCCTTCCTTCAAATCAGCCGAAGTGCGATGACCGACATCGCGCAGCACTGGCACGAACAGGCCGTCCGGGGTGTCCACGGCGATGCCCAGATCGAGCCGTTCGTGTTGTTTGAGCGACAGGCTTTTGCCGTCGAAGGCACTATTGAGCACCGGCTCCACGGCGCACGCGGCCGCCATCGCCTTGGCGAGACGAATCAGCGGTTCGCGTGCCTGCCCCCAGCGATGCAGGTCGGCGTCACCGAAAATAGTCACCGGTACCACTTCGGCATGAGACCGCGCCATGTTCAGCGCCATGCTGCGCCGCACACCCCGCAACCGTTCGCCGCCGAAGCGATCCAGTTCAGTTTGTGCCGCGTTTTCCACATCAGTGCGGGTGATCAGCCCCTCGTGGCCGGAGCCCGTCAACCCGCTCAACTCCACGCCGAGTTGCCGGGCCAGTTGTCGCACGGCCGGCGTGGCGCGAGTCGCCAGGTGTTCTCGAGTCGAGGGGGCAGCCCCGATGAAAAACGAGTCCTCCTGACTGCTGCCACCGCCTTCGAGCCGCCCCACTACGGTGCCCGCATCGGCTTCGCCTTCGTAGCCGAGCAAGGGTTCACCGACGTGAATAATGTCGCCCTCGCCGCCGTAGAGCTTCGCCACCACGCCGTCGTAGGGGGCGGGGATATCCACCAGCGCCTTGGCGGTTTCTACCGACACCAGCAGTTGATCGGCCCTGACGGTATCGCCGACCGCGACGTGCCAACGGACGATTTCCGCCTCCTGCAAACCCTCGCCCAGATCCGGCAGTTTGAAATATTTCATCGCAGCCTCCTTGGGTTCAGGCGAAGTGCAGAACGTTGTCGCAGGCCTGAAGAATGTCCTCGACGTTCGGCATGTACAGCGATTCCAGTCGATACAGCGGCGGTGGAATGTCCGGCGCAGTGACCCGCTGAATCGGTGCCTGCAATTCCAGCAACACCCGCTCATAGAGGCTCGCGGCGATTTCCGCACCGACGCCACAGGAGCGCGGCGCTTCATGAACGATCACGCAACGACCGGTCTTGCGCACCGAGGCTTCCATCGTGTCGAGGTCCAGCGGCTTGATACTTGCGACATCAATCACCTCCGCCGAGACGCCCCGCTCGGCCAATGCGGTGGCGGCTTGCAGGGTTTCCATCACGCTGGCGCCCCAGCTGATCAGCGTGATGTCGCTGCCTTCGCGCAGGGTGAAACAGCTGTCCAGCGGCAGGCGTTTACCGTCATCCAGCAGTGATTGCGGGTTCATGCGATAGAGCCGAGTCGGTTCTAGAAACACCACCGGGTCCGGGTCATCGATGGCCGCCAGCAACAAGCCATAGGCCCGGGCCGGCGATGACGGAATCACCACCCGCAGACCTGGAATGTGCGCGAACAATGCTTCAGTGCTTTCGCTGTGATGTTCCGGCGCACGAATCCCTGCGCCCATCGGCGTGCGCATCACCATCGGGCAGGTGATCCGCCCGCGTGTGCGATTGCGCATGCGGCTGGCGTGGGACACCAGGTGTTCCATGGCGGCGTAGATGAAACCCATGAACTGGATTTCCACCACCGGTTTCAGGCCCTGCGCGGCCATGCCGACCACCAGTCCGCCGAGCATGGTTTCGGCCAGCGGCGAGTCGATGACTCGCTTGAAGCCAAAGCTGTCGCGCAGCCCTTGGGTGGCGCGAAACACGCCGCCGTTCACCCCGACGTCTTCACCGAGGACGATGACGTTCTCGTCTTCGCTCATCGCCCGATGCAGCGCGAGATTCACCGCTTCCAGCAACGTGACTTTGCCGTTACTCATGGCTCGAATCTCCCGCGCGGCGCGCCGCCCGTTCGAGCAACTCTTCACGCTGCCCGGCGAGGGACGCCGGCCATTGGGCGTAGACGTAATCCATGACCGATTCGGGCGCCTGAATACCCGCCGCTTCGAAGTTATCCACAGCACGCTGCACCAGGCCCTGGCATTCGCTGATCAGCGCCTGTTCGCGGCCTTCGTCCCACACGCCCTGGCCGACCATGAAACGTTGCAGGCGTTTAACCGGTTCTTCGAGCCAGGCTTGCTTGACCTCGTCTGCCGGTCGGTAGCGTGTGGCATCGTCGGCGGTGGTGTGGTCGCCGAGGCGATAGCTCAGGCATTCCAGCAACACCGGGCCTTTACCGTGACGCGCCCGCTCGAGGGCCACTTGCACTCGGTCGTAAACCGCGAGCATGTCATTGCCGTCGACCTGCTCACCGTGGAACCCGGCACCGATCGCTTTCTGTGCCAGCGTCGGGGCGGCGCACTGAATTCGCCGTGGCACCGAGATCGCCCATTGGTTGTTATTGACCACGAACACCACCGGCAACTGCCAGGCACCGGCGACGTTGAGGGCTTCGAGGAAATCGCCTTTGCTGGTGGCGCCGTCGCCGCAGGTGGTGACGGCGACCCGATGTTCGCCGCGGATTTTGAACGCACTGGCAACGCCGCAGGCATGCAAGGCCTGGGTGGCAATCGGCACACAGATCGGAAAGTCCTGGGCCGCCGCCGGTTCGGCAAAGTCGCTGCCGCGCTCGTCGCCGCCCCAGTACAGGAGAATTTCTTCCATGCGCACCCCACGCATCAACTGCACGGCGGTGTCACGGTAATACGGAATCAGCACGTCTTCGGCGTGCATCACGCTGCCGACGGCGACGCCAATGGCTTCCTGGCCCAACGTCGGCGCATAAGTGCCGATGCGCCCGGTGCGTTGCAGGGCGACGGCTTTCTGATCGAAAAGGCGGGTCAGGACCATCTGCCGATAAAGGCGCGTCAGCAAATTGAAATCGTCGGCCCAGGCAGGAAGATCGCCGAGCAATTGGCCGTCAGGGGATAAAAATCGGGTGTAAGGCAGCTCAACCTTGTGAGGCATCACAGGGGCTCCTGGCACGCCGCGTCAGCGTGCGTCAGTCAAGCCTGACGCTTGTGGCGCCAGGCCTTGGGAGCAAGTCTGCCGGATAGGCCCTCACTCCTTCATCGGTACAGCACTTTCTCCGCCAGTTCGTCCGCCACTCGGGCCGGCGAGCGTTTTTCCGCTTGGGCATGGGCGAAGACTTCGGTCAGCCGGGAGCTGATTTTCGACAGGTGCGCGGTGATGGTCGATAGCTCTTCGCCGCGGTGTTTGAGCGAAACGTAGATCAGCCCGCCGGAATTGATCACGTAATCCGGCGCATACAGAATGCCCCGCCGTTCCAGTTGATCAGCGACTTCCAGATGGGTCAGTTGGTTATTTGCCGAGCCGGCCACCGCCGCACAGCGCAATTGCGTCACGCTGTGGCTGTTGAGCACGCCACCGAGGCCGCAGGGCGCAAGAATGTCGCATGGGGTGCTGAGCAGCGCGTCGTTGGCGATCGGATGGGCGCCGAGTTGCTCCATCGCCAATTGCACTTTGCCGTGATCGATGTCACTGACAAGCAGCTCGGCACCGGCGGCGTGCAGTTGTTCCGCGAGGGCATAGCCAACGTTGCCGAGCCCTTGAATCGCCACTCGCAGGCCTTCGAGGTTATCGCTGCCCAGCCGGGCCATGGCGGTGGCACGAATACCGGTGAACACGCCCATCGCTGCGTGCGGTGCAGGGTCGCCCGCCGAGGTGGTGCTGGTGACGTGCTGGGTCTGTTGGGCGATGCAATCCATGTCCGCCACGGAGGTGCCACTGTCGATGGCTGTGATGTAGCGGCCGTCGAGCTGATTGATGCAACGCCCGAAGGCTTCGAATAGCGCGGCGCGGTTTTCCACATGAACCGGGCGAACAATCACCGCAACGCCGCCGCCCTGAGCCAGGCCGGCCAACGCGGCCTTGTAACTCATGCCTTGGGCAAGGCGCACCGCATCCTCGACGGCTGATTCGTCGCTGGGATAGGCAAGGTAACGACACCCGCCCAGGGCAGGCCCCAGACGGCTGTTATGAATGGCAATGACCGCCTTCAACCCGGTGACCGAGTCGACGCTCAGATGCAGCGATTCAAGGCGAGTGCTTTGCATGAGAGCGAACATCGTAGGGCTCCCGAATTGCTTCTTGTAGTCGCCAGTATAGGCTTGCGCCCGAAAATTGCAGAAGCGCACCGGAATAAGCGCCGCCGCCATGCAGACTTTCGGACATAACCTGCAACCGCCTATGTTCGGCACTGGACGAATGGCGGAGACGGGGCTAAAACGAGGCATTACCCGGAGATTTTGATGACCCCCCGCCAACGTTTTTTCGACTGTCTGCAACGTTCACCGCCCGCGCTGTTCGAGGCGGCGCTGTGGATTGCCGCCGAACACGACAGTGAGGTCAATCCCGAGGCGGTGCTAAACGATTTCAAGGACCTGCAACAGCGGGTCAGTTGTGGCTTGCCAATGTTGCCGGTCAGCGAGTTGGCCCAGCCGTTGTTACGGCGTATGAATGACCTGGGATTCGCTCAGGACGACTCCACGCCATTGCGTCCGCAAGTCGCGCTGGTCAATAAAGTGCTGGAACGCAGACGTGGGCAGCCGCTGAGTCTGGGATTGGTTGCCCTGGAACTGGCCAAAGGTCTGGAAATCCCCATGGTTGGCGTCAACTTCCCCGGGCATTTCCTGCTGCGGGTACCCGGCGCCGATCACCTGCTCGACCCATGCGGCGGGCGTCGGTTGTACCCCAACGATTGCCGGGAGTTGCTGCAACGCCAGTACGGCCCGAACATGAAGCTCGGCGCCGAACATTTGCTCACCGCCGAGCCGGTGCAAATGCTGCAGCGGCTGTCGCGCAACCTGCGTCAGTTACACCTTTCCAACGATGACTACATCGGCGCCCTGATCGACGCCGAACGAGTGCTGGAACTGGGCAACGCCAGCGCCTCCGACTACCTGGCCCGGGCCAGCCTCTATCAACGACTGGATTGCCCGAACGCCGAGCGCTTTGACCTGGAGCATGCACTGCTGCTCAGTGACGACCCGATCCAGCGGATTCGCCTGACTGAGCGACTAGGGCACCTGCCGCCTAACTCAATCGTCCACTAACCACACATCCCCTTGTGGGAGCGGGCTTGCTCGCGAAGAGGGTGTGTCAGCTACATTGATGTCGACTGACACACCCTCTTCGCGAGCAAGCCCGCTCCCACATTGGTTCGGTGTGAGGCTTTATGGTGTGTCTGGCTGATTCGCCGGATGCGCCTTGATAAACGCCGGATGCGTCGCCGCCAACGCCGCCACTCGACGAATCCGCGGATACGCCTCAAGTGAAATGCTGAAGCGCTCGGCCGCGTACAGCTGCGGGATCAGGTAAACATCCGCCAGCCCAGGCGTCGGACCAAAGCAATAACTCTCATCGCCGATCAACTGCTCCACCGTCGCCAATCCTTGGCTGATCCAGTGCCCGATCCACTCCACCACTTGCGGTTCATCGTGCCCCAACTGCCGCAGCTTGTTGAGCACGCTGACGTTGTGCAGCGGATGCACGTCGCAACCAATCACCGCCGCCACACCCCGCTCATGGGCGCGAGCCGCGAAGTCTTTGGAGAGCAGCGGCACCTGTGGATAACGCTCTTCCAGGTATTCGATGATCGCCGGCGACTGGATCAACAACTCACCTTCGTCAGTACGCAAGGCCGGTACTCGGCCTTGCGGATTGATGCTCAGATACGGCGGCTGTCGATGTTCGCCACCTGGCGGTGCGATCAGATTGATCGGCAGCGCCCGGTAATCCAGGCCCTTGAGCGCCAACGCAATGCGCACCCGAAAAGACGAAGTCGAACGGTAGTAGGTATAGAGTTCCATGACCCGATCCTCTTAGCGCGCCGGCAACACTTTGCCACTGCATTCGCCGAAGCCGATGGAGGCAAAACCGTCACGGCTGCAACGTGCGCGCAGGATGATTTCGTCGCCGTCCTCAAGAAATTTCCGTACCTCACCCGACGCCAGTTCGATCGGCTTTTTACCGCCCTCAGTGATTTCCAGCAGGCTGCCGAACTGACCGTTCTCAGGCCCCGACAAGGTGCCCGAACCGAACAGGTCGCCGGCCTGCAACTGGCAGCCGTTGACGCTGTGGTGCGCGACCATTTGCGCCACGGTCCAGTACATATGTTTGGTGTTGCTGAGGGTCAGGCGATGGGCCGGCAGTTTTTGCTCGCGCAGGCCTTCGGTGAGCAGCAGCACTTCCAGTTCGATGTCGAAACCGCCAGCGGCTTGATCGCGCTTGTCGAACAGGTACGGCAGCGGCTGCGGATCGCCTTCCGGACGTGCCGGCTGAGCACGACGGAACGGCTCCAGCGCTTCAGCAGTCACCACCCATGGCGAGATGCTGGTGATAAAGCTTTTCGACAGGAATGGTCCCAGCGGCTGGTATTCCCAAGCCTGGATGTCGCGCGCCGACCAGTCGTTGAGCAGGCAGAAACCGGCAATGTGATCGGCGGCGTCACCGATGGCGATCGAGTCGCCCATCTCGTTGCCCTGACCGATCCAGATGCCCAGCTCCAGTTCGTAATCCAGACGTGCGCATGGGCCAAACGTTGGCTCGGTCTGACCGGCCGGCAGGGTCTGGCCTTTCGGACGGCGAACATCGGTGCCCGACGGGCGAATGGTCGAGGCGCGGCCGTGATAACCGATCGGCACGTACTTGTAGTTCGGCAGCAACGGGTTGTCTGGACGGAACAGTTTGCCGACGTTCTGCGCGTGCTCGATGCCAACGTAGAAATCGGTGTAATCGTTGATTTTCGCTGGCAGGTGCATCTCGCAATTCGCCGCCAGTGGCAGCAGTTTTGCGCCTTGGGCTTCGATCTTGCCGTGCAGGGTGCTGCCTTCTTTGAACAATTCCAGCAGGCGTTCGCGCAGGGCAACGCGAGCGTCACGACCCAGTTCGAAGAACGCGTTCAACTGGCCGCCACGGGTGGCTTCAACTGCAGTTTTTGCGACGCCATCGAACAAGCCAGCGTCCAGTGCAGCTTCCAGATCAAAGATATGTTCGCCAATGGCCACGCCACTGCGCGGTGCCGAACCCTTCACGCTGAACACGCCCAGCGGCAGGTTTTGCAGAGGAAAATCAGCATGGCCGTTGGCGGAGGCAACCCAGCTACGAGTGATGGAAGTCTGAGTCATGGGTTATCTCCGGGTCGGGTCGAAAGTGGCGGGCAGCGTGGCCCAGCAGGCATCGTAGTTGTTTTGCAGTTGCGGGCAATCCAGGGCGAAACGGCTCGGGCGCAGCACCTGGCTGGTCTCGAACATGAAGGCCATGGTGTTGTCGATTTTCGCTGGCGCGAGTTCGGCGTTGATCGCCTTGGTGCAGGTTTCACCATCCGGCCCGTGGGCGCTCATGCAACTGTGCAAGGACGCACCGCCGGGCACAAAGCCTTCGGCCTTGGCGTCGTACTCGCCCTTGATCAGGCCCATGAATTCGTTCATCAGGTTGCGATGGAACCACGGTGGCCGGAAGGTTTTCTCGGCCACCATCCAACGTGGCGGGAAGATCACGAAGTCCAGATTGGCCAGACCATGCACGCTGGTTGGCGACGTCAGGACGGTAAAGATCGACGGATCCGGATGATCGAAACTGACCGTGCCGATGGTGTTGAAACGACGCAGGTCATATTTGTACGGCACGTTATTGCCGTGCCAGGCGACCACGTTCAGCGGCGAATGATCGAGCTCGCAGCCCCACAACTGGCCGAGAAATTTCTGCACCAGGGTGGTCGGTTGTTTGAGGTTCTCGTAATGAGCGACCGAGGTCAGGAAGTCCCGGGCATTGGCCAGGCCGTTGCTGCCGATCGGCCCGAGGTCCGGCAGGCGCAGCGGCGCGCCGTGGTTTTCGGCAATGTAGCCGCGGGCCTGCGGGTCGAGCAGTTCGACGCGGAATTTCAGACCGCGCGGCAGCACGGCGATTTCCAGTGGCTCCAGTTCAAGCACGCCCAATTCGGTCGAAATGCGCAAGCGTCCCAGCTCGGGCACCAGCAACAGTTCGCCGTCAGCGTTGAAAAATACGCGCTCCATGGAGCGGTTGGCGCGGTAACTGTAGATGCTGATTCCGGCCGGTTTTTCCGCGCCCGAGTTGGCGGCCATGCTCACCAGCCCGTCGATGAAATCGGTTGGCTCGGTCGGGATGTCCAACGGATTCCAGCGCAGGCGGTTGGGGGTCACTTCACCCAATGGGCCGCCGGCCAGTTGCCGATCCAGTTTGACGAACGCAGGGTGATTGGCCGACGGTTGAATGCGGTACATCCAGGTGCGCCGCGCTTCACTGCGAGCCATGGTGAACGCCGTGCCGGAGAACAATTCGGTATAGAGACCGTAAGGCGCTTTTTGCGGGGAATTCTGGCCGACGGGCAGTGCGCCGGGCAACGCTTCACTGCTGAATTCGTTGCCGAAGCCGGACTGATAAGCCAGCTCGGGCGCCGTTGAATCGAGGTTCATGGAGCCTCCTGAACAGGGAGTAGGCATGGCCCGTTGCTCCATTGAAGAGGTCTCGGCACGCCTGGGTTATTTTTATCGTAATTCGATTACGATTAACGTAATTTGATTGGTATTGACCGTCAAGCTATAAAGACGCCCATTCGTCCCGGGATCAGACCGCCTCCATGGAAACGCCGCGCAGCAACGATAAACAGAAAGTCCGCTCGGCCGAGGTCGGCACCGACATCCTCAAGGCCTTGGCCGAGTTATCGCCATCGACTTCACTGTCGCGCCTGGCTGAACACGTGCAAATGCCGGCGAGCAAGGTTCACCGCTATTTACAGGCGCTGATTGCCAGCGGTTTTGCTGAACAGAATGCTGCTACCAACCACTACGGTCTGGGCCGCGAAGCCTTGCGCGTTGGTCTCGCCGCACTCAACAGTATGGACGTGCTGAAAGTCGGCGCCCTGCCCTTGGCCGAGTTGCGTGACGATCTGAATGAAACCTGCTTTATAGCAGTGTGGGGCAATCAGGGTGCGACCGTGGTGCACATCGAACCGGCGGTGCGCGCGGTGACGGTGGTGACTCAACTGGGTTCGGTGTTGCCGTTGCTCAGCTCTTCAACAGGGCTGGTGTTCGGCGCCTATCTGCCGAAGCGTGAAACCGTCGATTTGCGCGAGCAGGAACTGCACAGCAGCGCTTCACATGCGCTGGCGGACGATCAAGCCTATGCGGCGTTGTGCGAACAGATCCGCGAACGCGGTCTGCACCATGTGCATGGTTTGCTGATGCCGGGCGTGGACGCCTTGTCGGCACCGGTGTTCAACGCGGTCGGACAGGTCGCGGCGGTGATGACCATCGTCGGCCCGACCTCGTTGTTCCATGCCGATGAAAACGGCCCGGCGGCGCAGCGATTGCTGGCGGCGACGCGGGCCGTGAGCTGGCGAATGGGGTTTGAGCCCGCCAGCTCGATTTGAGATTCCGCTGACGGCATAGCTGCCAGGCGAATGTTAACTGCCCGTCAAATCACTATGGTTTTACTAGTACTGACGTCAGGTTCGTCGAGTACTTGCTGGAAGATCTCAAGCAGACGCTCGTGACCGAGTGTCTGCCCCATCGCCGTGGACATCAGCCCCACCACGGTATTGGCATCACCCACCAGTTGAATGAGCGTCTTCTGCGCCTTGGTCACGCTCTCAACTCCCTGCCCCACCCCAGACAGACCGACCAGCCCGATCAGGGCATCCTTGACATGGGTAAACGCGGCCTCGTAGTCACCGTAGTAGTGAGCCTTGATGCCGTCGTAGATGTTTTTAGCGACTTCGATCGCCGTTACCGCGAGGCCAACGGGAGGAATGACGATACTGATAACAGTGGCCGCCAACTTCAGGTTTTCGTAAACCAGGCCTCCGATAATTTCGGCAAGACTGGTAGTTTGGGTGTCCACGTCCTCGATAACCCGCCTGACGTGAATTCCGTAGGACATTCGCAAATCCCTGACGCGAGTATTGATCAGAGGCTTCGGTGGCGCTACGGTATCAAGATTCGCATCAAGCTCATCGAAATAATCGTTAATGACCTTCTTATTGAGAAAGCTTATCCGCTTGATGTAGTAATCCCTGAACGGCCCCTGGCGATCTCGAATAGACCCCACAAACTTAGTTACGCTACGAAATGCGACATGATCCGGTGCATGCGGAGTGTAAATAAAGTCTTCAACCCCCTTGCTTGTGACGGCTCGAAAAATATAAACACCCTCAACTTTACGGACACTCTTCAACGTAAAATAGTAAACACTTTCAGTATTGACAACGGGCTCCGAACCGCGGTACCTCTCAGGAGTTCTCAATCCGACAATGATGCGTTCCAAGCTATTCAACTGTTCATCATCCAAACCAGCCTCAAAATATTGGGAGAGTAACGCCTGATACATCTCACCCTGCAATTTTTTAAAGTTTACCTCTTGCTTAAACGTATACAGTGGATCACTTGACGGCAAATAATCAGACGTTAACAACTCAATATATTTCTCACCCGGACGAAGTGTTTTCGACCAACCGGAAATATCCCGGATCGACAATTTATCCAGTGACGGGTGAGCCGTTGACCAGTGGAATCGCGGATAGTCCCGAGGATCCGGGCGCGGACTGTTGTTGGCGTCAAAACTACGCTCACTGATAATCAGTTGCGACAGGGTCATATCCTCTTGAGGACTGATCTGTACATAAACAAGATCCGGATCTACATCGATAGCGCTCCCTCGTTCTCGAAGTACCTGTTCTACCCGCTGTTTAATAAGTTTGCGAGCGAAGACCTCAAAGGATGGGAATCCGGTGTCACGGAACTCGACCGTATACAGCGCCTTGAGTTCTGTATTGAGCCGAGCGTACGTCTGACGCAGGGATTGCGGGACACGTCGATAATTCAGAGGTGCCACCAAATTTATTTCTGCGAATGCCCGCTGGTAATCCTCCTGCACCAAGCCGGCCAGCGGTTCATTCGGGCTGCGACTCAGTACCACCGCAGCGACACGAATTGTAGCCAGGTTCCACGGCCGCTCCCTCGCCTGCTCTAACCATTTACCGATGGTTGGCAGGTCATTGGGGTTAATCAGCGACGCAGCATAAACAGAATCACCGCTCATCCAGAGTTTGAGTTGATCTGCAAATTCAGAAAAGCTGCCGAAACGCAGAAACTCATAGTGACCATGAGAGTTTCTCAGAAAAACCTGCTGCGGCCCCAGCGCACCCTGACTTCCATGGAACACCAGCACGTCCTTCAACGGTTGAGTGGAACCCGCAATACTCACAACATTGATCAATACTGCCGAGTCGCCGGCCATTGCCCGATTGACGAGATTGAAATCCTCGCTGCTGAAGCGACCGGACTGTTGAGCAACCCATGAGGCAAACTTCATCTGACTGAACATTTTATTGTTCAACGCGTCGCGGTAAGGCTGAGGCGGGTTGGCCGGCTGAGCATTCACAAAGCTTGCTCGCACATCAACATCTTGCAACCAGTTCTCGAGCTTCGCGATGGTCAGACCGAAGGCCTCGCCGCCCTCAAGCACCAACCGGGCGCGATGATCGGAATCATGCAAGCCAATCGTCACGAACTCGGTCAAGGTGTAGCTGTCCTCTTGACGGATAGTCCGTCCACCGACCTTGAACTCATAGACACTGCGCACCCGAATGCTCTCGGAATCCAATTCGATACCTAGAGCACTCCGGGTCCAATCGGCAACTTGCCGTCGGGTATACTCCCGTAAAGAAAAATACCCATTGAATGTGGCGTTAAAGTCAGACTCGTACTTGACCATCGAGTACTCAAGTTCCGAATAGCGCTCCTGTACGGACTCAGGTGCTGCCTTCAACCAGTTGGGCCACTCAGTGCGTTTAACAGCGGCTTGCAATGCTTCAAAACTCACCCGCCAATGGTGTCGAAGTGCGCCAAGTTGCTGAGTATTTTCCAGAGACGCGAAGAGTCCCGCGACGCTGTAATCGCTTTTCCCCAACAGCTTCGACACTTCATCTTTCTGGTGTTTGATATGCGAACCGGCGCAATACTGAAACGCACTTTCCTGCAGGCGTGGGTAAGAAATACCGCCCCCGGATATCGACAGACGACTGCACAACGCTGCATGTACGTCATTGCTGCTCAGGAAAAACTCGAACCCTCGGTCGGGGGTATACAGCACGCACGTGTAATGATCATTGTTCAGTAACAGCTCAGCGTCACCCAAACCTGACATGTCCACGACAAATCCCGAGGGAAGGCGAACAGGGAACTGGCCCACATTATTAATCACCACTTGATACAGTGACCCGCCATGACCCGACAGTAAAATATCTGCAACCCGCTCGCCGTGATGAGGCTCAAGCCGCCCACCGATAACGCTCAAGGAAAGCTCCGCCATCAGCGTCTTTGCTATCGATTGCTGCAGAACATCCTTGTGGGTAGATGAAGGGTTTCCATCGACTTGCCCACTGGCCGCAGCCTTCCAATACTGGTCAAGACTATTGCGATGCTTCCAGCTCAGATCTTGGCGGGCATTCTCGAGAAGGCGCTCAACCTGATAGATATCCAGCCCAGGAACTTTGAATTGGCTGTCGGTCGTGTTCGGGCGGTCATACACACCATCAGAACCGATCACGTAGTTGGGAGACAGATTACGTGACAAACATTCCAGATGTACCTCCCACAACGAGCCGGTCGGTCGGCTTTCAAGCCCTTGGGCATAGCTGCCTCTGTTTACAAAAACCTTATCCAGCTCAAGGTCCGGGTTATGTTCCCGAAGTTTTTCAACCAATCGATTTCGCGCCATGTCCTTGAACGAAGGAATCGCCTTCAGCACCGCCAACAGTTGTTGACCTACCAAGTTAGCCTTCTTAAATTCAGTTGCACTATCGACGCGTTGGCGCAGGGTATCGAGCATCAGGCTCGTGAACATCTTGTTCAATTGATTCATCCTTTATTTCGAGCTAAGCGGTAAATAATTTTTATTTACTCTGGAACTTGAACCCAACTCTAAAAGAATAATCCTCAATCGAACATACGATGTTTATTTCAATAAATTTAACACCGCACTCACACCCCTTATTTCACCTAACACAACTTCAACAACTTAGCCCTGGCCACCGCTTGCGTTCTACGCTCAACACCTAACTTCCCATGAATACGACGCGCATGGGTTTTTACCGTATGAACGGAAATATAAAGTTGCTCGGCAATCTGTTGATTGGAATTACCCTGCGCAATCAAAGTGAGCACTTCAAGTTCCCGTCGACTCAGAGGGCCCTCCGCAATCACCGCCTCAGCCTTTTCCCTGGGATCTACCAGCCCCGCACAACTGTACAAATCGGGCTGGCGCAAACTCAATTCACGCAGCGCCAACTGTAAATGACCGCGCTCCGCCAACTCCTGGCCCCGCTGCAGGGCACTTTGCGCCCGCGCACTATCGCCGGTGAGCCAGGCCACTTGAGCGATCATCAGTTGCAGTTCTGTTTCCAGGTTCAACATGCCGCGTTCGTGCGCAACGACCAGCGCCCCGTGAAGCTGCGCCAAAGGTTCGATCGCCACGTGCAATTGGGTATCGGCCAGGACCAGCAAGTATTCGATTCGCGCAATAAGCTCCAGGGTCGCCGGCGGTGCCTGCCGAGCATTCGACCCGCGATAGTGGCGCAACACGCGGGTCAGGGCCTCGTGTGCCAGTTCCGGACGGCCTTGTTGCAACCAGAGCTGGCTGCTGACTTGCAGCAGAACGCCGCGGTAGACCGTGTCTGGAATGTGCCGTTGTTGCATCAGCCGCTCGGCATCGCGCAACCGGACGAACGCCTGGGCGTAATCGCCCTGGTTCGCAGCCAATTGGGCCTGACCCAGAAATCCATACAACACGCGCTTGTCGTGGTTGCGCAAGCAATCGTCCAGGCCCGCCTGAAAGAACTCGGCAGCGCGCTCGTCTGCGCCCATACACAAGGCCAACCGCCCTCGCCGCAACGCAATCCGCCCCAACAAAGGTGCAGGTCGGTCCGAACGCTGGCGGAGCAATTCATCGATGTCGCAAAGCAGACTTTCGGCACGAGCCGGGGCGCCGCGCTGCTCCAGCCATTGCGCATGATCGAGCTCCATCAGGCCCTCGAACACCAGCGAACCTTGCGCCCGCGCCAGGCACAGCGCCTCGCGGTTGTGGGCTTGCGCCACGTCGAGTTCGCCCCTTAGCAATGCCTGTTGCGTCAAACCGGACAAACACATCAGGCGCGCCGTCCAGCATTCGGGATCGAGCGCGCTCAACGCGTCAAGAAAGTGTGCGCGCGAAGCCTCCATTCGTCCCTGTAAATGCAGCAACCAACCCTGCAGGGCCTGCCAACGTGCAATCAGTTGACGCTGAAGCACCGCCGACGGTTGAGGCGTGAAATGCGCCAAATGAGCGATACAGGCAGTCGCCTGTTCGAAACGTCCGGCGAACAACAGCGCAGCTGTAATCAATCCGACCAATTGCGGGCTGCCCAGCGTCAGTTCCTCGCCTTGCTGCTCATGCAAACGCAACAACAGCACCACCGTTTGTTCCTCGAACAAATGCTCGAAACTGAAGTGCTGCAACAGGCTGACCGCCACTTCGTATTCCTCGGCGAGCAATGCCTGTTCGAAGCCCGATTTCCAGTCCTGTTCGGTACAGAACCATTGGCAGGCACGCCGATGCCAGGAGCGTCCCGCCGGCCATTGCTCATCGCGCAACAACTGCGTGAACGGTGTGAATATCTGCAGCCAATCGGTGGAGTCCCTCCAAGGTTCGATAAAACAGCCCAGCACTTGCAAGGTCCGCAAGTACTGAGCGCCCTCTCCGGCCCCGAACAGGTGATCGCACAGCCGGGCATTGAAGCGGGGCAAGTGGGCCAGCACGCGCCAGGCCTCGCTCAACTCAGGCGTCAGCGAGCTGAACAACTCATGCTCCAGGTAATCGAGCAAGGTGTCCGCCCGTCCCAGGGGTTTGTCCTGACGCGACCAGTCGCACTTGTGCAGCAATGCAATCCGCACACCGGCACACCAGCCGCCGGTGCGCTGGATGATCCGACTGGCCACCTTGCTGGCCTGCTCCGGTACCCAGGGCTGCAATATCTGCTCGACTTCACCTGGCGTGAAAGCCAGCGAAGTGCTTTCGCACTCGTACAACTCATCGTCGAGCAGCAACCTTGGCCAGTTGCAGGGCGGCCGGCGGCGAGCACCCAGCCACCAGGTCAACATCGGGCTGCTAAGCGCCAGCATGCGATCCAGTAGCAAGTCCAACTCGGGGTTCGGGACGCGGCAATAGTCATCGAGAAACAGCCAGGTTGGCGTCTGCAATCGTGACAGATACCCCAGCAATTCGGATTCACCTGAAGTAGCCAGCCCCAGCGTCTCTGCCAGACGATGACGAAAATCCATCGCGCTCAACACCGCGCCAGACAATGGCAACCAATGCACCCGACACTGGGTTGGTGCCTGCAACAGGCATTCGGCGAGCAGCGCTGTCTTGCCACTGCCGGCCGGCGCGCAAAGTAATTTCACCCGGGCCGTGGAGGTCAGTAACGGCTCGGTCAAGCGAGCCCGTGACTGGTGATGAGTGGACAGACGGGGCAGGAATCCAGAACGGTCCAGACACGGGATCATGGCGGTCATTGCGGCGTGCCTTTTTATAATTGTCCGGCAACCCTAGCCCTCTCTAACCCGCTTGTTGAGAAGTATTCAGCACGCTGATTGGCAGCCATAAAAAAGGCGACCACCCGGTCGCCTTTTGTACTGCCAATGTATCAAAACCCTTACCGAACGCCCTCGGCGCGCAAGGCCGATGGGGTGTAGTCGGCAGCCTTGGCTTCGAAGCCGAATTCGAAACTGTGCTTCTCTTCGTTCTTCATTCCCAGGGCAATGTATCGGCCGGCAATGATGTCGTAGAGCGCTTCGAGGGTGTAGGCCGGAGTCTGGTGATCGTAGTAGTACTGAGCGTGACCCTCCGCCACCCGCCACAGCTGACCGCGACCGTCGTAATGGTCTGCCAGCGCCACTTGCCAGCTGTCTTCGTCGAGGTACATGTGGCGTTTGGCGTAGATGTGCCGCTCGCTCGGCTTGACCGTACCGATAATTTCCCAGACCCGGTGCAACTCATAACGGGTCAGGTCCTGGTTGATGTGCCCGGCCTTGACGATGTCGTCGTACTTGAGGCTCGGCGAATCGAGTTTGTAGCTGTTGTAAGGGATGTACATTTCCTTCTTGCCGACCAGTTTCCAGTCGTAGCGATCCGGTGCGCCGGAGAACATGTCGAAGTTGTCGGACGTGCGCAGGCCGTCAGCGGCAGTACCCGGCCCGTCATAAGCCACTTGCGGTGCGCGACGCACACGGCGCTGGCCGGCGTTGTAGATCCACGCCAGACGCGGCTCTTTCACCTGATCGAGGGTTTCGTGCACCAGCAGCACGTTACCCGCCAGACGTGCAGGTGCCGTCACCGATTGCTTGAAGAAGGTCAGCACGTTGGCGGCTTTTTCCGGGTCCAGTTCCTTCATCAATTGTGGTACGGCGATCTCTTCCTCGAAGCGGATCGGCGTGTAGCTGCCGTTCGTTTGCGGGGTCACCTGAGTGATGATGCGGCGCAGGTTACCGCCGTGATAGCGGGTGATGTGGTTCCACAGCACCTCGACGCCGGTCTTCGGAATCGGGAAGGCGTAGTAGCGGTTGCCGGTGAAGTTGGCCAGGCCGTTACCGTCGTTGATGCTGTTCACGTTCAGTGCGCTGCGCTTGGCCGACTCGTAAATCTCCGGGGGTACGGCCACGGTGCGGTGGGTCGGGTACACCGGGATCTTGTAGGTTTCCGGGTAGCGCTTGAACATCGCCACCTGACCTTCCGACAACTTGTCTTTGTACTTGTCGACCGTCGCGGCGGTGATGATAAACAGTGGTTTCTCGCTGGCGAACGGGTCAGCCAGGAAGCCTTTGCTGTCCACAGCGCCGGCGTTTTTCGGGATGCCGCCGGTCCAGGCCGGGATCGAGCCATCGGCGTTGCCGGCCTTCTCGGCACCCAGCGGCGTGAGGCTGGTGCCAAGCTTGTTGGCTTCTTCCGGCGAGACCGCCGCCATCACGTTGGCAGCCAGCAGACTCAAGGCCAGGGCGCCGCATTGCAGAATCATCTTGCGCATTAAAATCATCCTTCTCAGCCAGATCAGAAGTTCACGCCGAAGCTCAGCGCCAGGAAGTCGCGGTCTTCCAGGGTGTTGTAGTCACCGCCGAAGAAATCGGTGTAACTGAGGCTCGCGGTATAGGTGTTGCGGTAGTCGGCATCGACGCCGACGCTGACGGCCTTGGCGCCTTCGTTGAACAGCCCGTTGGGGCCGTAGCCGGCGACGTCGTGGGACCAGGACAGGTTGGGCTTGAGGTTGATCCCGCCGATGACGTTGGCGTAATCGAGGATCGCCCGGGCGCGGTAGCCCCAAGAGGTCGAGGTGACGAAGCCGTCGGTATCGCCGCCAAAACCGTACTGACCATAGACCGAGTCACGGCCGTAACGCAGTTTGGTTCGCGATTCCAGGCCACCGACGTGTACCACCGCCGCTTCGCCCACCAGGGTCAGCCGTTGGGCACCCAACACTTGGTCAAAGAAGTGCGTCAGGGTGCTCTGGACCTGCGTCACTTCCTTGCGGCGGTAGCCTTTGTTGTCGGCACCTGGCGTGGTCGCGATAGGCGATGCGGCGCCGCCTGCGATCGGGTTGAGCAAAGCCAGGGTCAGGTCGTTGGTGTTGACTTGCACCGGAGCGTTGGGGCGATAGCTGATCTCGCCGGTCCACGCCGTGCCGGTAGGCAAGGTGGTGGAAAAGCTCGCACCGTAGAGACGGATGTCTTCCGGGTACTCAAGGTAATACTGGCCGCGTCCGAGCATCACACTCTGAGCCAGTGCCGACCCGGTACCGGGCGCGATTCTGTTGGCGGCACCGACGATGGCCGGGATCCGTGCCAGCGTTGTCAGGCCGGCAGTGGTGGTGCCGACCGTCGGGCTGCGGCTGTGATAGTTCATGAAGTACAGACCGTACTCGGTGTCGTCGCCGAGCCAGCGCAGCGCCGTCCCCCACTGCCCGGAGTCGCGGGCATCGCGGTCACCACCGCGCGGTACGATCACACCTTCCTGACTGACTTCGAAGCCTTGGCCAAACGCTGCAGCGATCGGTTGCAACGGTGCAATCGCCGGGCTGGCAACCGTGTAATTCTTGTTGCAGCCGTCAGCCACCACGTCGTTGCCGAAGAAGGTGCCGCAGTTGTCGACGACGGTCTGGTCCCACTCCAGTTGATAGAAACCTTCCACCGAGAGTTGGTCGGTCAGGCTTTGGGAGGCGAACAGCATGTTCACCGGAATCAGGCCTTCCTTGATTTCGGCGCCAGGACGGCGGAACGCTGAAACGTCGATCGGGTTGATGCTGTTGATCGAGTTGCCGATGAAGGTACTTTCACCCCAACTGACCACCTGCTTGCCGGCGCGCACAGTGCCCGGCAGCTCGGCGATGGAATAGTTGTGATAGACGAAGGCGTCGAGCAGCTGCGCCCCGGAGGACTTGGCACCTTCTTTACGACCGCTGTCACTGATCGGTTTGAATTCGCGGTCCTCGTCCTTGAGTTCGAAGTCATACCAGTACTTGCCACGCACGAACACCCCGGTGTCGCCGTACTTCAGTTCGAGGTCATGAATACCCTTGAAGATCTTGGAGAAGGTTTCGCCCTTTTTGAAATTCAGCCGCCCGTCATCCCCGGTCGAAGACTGGCCGGTCCCGCCATTGACGATGCCCACCAGGGATTTGTCGGCATCGCGCATGCCCCAGCTCGCGCCGACGGACAGCGAAGAATCAAAAGTCCCCTCGATTTCCCCGATGTTGAATGAAACAGCCTGCGCCTGGGCGCAGCAACCCAAGGCAACCGCAGCGGCGAGCGCTTGCGGCGTGAAGATGGCGCGCATTGTTGTTTTTGTCATGCGTCTTCCCCGGTGAGTGACAGAAGGCCCCACCCTACTGCCGCACGTTGGGAGCGATAAGCGCACCAAGGAGGTATTCGCGATGTACCTCCAAAGGATGAATCCCCGCATGGGACGGCGTTTTGCGCGGGTTATGGATGGGCTGGATGGGGGGTTATCAACGCAGCGCATGGCGTGTGGGCGGGGCTTGTTGCCACTGTTACTCATGCTGCAACAGTTCATGTCACGAATCGCTATTTTTCCTTTTGGCTCAAGACCTTATTCTTGCCGGGCTTTCACGGCAAACGGCCGGAAAGCACGAAGCAATGGCGGTGGCCAGTCCACGCCATTAGCGACAGATTTCAGATGAATTGAAGATTTTCGACTCATCGCCCCGTGTTCACTGACGTTGATTTATTGCTCCTTGATCAATCGTCTTACTTTGGCCGCTGCGTTTGCAGCGGCCTTTTTTATGGGCGATGGTTTTGTGGTGCCAGCCCGTTTTACTAGATGTTTAAAACAAGTCCTACAAGACATTTCCTGTAACTGCATAAGAAACATCTTCTTACTCAGAGGACAATCTCGCCTGTATTCCCGCCTTATCGAAACGCCTCTCAAGTTTATGTGCAAAAGCCCACACACCTCTCAGACCCATTACTTTTCGATTGGCTGTAACTTGAAATGGCACGATAAAACTGTTGGCAGTGCATACACGCCAACAAAACTTACATCTTAAACAGCGCGCAAATTCAAAAGGATATGAATATGCAAAAACCACCAAAACCACCACAGGGAAATAACTCGAGGCTAGGTTTTCTCGAAATAACCACACCTATACATACAGTAGGCGTCGCACCCGATCATTTTATACCCCCGCCTAGAAGTGGAACTCGTTTGCAAGCAGGCCCATTTGGGCCCGGTGTTTCGACTTACAATCAAAATCGAGGCACCGTAATAAATACGACCAAGGCGCTGGAGCAGGAATATCAGACCAGTTCCAGCGAACTACCGCAAACCATAGAGGCAGAACTGGCAGCGACCCGACATGAAGGTCCAACGGATCCAGTTCCACCTTTGCAATCCGTCGTCCGGGAATTAGGGGTACTGAATAAACTCACACAACGTAAGACCGCAGAGTTCCACAGTAAAACAGCCACTGCCAATATGTTTTATGGAGGTGATCCATTTAACCGGCATATCAATGAATTCATGATCAAAGCCACGAAGATGGAGAAGTGGCCGGGACCGAATGGCATTGCCATGCAGGCCTTGAATCAATCACTCAGAGCCGCGATCGATGCCAGATTACTGTCTCAAACCCTGCAGTCGCTCCACCAGCGAACAGTCAATCTTCAACACACCCTCAGTGCCATGCAGGCCGCTGAACAGGCGCGATTAGCAGCGGAACGGGAAGCCCAACGTATTGCCGCTGAAGAGGCGCGCATACAGGCGGAAGCTAACGCTTATGTTGAGGCTCAAGCTAAATCTAAAGCTCAGCTTCAGGCGGCTCTGGTTCAGCATGAGGCTCAAGAAAGGGCACGAATTGCAGCATTGAATACAGCTCTGGCTGAGGCTGAAGCCAAGGCAGAAGCAGCCGCACAGCATTTCGCAGCCGAGCAGGCTCGTCTCCAAGCTGACATGGAACAGCGAATCGAGCAGATACAAAAGCAACTGCAAACAGAAAGACAGAGTCTGGAGACTCGCAGGAAAGTCATTGATACAGCTACCGCCGTGGCTCGACGCCAATCTCAACTGGCGAATCTGAAAATACAGCAGCAAAAGGAAAAGCAGGCGCAAGAGCGCGAGCGGCAACAGGCTCGTCTGGCGGCAGAGGCCGAGACCCAACGACAACTCGAGCAAGCACGCCTTCTGACGCAATGGCGCGAGGAAACAGAGGCTCGGTGGCAAAGCCCCTCGTTTGCCAATGTCGGTTCACTGGCGGCATTCGGCCCAACGTTTACCGGCACACTCGGAACTGTCGGCATTAGTCCAGCGACGTCCTTGGCGCTCAGGACCGCGTTACGAGCAGCGGTATCCGCGGCTGTCGCAGCACTCGCGTCAGTAGCAGCGCCGGTCCTGGTCGGGTTCGCCGCTCTATTGGCTCCCTCCAGGCTGGGTAACGGTGATCTTTTCTCTGTCAGTGTTCCGCTGTCAGAACTCGCTCCTGATTCAACTGCCGACCTGTATGAACTGGCAGCCGTCGGAGGGGAGATCGACCTGCCAGTGAGACTCGGCTCGAGGACGATAGGCAACGAGGTAGAGATCGTTGTTGTGACCACTGACGGAGTGACAGTACCCGCGAGTGTGCCGGTGAGGTTTGCTCACTTTGACGTGCGCAAGAATGTTTACGTATCCGGCAGCACCGTCTCCAACGGCCCCGTCATCACCTGGACGCCGTTGGTAGAACCGCAGAATCCTTCAACGGAATTTCCGCTGATCGACACTGACCTGCCGATCTATGAAGGCGCTACCGTCACCCCCGACGCGGGACGGATCGATCCGTTTCCAGAGCTGGATCGCTACGGATTTGGTGGCTTTATCACCGTCTTTCCGATCGAGTCCGGGATCCCTCCGACGTTCACGATGTTCAGGGATCGGCGGCAGGATCCCGGTGTTGCCAGCGGTAGCGGACAGTCGGTTTCAGGAAGCTGGGTGGGTGCGGCCTCAACGGGAGAAGGAGCGCCGATTCCTATTCAGATTGCGGATAAATTTCGAGGGAGAGAGTTTTCGAGTTTTAAAGCGTTTCGTAGGGCATTTTGGAAAGCTATGGGCGACGATGAACTGTTGAGCGACCAATTTACGAAGTTAAGGCAAATAGATATGAAAAACCGACTTGCTCCTGCTGCACCTCCTCAGGACCAAGTGGGGAGTCGAAAAAAATATGAAATCCACCATATCAATCCCATCGGAGCAGGCGGTGAGGTCTATGACATGGACAACCTTCGAGTGATGACGCCGAAACTGCACATCAGCACTCACTCCAATACAAAAGGAGAATGAAATGAATCTTCGTAGCACACTGGAAGAATACACAGAAGACGAATACTTAGACCTCATAGAGTGTTTATTCGATGGCAATTACTCATCCGAAGCCGAGCATGATGCAATTGTAGAAAACATTGTACTTACGTCCGAACACCCCGACGGCACAGGCATTTTATATGACCCTAGAGAGGGTGTTGAAGACAGTCCAAACGGTGTAATAAACGCGATCAAACAATGGCGATCGACCAACGGAAAGCCGGGATTCAAAACTGAAGTAAAGTAATGAATACATAGAAGCAAGCATTCGTGCTTGCTTCTCACACCACCCACTCACAGACAATACTTATTTAAACCTGTGAGTGGCTGTCTACAACCTACACATTTCTCGGAAAACGACTACATAGTTATGTAATCACGTGAAGCGCCCTCGCGATTAAGGTTAAAAACAAGTCAGCCGTTCTTTTGTACGCCGACTCTAACCTAATTAATTGCGAGCAATATTTCCATGAAACCCATTGACTACAACAAGTACCGCACCACTAAAAGCTTCAACACCCGCGTACGCTTTCTGATTTTCCACTACACAGCTGGCAACTTCTCCAGTTCGGTCAATGCACTGACCGGCCCTAATGTCAGCGCCCACTACCTGGTTCCCGACATCACCGATCCAAGCTACTTGAAAGCAGGCTATACCAGGCAGGAAGTGTTCAGTCTCGTCGACGAAACCAAGCGCGCATGGCACGCGGGCGTCAGTACCTGGGGCAACCAAAGCAGTCTGAACGACACGTCTATTGGCGTTGAAATCGTCAACCTTGCAACGTTTAGCCAAGGGGTTTTCAACTTTCCGCCGTATCAGCCAGAACAAATTGCCGCCATTGAAGAGTTGGCGCTGAACATCCTTGAACGTTACCCGGATATCAGCCCGACCCTTGTTCTGGGGCACTCGGATATTGCGGTCGGCCGCAAGAGTGACCCAGGGCCGAAATTCCCCTGGCATGCCCTTTACTTGAAAGGCGTGGGTGCCTGGTTCGACGGTGCCACCCGAGACATCTATCTGCAGCAATATTGCGAGACCGGCATTCCAGCCCGAAGCGAATTGCTCAAACTGTTCAAGACTTACGGGTATGACGTTTCCGGCGCGTCAACCGAACAAGGCTTCACACACCTGGTTCGGGCCTTTCAGCTGCATTTTCGCCCGGAAACGTACGACGGGATCATGGATGCGCAAACGGCCGCGAATCTGGCAGCATTGGTTCACAAGTATTTTCCTTGAAGACCGCTGCAAACCAGACTTCAGTCCCGACTATCAAGAACCAGCAAGGTCAAAAAAACGGTGACCTTGCTGGTTTCCATCAAACCGAATACTTCTGCAAATTCGCCATCATTTCCTTCAGCGCTTCAAGGTTGTCCTGCGGGTGCGCCGCGCCTTCGAAATCGCAGATCTGTTGCCAATGCGCAGCCACATCTTCCGGGGAGAAACCAACCCGAGGATCAAACCCCGCGCCGAGGCTTCGTTCCCAGCGCACCTTGCCCATCCAGCCGCCACCGACTTCAAACAGCCCGGAGGTTTCCTGGCAGTTCTCACTGGCGAGGTACACCACCAGCGGGCTGACCAGTTCCGGTTTGAGTTGTTCAAAGACTTGCGGCGGGATCAGGCCTTCGGTCATGCGGGTGCCGCCGGTGGGGGCGATGGCGTTGACCAGGATGTTGTTCTTGCGGCCTTCGATGGCCAGGGTTCGGGTCAGGCCGTAGAGGCCGAGTTTGGCCATGCCGTAGTTGGACTGGCCGAAGTTGCCGTAAATGCCCGAGGTCGAAGCGGTGAAGATGATGCGGCCGTAGTTTTGCTCGCGCAGGTGCGGCCAGGCGGCGCGGGTGACTTTGTAGGCGCCTTCGACGTGGACGCGGTAAACCAGGTCCCAGTCGCCGTCTTCCATTTTGTGGAAGGTCTTGTCCCGCAGGATCCCGGCGTTGTTGACCACTACATCGACACGACCGAAGGTGTCCAAGGCGTTCTGAACGATTTTGTCGCCGTCGGTGACGGAGTCATGATTGGCCTCCGCGATGCCACCGGCCTCGCGGATTTCGGCCACTACCCGGTCGGCTGCCGAAGCGTTTGCGCCTTCGCCCTGAGCCGAACCGCCGAGGTCGTTGACCAGCACTTTGGCGCCCTGTTTGGCGAACAGCAGCGCGTGGGCCCGGCCCAGGCCGCCGCCTGCCCCCGTGATAATCACGACTTTATCTTCGAAGCGCACAGACTCATTCATTGGGGGACTCCAGCAGGCCAGGGGACAATAAGTTCGAGTGTCAGGCACGGCAATGCGAGTCACAATGAACTGGGGTGAGGCTGAATGGTGCGCGATAAGGCAGAGGGATAATCAGGAGCAGGCGGCCTTGCGCGGCGGTGAAATCATCTGATCGCGAAACTCCAGATAGTGCTTGAGCACCTGCCCCGGCGCCTCGGTTTGAGGATAGTGGCCAATTCCGGGCAACAAGACCGTGTCCGGGTTCGGGATCAGTTCCCGATAGCGCTGGACCATGTGCGCGCCGGAGATCGGATCGACCTCACCATCGATCACCCGCAACGGCACTTCACCCCGCTGCATCGCGCTGACCCAACGCTCGCGCTGGGCACGTCGTTCAGGGATGTAGGCGATCAATTTGTGCATGATCCGTGGCCCTTGATTGCTCTCGATCAAGCTCCAGAAATCATCCATCTCGCTCTCGGTGGGGCGACTTTGCGGACCGAAGATCTGCCGGAAACTCTTCACCAGACCGTCACGGGAAAAAGCTCGGCCGATCATCCAGCCCAAGGGGCTGAGCAGAAGTTTTTGCATCAGTATCGGGCGATGGGTTTCGGGAAAGAGGCCGCCATTGAGGAACACACAACTGGCGATATGGATACGCGCTTCGTAATGCCGGGCCAACAGTTCCTGGGCCACGCTGTCACCATAATCGTGGGCCAACAGGTGCACCGGCTGCTCGACCTTCACGTGCGCCAGCAAAGCCTGTTGCAGATCGGCCTGCTCCAGCAGGCTGTATTCGTGGTCCACCGGTTTGGCGGAATCACCGAAACCGAGCATGTCGCAGGCAATTACCCGATAGCGCTGGGTCAGCGGCTGCCACAGGAAATGCCAGTCCCAACTGGCGGTCGGGAAGCCATGAATGAGCAACAGTGGTTCACCCTGCCCCGCCGTCCAGTAACGGATGGTCTGGCCACGGAAGATGAACGTCTGGCCGCGTTTGCGCCAGACACACAGGGGGATCTCGGCGAGTGCCATTAGAGTTTATAACCCGCGTCTTGTTTATCGAGTTTGCGCAGCAGCGCTGGCCAGGCCAGTGCGCCGCCCATCCCTTGAGCACTTTTGGTGACGCCGGCGATCATCGCCTTGGCGCCCGCCAGAATCTGCGGTTCGATGGCAATCAATTCGGCGCCACCGTTCTGCGCCAGCACCTGGATATCGCAGGCGCGCTGGAAGGTGAACATCATCAGGAACGTGTCGGCGATCGTCGCGCCACAGGTCAGCAGACCGTGGTTGTGCAGCATCAGGAAATTGTTTTCGCCGAGGTCGGCTTGCAGTCGCGCCTTCTCTTCATGGTTAAGCGCAACACCTTCGTAGGCGTGATAAGCCAGGCTGGACAAGACAAATAATGATTGTTGGCTGATCGGCAAAATGCCTTGTTTCTGCGCCGACACGGCGACACCGGCAGCGGTGTGGGTGTGCAGCACGCAGACGACGTCGTGACGAACCTCGTGCACCGCGCTGTGGATGGTGTAACCCGCAGGGTTGATCTCGTAAGGGCTGTCCATCAGCTTGTTGCCGGCCTGATCGACCTTGACCAGGCTGGACGCGGTAATCTCGTGGAACATCAGCCCGAACGGGTTGATCAGAAAGTCTTCGGTACCGGGGACCTTGGCCGAAATGTGGGTGAAAATCAGGTCATCCCAGCCATGCAGGGCGACCAGACGATAGCAGGCGGCAAGATCGACGCGGGTCTGCCACTCGGCGGCACTGACCTGGTCTTTGACACTGTGTGGCGATTGGACGGGGGCTACGCTCACGGCAAGGAACCTCTAATTTTTATTCTTGGGGTTTCTATTGTTCACCGACGTTACAACAGTCTAGTCACGCCCCGTGGATCGTGTAGTTGCATTGGCAGCCAGCTTGATGGCCTAGCGAGTCAGTACGCCAACGAACCTGGATCCATGTCAAAGTACTGCCGCCAACAACGGTGCGGCGAACAGATTCAGCAGCCCCGTCAGAACCATGACTAACCCCGCCACCGAGCCCTCTTCACCCCCCACTTCATGTGCTCGACTGACCCCGGCACCGTGAGCGCCGACACCAAACAGCGCCCCTCGAGCCAAGGCGCTGCGCAGGGGCAACCACTTGAGCAGAATGCCGCCGAGCATCGCCCCGAACACCCCGGTGAACATCACAAACACCGCCGTCAGTTCCGGTACGCCGCCCAGGTCCTGGGCCAGCGGCATGGCAAAAGGCGTGGTGATCGAACGCGGCACCAGCGACATCGTCACCGAACTGTCCAGCGCCAGCGCCTTGGCCAACCCGAACGAACTGCCGATGGACGCCGCGCTGCCCGCCAGCATCCCCAGCAACAACGCCGACCAATGCCGCATCAGCATCTGCCGCTGCTGCCAGATCGGTACCGCGAAAGCGACGGTAACCGGCCCCAGCACCAGCATCAGCCAATGGGTGTTGCTCGAGTATTCGGCATACGCGGTGTGCAGCGGCACGGCGAGTGCCAACAACAGGGCCGGGACCAGAATCAGTGGCGACAGCACATAACGCCCGGTGCGCCGATAGATCCAGCGACTGAACAGATAGGCCAGCAGCGTGAAGGCCAGCCAGAACATCGGCATCAGTTCAAGCTTCACGAGACCTCCTCAACCGCACCACCAGTTCCACGGTGAAGGCGGTCACCAGCATCACCATCAACGTGCTGACGCCGATCACCAGCAAAATTCGCCAACCGTCGCTACGCAGCAGACCGCCGTAATCGAGCAGGCTCATCAGCGCCGGAATAAAGAACAACAGCATCTCGGCCATCAACAGGCTGGCGCCCATTTGCAACGCTGCCGGTTTGACCACACCCAAAGCGAACGCCAGCAGCAACAGCACCATGCCGATGACACCACCGGGAATCGGCCAGGCAAACCACACGGCCATCTGGCAACCGAGCAGATAGATGGCGAGCAGCACGGCCAATTCGGTCGCCAGTCGGGCCAATCTTTTTAAGGTTGATGCGCTCATGTCTTCGGTCCTCACAGGTGCTCATTTTAAGGAGCGGGCTGCCATACCCGAAGCGAATTGTTAGACTCGGAGCCATTCCAAAATGGAATCAGGCAGATGGAATTCAAACAGCTACGCAGCTTCGTCGAGGTCATGCATCAGGGTGGTTTTACTCAGGCCGCCAAGACCTTGCACATCAGTCAATCGGCGGTGAGCAAACAGGTCGCTCAGCTGGAACAGAGCCTCGGCACTGCGCTGCTCGAACGGCAGGGTTCTCAGCTGCGCCTGACCGCCGCCGGCAGCGTGGTCCTGCAACGGGCCGAAGGCATGTTGCGGCTGCGCAACGAACTGCTCAGTGAGCTGGATGACTTGAGCCAACTGGCCCGCGGGGAATTGCGCCTAGGTTTGCCGCTACTGGGCAGCGACGCGCTGTTCGCCGGACTGTTCGCCGAATACCGACAACGCTACCCGAACATCAGCATTCAATTGCTGGAGGGCGGTAGCCTGAACATCGAACAGGCCGTTTTGAGTGGGGAGCTGGAACTAGGTGGCAGCCTGTTGACGAAGGACCCGCAGTTCGCCTTCCAGCCTTTCTGCGATGAACCGCTGGACGCCCTGCTGCCGGCCGATCATCCGCTGGCGTCGAAGACGGTGATTGGGCTGGAGGAATTGGCCGACACGCCATTCCTGCTGTATCAGCGCAGCTTCGTGCTCAATGACCGTTTGCTGCAAGCCTGCCAGCAGCTGGGGTTTACGCCGAAGGAAGGTGGTCGCAGCGGCCAGGCTGACTTTCTCGCGGCGCTGGTGGCGGCCGGTCAAGGTGTGGTGCTGTTGCCGCGCGTGGTGGCACGCGGGCTGGTGCGGCCAGGCGTGGTGCGCCTGACCTTGAACGCACCGGGTTATCTGCGCTGGGATATCGCCTTCATCTGGCGTCAGGGCGCGTACCTGTCAAAAGCCGCGCAAGCCTGGCTCGCCTTGCTGCGCGAGCGGCCGGTCAGCCCCGCAGAGCGCTGACCAACTCCGCCAGCCAAGGCTCGGCGTCGGTTTCCGGCGTCACGCTTTCACTGGCATCCAGGCGCAGCATGGGCAGGACTTCGCGTAGGCCCAGTTCGCCGAACAATTCACGCATTTGCTCGCCACCGCCGCAGAACGTATCGCCGTAACTCGCATCGCCCAGACCAATCACGGCACCCGGCAAGCCACGCCAGGCAGCTGGTAACTGGTCGCGGATTGCGAAATACAACGGTTGCAGGTTGTCCGGCAACTCGCCCATGCCGGTGGTCGAGGTCACCGCCAGGAAGGCTTCGGGACCAAAAGCCTGAACATCGGCCAGGGTCGCACGCGGGTTGTGCCAGGTTTCGAAACCCGCAGCTTTTAAAATATTGGCGGCGTGGCGGGCGACTTCTTCAGCCGTGCCGTACACCGAGCCGGAAAGGATGGCGACTTTCATCAATCTGATCCTGAAGCTGAGTAAAAAGACGGGGGATATTAACAGCCGTGGCAAAAAAGCTGCGATTGACTCTCAATTAACGCGGGTGACCAGTAGAAAGTTCTCAGTGTTCTTTTAGAATGCATCCCACAATCAAATTGGAAAGGACTCTCCGATGATTAACGCCCAACTGCTGCAAATGGTGATCAACGCTTCCAACGACGGCATCGTGATTGCCGAAAAGGAAGGCGAGCAGGACAACATCCTGATTTACGTCAACCCGGCATTCGAACGCCTGACGGGTTACACCAGCGAAGAAATCCTCTACCAGGATTGCCGTTTTCTTCAGTCAGGGGACCGCGACCAGGAAGCTCTCCCGTTGATTCGCGAGGCGTTGAGCAGTGGCGGTTCCTGCCGGGAAATCCTCAGGAACTATCGCAAGGACGGCACGCCGTTCTGGAACGAGCTGTCCCTCTCGACGGTGAAGAACCCTGATGACGGACAGACTTATTTCATCGGTGTGCAGAAAGACGTCACCCTTCAGGTCAAGGCGCAGCAGCGAGTCGCGCAGTTGGAGGCGCAATTGGCTGAGGTCCAGGCCGAGCTTGCCGCACTAAAAGCGACGAACGGCGAAAACAAAACGAAGGATTGATTGTCATTAACTACAATCACCAGTGACTTTGTAACTTTTTCTGTCGAGCAGATTATGCAACGCGACGCACTCCTGACCCAGGATGAGCTGGATTTTATCCAGACAATGCAACACAACCCGCAACTCAATGTGCGGGATGCGACGTCGAGCCTGCTCGTCAACGGTGGTTCACAGATTCGTGACCTGCTCACGCGCCTTGCCGCTCATGAGCAAGTCACCATCCAGGCCAACTTCGAAAATCAGCAAATGACCTTCCCGCTGCACTTGGTGGAAGACGAATTTCACGCAATGCATTTACGCCTCGGCGTCCCCAGCATCTATGAAGACGGACCGATGGTCCGGCCATGGCGCCTGGTACTCGAAGAACCGGTAGCGCTGGAGAATGCCAATGGCCAGCCCGGTACGATGTGGGTGCACGAAGTGTCGTTCAAAGGGGTCTTGCTGGAAGTTCGCAACAAGACCAAACCGCCCAAACATTTCGCCTTGTGGTTCAGCCCGTCTGGCTACGAGCGCATCGCGTTGCGCGGCACCTTCGAGAAAGAAACCGAGAGCGGCTTTTTTGCCTATCAGTTGAATCAGGGTGACAAGGACGAAACCGAGCGTCTGCGCCAGTACATCCTTCAGCAGCATCGGCTGACGCATCCGGCCATGCATCTCTGATTCAAGTGTCCAGGTTGCCTGTCAGGAACTGTTTCAAACGCTGACGCATGACCAATCCTTCGTTACCCAGGCATCCAATCGACGATCCAGCCAGGCTTTCCTGCACCAGATCGGACGCACCCCCCGCCAGCATCAACTGACAATCCAGGCTCAAGGCCAGGCGCTTCAACCGCCGTGGCAACTCGGGCGCAGGCGCGTGATTGGAAAACAGCACCAGCGCCTGAGGCTTGATCCGCTCGCAGACCAGGGCCAATTCGTCGAATGGCTGACCGATAGCCAACACTTGAATAGCCGAATCGACACTGCTCAGAAGCAGCGCGGTTACCAGCACTTCGAGTTCACGACACTGATCATTCAGGCCGCAGACAATCACCCGTCGCGGCTGCAAGACACGCACCAGCAGCAGGCGTTGCAACACTCGAGAACGTAGAAAACCATCCAGGAAAAACCACTCGCTGGCCTGACCGAACGCTTCATGGCGCTGCAGTAATTGCTTCCAGAGTGGAAGCAAAATGTCCTGAAATACGACAGTTAGCGGATAACTGAAAAAGATCTGTCCATAGACCTGCTCCAGTTGAACCTCGTCAAAAACATTCACCGCCGCCTGAACCTGTTGCTGCCACTGCGTGTAGTCAGCGTGTACGAGTTCATTCGGGATGATGTGCGACAGGGTCTGAAGCGGTTCAACCCTGGCCAGTATCTTGCCGACTTTACTGACAGCAACGCCGCGTTCGATCCAGCCAAGAATGCTGTGGACCCGATCGATATCAGTCATGGAATACAGTCGATGCCCACTTTCGGTGCGCGTGGGCTGTATCAGTCCATAACGTCGTTCCCATGCGCGTAACGTGACCGGGTTGACCCCGGTCAGACGCGCCACTTCGCGTATCGGAAACAGTTCTTCCTGCTCGAGAGGAAGACCGGATTGCAACCCAGGGAAAACGTCAGTCAGCACAGGCATTTTATAGGTCTACATCCATGTATGAATTGGATCCCATTCTACCTCTCCTGCCCCCACACCATTCAAGATGCTGATGGCGACAAATATCACTGACGTTCCAGGCAGAATCAGGAATAATCCTTGCTTGTTCCAAGACGCAGCCCACCACTCCGGCGCTGCGCCTGGCGAAACTCCTATCCGGAGCGACGCGATTGTCATATGGAGATACACAATGTCTACCTCACCCGTCACGCTGATGGTTGCGCGCCGCGTCGCCGATGGGCGTTATCAAGACCTGATCGCCTGGTTGCGCGAAGGCGAACAACTGGCCACCGATTTTCCCGGCTATCTCGGTTCTGGCGTGCTCGCTCCGCCGCCCGACGATGACGAATTCCAGATTATTTTCCGCTTCGCCGACGAGCAGACGCTGCACGCCTGGGAGCATTCCGCCTCGCGCACCGCCTGGCTGGCTCGCGGCAGTGACTTGTTTGCCCATCCAACGGAACATCGTGTGAGCGGCATCGAAGGCTGGTTCGGCGCGGCCGGCCAGCGCCCACCACGCTGGAAACAGGCCGTGGCGATCTGGTTGGCATTCTTTCCGGTTTCCCTGCTGTTCAACTTTGTCCTCGGGCCGTTGCTGAGCGACATGGGTCTGCTGAGCCGGGTGTTCATCAGCACCTTGTGCCTGACCCCTCTGATGGTCTACCTCTTCATTCCGCTGTCGACCCGCCTGCTGGCCAACTGGCTGAACACCACGCCGCAACGACCGCTGCCTGCCGAGCCTTCAACGCAGAATCGCTAAGCCTGCTACCACAATAGGTGTACGCCTCTCGTCGCTGGTATAGTTTTGCTCTTACCGCGACGCGAGCCGTTCATGACCTCTTTCGTAGCCCCGATTCTCATTACCGGTGCCGGCCAACGTGTCGGCCTGCACTGTGCGCAGCGTTTGCTCGAGGATGGCCAGCCGGTGATCTTCAGCTACCGCAGTGAACGCCCCGGCGTGCAAACCCTGCGCGACCTGGGGGCGACCGCGGTGTTTGCCGACTTCTCCACTGAAGCCGGAATCTTCGCGTTCATCAGCGAACTGAAAAACCACACCGACAGCCTGCGGGCGATTGTCCATAACGCCTCCGAATGGCTGGCCGAAACCCCGGACACCGACGCCACCGCCTTCACCCGCATGTTCAACGTCCACATGCTGGCGCCCTACCTGATCAACCTGCATTGTGTCGACTTGCTGCAGCGCTCAAGTCCCGCCGACATCGTGCACATCAGCGACGACGTGACTCGCAGGGGCAGCAGCAAGCACATTGGCTACTGCGCCAGCAAAGCCGGGCTCGACAGCCTCACCCTGTCCTTCGCCGCGAAATACGCGCCGACAATCAAGGTCAACGGTATCGCGCCAGCCCTGCTAATGTTCAACCCCGACGACGACGCGGCGTACCGCGCCAAGGCACTGGCCAAGTCCGCGCTGGGTATCGAGCCCGGCTGCGAAGTGATCTACCAGAGCCTGCGTTATTTGCTCGACAACCCTTATGTCACCGGCACGACCCTGACCGTCAACGGCGGACGGCACATCAAATAAGCGGCCCCCGCGAGGATGTTCCATGACGTTATCCCTGCCCCAGAACGCCCTGTCCCAGAGCTACCGCGAGATCCTCATCGGCCTCGGTGAAAACCCGGACCGTGAAGGGTTGCAAGACACCCCGGCTCGCGCGGCAAAAGCCATGCAGTACCTCTGCCATGGTTATGAGCAAAGTGTCGAAGAGATCGTCAACGGCGCACTGTTCGCTTCCGACAACGATGAAATGATCATCGTCGACAACATCGAGCTGTACTCGCTCTGTGAACATCACATGCTGCCCTTCATCGGCAAGGCGCATGTGGCTTATATTCCGACGGGCAAGGTGCTGGGTCTGTCGAAGATTGCACGACTGGTGGACATGTTCGCCCGTCGCCTGCAAATCCAGGAAAACCTCACCCGGCAAATCGCCGACGCGGTGCAGCAAGTGACCGGTGCGGCAGGCGTCGCGGTGGTCATCGAAGCCAAGCACATGTGCATGATGATGCGCGGCGTCGAGAAACAGAATTCGACCATGAACACCTCGGTGATGCTCGGCGCCTTCCGCGAGTCGAGCAACACCCGCCAGGAGTTCCTGCAATTGATTGGACGGAGCAAGTAGCAATGCCACAACTTCAACCAGGAACGGCACGCATCCGAGTCAAGGACCTGTGCCTGCGGACCTTCATCGGGATCAACGAGGATGAAATCCTCAACAAGCAGGATGTGCTGATCAACCTGACCATCCTGTATGCCGCTCAGGAAGCGGTGCGTGACAACGACATCGATCACGCGCTGAATTACCGCACCATCACCAAGTCGATCATCGCCCACGTGGAGGGCAATCGCTTCGCCCTGCTCGAGCGCCTGACTCAGGAAATTCTCGATCTGGTCATGGCCAACGAGTCGGTGTTGTATGCCGAGGTCGAAGTCGACAAGCCCCACGCCCTGCGATTCGCCGAGTCGGTGTCTATTACCTTGGCCGCGAGCCGCTGACCGTCTGGCACATTGCTCGTCAGACTTTTATCATCCGCGCACGATTTGATTGCACAGAGCCCGCCATGACCGATCAACAACGCCTGGAACTCGAAGCCGCCGCCTTTCGCCGGCTGGTCGCCCACCTGGACAGCCGCAAGGATGTGCAGAACATCGACCTGATGAACCTCTCCGGTTTCTGCCGTAACTGCTTGTCCAAGTGGTACAAGGCCGCTGCCGATGAACGCCAGATCGAGGTCAGCCTCGATGACGCCCGCGAAGTGGTTTACGGCATGCCGTACGCCGAGTGGAAAGCCCAATACCAGCAAGAAGCCAACGCCGAACAACAAGCGGCGTTCGCCAAAGGAAAACCCAATGAGTGATTTGAACACCCTGCGCGCCAGCCTCAAGAGCGGCGAACACGTTTTTGCCGACACCCTGGCCTTCATCGCCGCCGGCTACGACTATCAGCCTCAGGCTTTCAACAATGGCGGCGTGGAAAACGCCGCCGGGCAGAACGAAGGCTCGTGCAAGACCCTGGGTCTGGCGCTGTTGGAAGGCTTGAGCGATGAAGAAGCGCTGTTGGCGTTCGGCGAGCATTATCGTTCGGTGGTGGCCACGCCTGAAGGCAGCGATCACGGCAATATCCGCGCGTTGATTGCTCATGGATTAGCCGGTGTGAAGTTCACTCAACAGCCGCTGACTCGCCGCTGATTCAACACCTTCCAAACACATCCCGACTTTTAAGATTGACCCGGCAACTTTATTTCGTTTGCCGGGCACCGCTGCTCACGGCTTAGATAAAAAGAAGCATCCCTTCTTCTGAGTCAGGTATCCATGAGCAGCGAAACCATCAGCCAGTCGATCAACATCGTTCATCCCGTCACACTAAGCCACGGCAAAAATGCCGAGGTCTGGGACACCGATGGCAAACGCTACATCGACTTCGTCGGTGGCATCGGTGTACTGAACCTCGGCCATTGCCATCCACGCATCGTCGAGGCCATTCGCGAACAAGCCACCCGGCTGACCCACTACGCGTTCAACGCCGCCCCGCATGTGCCCTACATCGAACTGATGGATCGTCTCACCGCATTTATTCCGGTGGACTACCCGGTCAGCGGCATGCTCACCAACAGCGGCGCGGAAGCGGCGGAAAACGCCCTGAAGATCGTCCGTGGCGCCACCGGTCGCACGGCCGTCATCGCCTTTGACGGCGCCTTCCATGGCCGCACCCTCGCCACGCTCAACCTCAACGGCAAAGTCGCGCCCTACAAACAGAAAGTCGGCGTGCTACCGGGTCCGGTTTTTCACCTGCCCTTCCCGAGCAAGGACAACGGCGTGACCTGCGCCGAGGCATTGAAGGCCATGGATCGACTGTTCAGCGTCGAAATCGATGTCGAAGACGTGGCGTGTTTCATCGTCGAACCGGTGCAAGGTGAAGCGGGCTTCCTGGCGATGGACGTGGAGTTCGCCCAGGCGCTACGTCGCTTCTGTGATGAAAAAAACATCTTGCTGATCGCTGATGAAATCCAGTCCGGCTTCGGTCGCACCGGCCAGCGTTTTGCGTTTTCGCGACTGGGTATTGAACCCGATCTGATCCTGCTCGCTAAAAGCATCGCCGGTGGCGTACCGCTGGGCGCGGTGGTCGGGCGCAAGTCGCTGCTCGACACCTTGCCAAAGGGCGGACTGGGAGGCACCTATTCAGGCAACCCGATTGCCTGCGCCGCAGCGTTGGCGACCCTGGACGAAATGACTGACGCGAATCTGCAAGCCTGGGGCGCACAACAGGAAGAAGCGATTGTCAGCCGTTACCAATCCTGGCGCACCCGCAAGCTGTCACCGTATCTGGGCCGCTTGACCGGCGTTGGCGCGATGCGCGGTATCGAGCTGACCAATGCCGACGGCACACCGGCCTCGGCGCAATTGACGCAGCTGCTGGCCCTGGCGCGAGACGCGGGTTTACTGCTGATGCCCAGCGGCAAGTCGCGGCACATCATTCGGCTTTTGGCGCCATTGACCACTGAGGCAGCGGTGCTGGAAGAAGGGCTGGATATTCTCGAGACCTGCCTGGCGAAGCTTTCCTGAAAAGCAAACTGCGATCTGGGACTGACATAGCGAATTATGTTCGCTTGTAGTCCCCGATTTTGCGTCGCAATACTGGCCAAATACCCCTTTTACCAAGCGAGATCACTACCACCTACAAGCCTGAGGCATTCATGTATCACGACAATATAATTTATAAAAAAAAGTCCAATGATCCTCAATTCCTGCTTGGCGTAGCCGTGGTGCTGTTTCTCGGCTCCTACCTGATGAACCTGGGTAACAGCGCCCTCAGTCATTTCCTGCATCCGTTGTTGGGCAATACCCCGGACAGCCTGACCGCTCGCAATATCGCCTTCGGCCTGGCGATTGCCGCACTGGGCACCCTGAACTTTCACGTCCTCGGACGCTTGAAGTTCAAGGTACAGACCACCGTGGTATGGATCGAACTGCTGATCCTGTTCCTGGCGTTCTTCGACACCTTCGACCTCTCCTACAGCTTCATCCTCGACAAGATCGGTTTCCTGATCATCCAGGGCGCGGCGACCACGCTGTACATCTCCGCCGTGGCGATCGTGATTGCCTTCGTGCTGGCGTTGATCGGTGCCGTAGCCAAGCTGTCGAACAACGGCCTGGCCAACGCCATCGCCTCGTTCTACACCTCGTTCTTTCGCGGTGTTCCGCTGCTGATCCAGATCTACCTGATTTACCTCGGACTGCCGCAACTGGGTTATGTGGTGGACGCAGTGCCGGCCGGCATCCTCGCGTTGTCGCTGTGCTACGGCGCCTACATGACCGAGATTTTTCGTGCGGGCATCCAGAGCATTCCGGTGGGCCAATGGGAAGCCTCACGAGCCCTGGGCATCAGCCCGCTCAAGACCCTGAGCCGGGTGATCATGCCGCAAGCCTTGCGGGTGATCATCCCGCCCACCGGCAACCAGTTCATCGCCATGCTCAAGGACAGTTCGCTGGTGTCGGTGATCGGCGTCTGGGAATTGATGTACCTGGCCAAGACCCAGGGCCGCGCGGACTTCCGCCACCTGGAAATGCTGATCACCGCCGCAATGATTTACTGGGCCCTGTCGTTCATTCTCGAACGGGTGCAGGCGCGAATCGAAAAACGGGTCAACCGATCCATTGCCAGGGGTTGATGCGTGATGACTCGAACCAATACCGCTGAACAACTCAACCTTGCGCCTGCAGCGCAACCCCGCCAGTCAATGATTTCCATCACCGGTCTGAACAAGTGGTACGGCGATTTTCACGCGTTGCGCGATGTCGACCTGAACGTCGCCACGGGCGAAATCCTGGTGGTGTGCGGGCCATCAGGCTCGGGTAAATCGACGATGATTCGTTGCATCAACCATCTGGAGAATTTCCAGAAAGGTCATATTCAGGTCAACGGCATCACCCTCACCAGCGAGGCCGAAAGTGTCAGCGCGGTACGCCGGGAAATCGGCATGGTGTTCCAGAGCTTCAACCTGTTCCCACACTTAAGCGTGATGGACAACCTGACCCTGGCCCCGCAACTGGTGCAAGGCGTGACATCTGCCGAAGCGAAAAAGCGCGCTCAGGTCTACCTGGAGCGGGTGCGAATTGCCGAACACGCCGACAAGTACCCTTCGCAACTGTCCGGTGGCCAGCAGCAACGCGTGGCGATTGCCCGGGCGCTGTGCATGAACCCCAAAGTGATGCTGTTCGACGAACCCACCTCGGCCCTCGATCCGGAAATGGTCCACGAAGTGCTGGACGTGATGGGTGAGTTGGCCACCGACGGCATGACCATGATTTG
Organism: Pseudomonas sp. Root329; assembly: GCF_001424925.1. Lineage (NCBI taxonomy): Bacteria > Pseudomonadati > Pseudomonadota > Gammaproteobacteria > Pseudomonadales > Pseudomonadaceae > Pseudomonas > Pseudomonas sp. Root329. The sequence continues at coordinate 112,039 of NZ_LMCV01000023.1, read as the reverse complement.
CGTAACCCACGAAATGGGTTTTGCCAGCAAGGTCGCCGACCGCGTGCTGTTCATGGACCAGGGCCAGGTCATCGAACAAGCCACCCCTTCCGAGTTTTTCAACAACCCGCAAACCGAACGCGCACAGAAATTCCTGTCACAGATCATTGGTCACTGAGCACCGCTTTGCCCCTTCATAACAATAACGATAAGTGGAGATGGACATGGTCAGCAAAAAACACGTAATCGCAGCCGCAATGTCGCTGGTGTTCGTCGGCACCGCCAACGCCGGAGCTGTACTGGACAAAATCCAGAGCAGTAAATCAATGACCGTCGCCACGTCGGCGACCTGGCCACCCCAAGGGTTTATCAACGACAAGAATGAAATCGACGGGTTTGATATCGACGTTTCCAAGGAGATCGCCAAGCGTCTCGGCGTCGAGGTCAAGTTCATTACCCCCGATTGGGACGTGATCACCGCCGGCAAGTGGAACGGGCGCTGGGACATGTCCGTGGGCTCGATGACCGCCACTAAAAGCCGCGCGCGAATTCTCGACTTCCCCGCGACCTATTACTACGTGCCCTACGTGTTTGCGGTTCACAACAAATCCACACTCACCGACCACAAAGCGCTCAATGGCAAAACGATCGGTGTCGAAGGCGGCACCACGTCCGAGGATTACCTGAACCAGGCACTGGCCATCGAAGCGACTGACATGCCGCCCGTCGCCTACGACGTACAGACCAAGAAGATGAAGACCTATGCCGGTTCCCTCGGGCCGTTGGATGACTTGCGTCTGGGTGACGGCGTTCGTCTCGACGGCATCCTCACTCAGCGCAGCACGCTGGAAGCGGCCATCAAGAAAAACTACCCGCTGCGTGCCGTCGATAACGACGTGGTGTTCTACGAGCCCCTGGCCATTGCCACCGACAAGGGTGACGCGGAATTGAAGGCCAAGCTCGGTGAAATCATCGGCGCGATGCACAAGGACGGCACGCTGACCAAGCTGTCGACCAAGTGGTACGGCGTGGATTACTCAACCGTCAAATAACCACATCGCCCACCTGTGGGAGCGAGCCTGCTCGCGATGAGGCCATAACATTCAATATCAATGTTGAATGTGAGACCGCCATCGTCGGAACGCCGCCCGGAGCAGGCTCACTCCCACAAAAGCCAGGCGTTCGCTTCATTGACCGGCAACTAGTCAAGGATTCAGCATGTCCTTCCCCACCACGTGGTATTCCCAAACCTCGCTACCCCGAGCGGCCAGGCCCGAACTGAGCACTGACGAAACTTGCGACGTCTGCATCATCGGCGCCGGGATCGCGGGCCTTACCGCTGCCCTGGAGCTGACCCGGCGCGGCAAACGCGTGATCATCCTCGAAGACCGGCAAGTTGCCTGGGGCGCGTCCGGTCGAAATGGCGGCGTGGTCTCGCCGGGCTGGGCTCAGGGTTCGGGAGCGATCCGCAAGAAGCTGGGACTGGAACAGGCCAAGGCGCTGTTTCAAATGTCGGTCGAGGGTGTGGAGATTGTCCGCCGCAACATCGCCGAACTGGCACTGACTGGCTGCGATCCATCCGCTGGCACGATTCAGGTCAAGCGTTACGACGACAGTGCTGGTGTGAAAAACCACATCGACACGATGCGCCGGGACTTCGGCTATGAACTCAACTACCTCGACACCCCTCAGGTCCGCGAGCGGGCCCACACCCTGCGTTATTTCCAAGGCATCGAAGATCCCAACGCCCTGCACTTTCATCCACTGAATTATTGCCTGGGACTGGCCCTCGCCATCGAAGCAGCGGGAGGCCGGATTTTCGAACAATCAAAAATGCTGGCCTGGCGGCGCGACGGCGCCGACAAAATCGTCCAGACCGCCAACGGCACCGTGTGCTGCCAGGACCTGGTGTTCTGCGCCGGCGGTTACGGCGGCCCGGAGTTGCAAAAACTCAGCCGAGCCTACCTGCCCATCGCAACCTATGTGGTGCTGACCGAACACTTGGGCGACTCGATCAAAAACGTCCTCGACTCCGGCGCCGCATTCTCCGACGACCGCCGCGCCTCGGACTACTACCGCGTGGTCGAAGGTGACCGCCTGCTGTGGGGCGGACGCATCACCACCCGCAACGAACAGAACGAAAAAGCCCTCGCCGCCATGCTCAAGGCCGACATGGTCTCGGTCTATCCACAACTGGCCCCGGTCAAAATCGAATTGGCTTGGTCCGGCCTGATGGGTTACTCCACCAACAAGATGCCCAACCTGGGATTGCTCGAACCGGGCGTCTGGGCCTGCACCTCGTTTGGTGGCCATGGCTTGAATACCGGCTCGATTGGCGGCAGGGTCATCGCCGAAGCGGTGTGTGGGGAAAGTACGCGTTATCAGCTGTTCAAACCGTACCTGCTTGACTGGAACGGCGGGCCATTCGGACGGATTGCCGCCAATGCCATCTATCAATCGTTGAAGGTCATGGACTTTGTCCAGGAGCGGCTAAAAGGCTGAGGGCTCCCACAGGGTTGATCGGACTTTTCGGTGGGTACAAAAAAACCGGCCGAGGCCGGTTTTTTGCTTTCTACAGAATCAGAATCAAGCGTTCTGCAGATCGTCGAGGTAGCGCTCGGCGTCCAGTGCCGCCATGCAGCCGGCGCCGGCCGAGGTGATGGCCTGACGGTAAACGTGGTCAGCCACGTCACCAGCAGCAAAGATACCCTCGAGGCTGGTGGCAGTGGCGTTGCCGTCACGGCCGCCCTGCACAACCAGGTAGCCGTCTTTCAACGTCAGCTGACCTTCGAACAGCGAAGTGTTCGGGGTGTGGCCGATGGCGATGAACACGCCGTCGACTGTCAGCTCGTCGAAGCTGCCATCGTTGTTCTTCAGGCGGGCACCGGTCACGCCCATGTTGTCGCCCAGGACTTCGTCCAGAGTCGAGTTCAGCTTCAAGACGATTTTGCCTTCGGCAACCCGGGCATTCAGCTTGTCGATCAGGATCTTCTCGGCGCGGAAGGTTTCGCGACGGTGGATCAGGGTGACCTTGCTGGCGATGTTGGCCAGGTACAACGCCTCTTCAACAGCGGTGTTACCGCCACCGACCACGGCCACTGGCTTGTTGCGGTAGAAGAAACCGTCGCAGGTTGCGCAGGCCGAAACACCTTTGCCCATGAACGCTTCTTCCGACGGCAGGCCCAGGTAACGAGCGCTGGCGCCGGTGGCGATGATCAGCGCATCGCAGGTGTAGGTCGCGCTGTCGCCGGTCAGGGTGTACGGCTTGGCAGCGAAGTCCACGGCATTGATGTGATCGAAGACGATTTCGGTTTCAAAGCGCTCGGCGTGCTCTTTCATGCGGTCCATCAGCGCCGGGCCGGTCAGGCCGTGGACGTCGCCAGGCCAGTTGTCGACTTCGGTCGTAGTGGTCAGTTGACCGCCGGCTTGCATGCCGGTGATCAGCAGTGGCTTGAGGTTGGCACGGGCGGCATAGACCGCAGCGCTGTAACCGGCAGGGCCGGAACCGAGAATAATCACTCGCGAATGACGGACTTCAGACATGACCTGCTCCTGTTGACCGGCCCGAAATATCTGGCACGGAACGCCGGGTTGCCGGCGGGAATAAAAAAGGACCGTTGAAAGCACTTGGGGAAGGCTTGAGCTCGACAGTCCTGTAAAAAAGATTGGGTGCAGCGTATCGAGGGGGCGAAGATTAAGGAAATACGGTTTAACAATCCAGCTCATAGGCGGTCTCTATCCCATCACGATGGAGACATAGGCGCCTTTGTTACAGTTAATGTCGATGCTGCTACCGAGCTTTCACCTATCAGGCAAAGCCGGTAAGGTCGGCGCGTTTCCCCTTTGCTCGGAGCACGTTATGCCCGCCCCCGTTCTGTCCGGCCCGCAATACCTGCGCGAAGGCCTCAAGCTGGTCCTGAGCCCAAGCCTGCGTTTGTTTGTGCTGTTGCCGCTGGTGATCAACCTGGTGCTGTTCGTCGGATTGATCTACCTGGCCAGCCATCAATTCAGCCTGTGGGTCGATACGTTGATGCCGTCCCTGCCCGACTGGCTGAGTTTTCTCAGTTACATCCTGTGGCCGATTTTTGTCGTGCTTGTCGTTTTGATGGTGTTCTTCACCTTCACCATGCTGGCCAACGTCATCGCTGCGCCATTCAACGGTTTCCTCGCGGAAAAAGTCGAAGTCGTGGTGCGCGGCACCGACGACTTCCCGTCCTTCAGTTGGGGCGAACTGATCGAAATGATCCCCCGCACCCTGGCCCGGGAGATGCGCAAACTCGGCTACTTCCTGCCGCGCGCCATCGGGTTGTTCATCCTCTCGTTCATTCCGGTGGTGAACATCATCGCTGCGCCACTGTGGCTGCTGTTCGGGGTGTGGATGATGGCGATCCAGTACATCGACTACCCGGCGGACAACCACAAACTGGGCTGGAACGAGATGCTCGCCTGGCTGCGCGAGAAGCGCTGGCAGAGCATGAGTTTCGGCGGCAGTGTTTATCTGGTGCTGCTGATTCCGGTGGTCAATATCCTGATGATGCCGGCCGCCGTGGCGGGTGCGACCTTGTTCTGGGTGCGTGAACGCGGAGCAGAAAACCTGGTGGCCCAGCGCTGACCCGGTCACAAATCCATCATCCCACCGTCACACTGACGACATGGCCTCAGCCGACACTGAGGTCATGACGACAGCTCTGCATATCACCCTGATCACCGAAACCTTCCCTCCCGAAATCAACGGAGTGGCCAATACCCTCGGCCGCTTGTACGACGGCTTGCGCGCGCGCGGGCATCAGGTGGAATTGGTGCGACCGCGTCAGGGTTGCGATCAGCAGTTGGGCAGCGACGATGCGTTGTTGCTGTGTCGAGGCTGGCCGCTGCCGGGTTATCCCGGTCTGCAATGGGGTCAGTCGTCGATGCACAAGCTGTTGCGGCGCTGGAAGCGTCATCGGCCGGACGTGCTGTACATCGCCACGGAAGGACCGCTGGGATTGTCCGCGTTGCGCGCGGCGCGGCGCTTGGGGATTTCGGTGGTCAGCGGCTTTCACACCAATTTCCAGCAGTACTCCAGCCAGTATGGGCTTGGACTGTTGACGCGATTGCTGACCCACTACCTGCGCTGGTTTCACAATCGCTCGACCTTGACCCTGGTGCCGAGCGTGAGCCAAAGAATGGAACTGGAGCGCCGGCATTTCGAGCGCCTGGCGTTGCTGTCGCGTGGGGTCGACAGCCAATTGTTTCACCCGACCAAGCGGCTGACGTCGCTACGCGAACAGTGGGGTTTGGCCGACAGTGACATTGCCGTCATCCATGTAGGTCGCCTGGCACCGGAGAAAAATCTCGGCTTGCTCAAGCGCAGTTTCGACAGGCTGCGTATGACTTATCCACAGAAAAACCTGAAGTTGATCGTGATCGGCGACGGCCCGCAACGAGTGGTCCTGGAAAAAGAACTGCCCGAGGCGATTTTCTGTGGCTCACAACGCGGCGAAGCCTTGGCCAGTCACTATGCCTCGGGGGATGTGTTTCTGTTTCCAAGCCTGACCGAGACTTTCGGCAACGTGGTGCTTGAGGCACTGGCTTCGGGTTTGGGTGTGGTGGCTTACGATCAAGCGGCGGCGGCTCAGCACATCCGCCATGGCTACAACGGCGTACTGGCGATGCCGGGGGATGAAGAGGCGTTCTGCGATGCGGCGTGTTGGCTGTTGGAGGAGCGCGAAACCTTGCGCTGCGTGCGGCTTAATGCGCGTCAGCATGCGAGTCGCCAGGGCTGGGCAGCGATTATCGAGCAGTTTGAAGGGCAGTTGCGGGGGGCTTGTTTCAGAGAGCAGTTGGTTCCAAATGCACCGACCGTACCCTGAAACTTTGGTGCTCTTTCGACCGCCTTCGCGAGCAGGCTCGCTCCCACAGGTGACCGAGTTCTCTCAGAGAAATGCGTTCAAATGTGGGAGCGAGCCTGCTCGTGATAGCGTCCTTCCAGTCGCTGCTTAAACCAGGGTCATCAACGCCTCACGGCTGAACGGCAGGATGTCTTCTTCACGGCCGTCACGCACTTTCTGCGCCCAGTCCGGGTCCACCAGCAATGCACGACCTACTGCCACCAGATCGAACTCATCATTGTTCAAACGCTCCAGCAGTTTTTCCAGGCTGGCCGGCTGCGCGATCTTGTCGGTGTTGACCATGAACTGCAGGAACTCGCCGTCCAGGCCGACGCTGCCCACGGTGATGGTCGGCTTGCCAGTGAGTTTGCGGGTCCAGCCGGCCAGGTTCAGCTCGGAACCGTCGAACTCCGGCTCCCAGAAACGGCGCGTCGAGCAGTGGAAAATATCCACACCGGCGTCGGACAACGGCTTGAGGAATTCGCCCAACGCTTCCGGTGTTTGCACCAGACGCGCGGTGTAATCCTGCTGCTTCCATTGAGAGAAACGGAAAATAATCGGGAAGCCTTCGCCGACCGCTGCACGCACCGCCTGGATCAGTTCAATGGCGAAACGCGAACGGTTGGCCAGGTTGCCGCCGTACTCGTCGGTGCGCTGGTTGCTGCCTTCCCAGAAAAACTGATCCACCAGATAACCGTGGGCACCGTGAATTTCCACGCCGTCCATGCCGATGCTCTGGGCATCTTTGGCGGCCTGGGCAAACGCGGCGATCACATCCTGGATATCTTGCTTGGTCATGCCGTGAACCACGACCTGACCGTCCTTCAATTTCTCCGACGGACCATAACCCGGCACGCTGGCATCCGGTTCGGTGCCGATGCGGCGCACGCTGCCGACATGCCACAGCTGCGGAACGATCTTGCCGCCTTCAGCGTGAACCGCGTCGACCACTTTCTTCCAGCCGGCCAGCGCTGCTTCACCGTAGAAATGCGGCACGTTCGGGTAGCCGTTGGAAGCCTGGTGGCCGACGGTGGTGCCTTCGGTGATGATCAGACCCACACCCGCAGCGGCGCGACGACGGTAGTACTCGATCACTTTGGAATTGGGAACGCCACCCGGCGAAAACGAACGGGTCATCGGCGCCATGACGACGCGGGTCGGCAATTCGAGGGTGCCGAGGTGGAACGGTTTGAACAGGGCTTTGACGGGCATGGGGCGCTCCACGAAAACGGTATCGACGGGACAGATGTTTTATGACGGCGATAATATGCGGAGCGACAAGCGATGCACAGCACTATTGATTGCGGTGATTAAGGTTCAAAAGGCAGGCATAAAAAATCGCAGCTCAGAGGCTGCGATTTTTTTGGTTCAGCTCAGCGCTTTTTCGATCGCATGAACGACAGTCGGATCATCCGGCGCCGTACGCGGCGAGAACCGCGCCAGCACGCGACCGTCCTTGCCCAGCAGGAATTTTTCGAAGTTCCAGGTAATGTCACCGGGAAATTCAGCACCCTCGCCCGCCAGCAGACGGTACAACTGATGACGATCGTGACCGTTGACTTCCAGCTTGCTGGACAACGGAAAGGTCACGCCATAATTGAGGCTGCAGAAATCCTGGATCTCTTGCTCGGAGCCCGGTTCCTGACCGGCAAACTGGTTGCACGGTAGGCCCAGCACGCTGAAGCCTTTGTCCTTGTATTGCTGGTAGAGGTTTTCCAGCGCCGCGTACTGTGGGGTCAAGCCGCATTTGGAGGCAACGTTGACCACCAGCACGACACGCCCCTTGAAAGGCGCCAGCGGTAGCTCCTGACCATCCAGGCCTGTCAATTTAAGGTCGTGAAAAGCACTCATGACGAACTCCAAATTCCCGTGTTCTTCTCGAAACAGCCACTTGGCGGTGTCACCAGGGACAGCCGCGGACTAAAAAGGCGCCCCTCGGGCGCCTCTCCAGTTCTCGAAAGCTTAGCGCAGAAAATCAGTGGTGATGGCCACCTTCGCCATGGACGTGACCATGAGCGATTTCTTCCTGGCTGGCGTCACGGATGTCGATGATCTTGACCTGGAAATTCAGGCGCTGACCGGCCAACGGGTGGTTGCCGTCGACGGTGACATCGTCGCCGTCCAGATCGCGAATGGTGACGATCTGCATCTGGCCGTCCGGAGCGGATGCGTGGAACTGCATGCCCACTTCCAGCTCGTCGACGCCTTCGAACATGCTGCGGCTCAACGTGCTGACCAGTTCGGCAGCGTATTCGCCGTAGGCATCTTCAGGTTCTACGGCGACAGTCAGTTCGTCACCGACTGCTTTGCCTTCCAGAGCCTTTTCCAGGCCCGGAATGATGTTACCTGCGCCTTGCAGGTAGACCAGCGGCGCGCCGCCGGCGGAACTGTCGATGACCTCACCAGCGTCGTTGGTCAGGGTATAGTCGATGGAGACAGCCTTATTGGCGGCGATCAGCATGGGGCGAGACCTTTTGCATAAGAATGAAGAATGGCCAAGTTTAGCGAAGCAATCGCCCGAAAGCGAACACAACCCGGACAGACGGGTGGCGGCGAAAGGCTCGACGGTCACAGGCTTCCATCAGGATGAGGACGGGCACTGGGTGGCCGAGCTTTCCTGCGGTCACACCCAGCACCTGCGCCACCAGCCACCGTGGCAATCGCGCGCCTGGGTCCTGGACCCCGCGCAACGTATTGAAAAAATAGGCCAGCCCTTTGATTGCGGTTGGTGCGCACAAGGCTCGGTTAGCGATAACCTTGGCGACTGAATTTCGGTAAACGGCCAGACATAGGTCGTCACCATTGCCATGCACCTCCAGAGAATTCGCATGCAAACTTTTTTTATCGCGCCCACCGATTTTGGTGTGGGTCTGACCTCCATCAGCCTCGGGCTGGTGCGTACCCTTGAGCGGGCCGGCCTCAAGGTCGGCTTTTTCAAACCGATTGCCCAGCCGCATCCGGGTGACACCGGGCCTGAACGGTCCACCGAACTGGTGGCGCGCACTCACGGTTTGAAACCGCCTCAACCGCTTGGTCTGGCGCACGTCGAGCGCATGCTCGGCGACGGTCAACTGGATGAGCTGCTCGAAGAAATCATCACCCTCTATCAACAGGCTGCAGTCGGCAAGGACGTGCTGATCGTCGAAGGCATGGTCCCGACCCGCAGCGCCAGTTACGCCGCGCGGGTCAATCTGCATCTGGCGAAAAGCCTCGACGCCGAAGTGATCCTGGTCTCGGCGCCGGAAAACGAAGTGCTGACCGAACTGTCCGGCCGAGTGGAATTGCAGGCGCAATTGTTCGGCGGCCCGAAAGACCCGAAAGTCCTCGGCGTGATCCTCAACAAGGTCAAAACCGATGAAAGCATGGAGGCATTCGCTTCGCGTTTGAAGGAACACTCACCGTTGCTGCGCAGTGGCGATTTCCGTCTGCTGGGTTGCATCCCGTTCCAGCCGGAATTGAACGCCCCGCGCACCCGCGACGTCGCCGACCTGATGGGCGCGCAGATTCTCAATGCCGGTGATTACGAAACCCGGCGCATGACCAACATCATCATCTGCGCCCGCACCGTGCGTAACACCGTGGAGCTGCTCAAGCCCGGCGTGTTGGTGGTGACGCCCGGTGATCGCGACGACATCATCCTCGCCGTCAGCCTCGCCGCCATGAATGGCGTGCCGCTGGCCGGCCTGTTGCTGACCAGCGACACCCTGCCCGACCCGCGCATCATGGACCTCTGTCGTGGCGCCTTGCAGGCGGGCCTGCCAGTGTTGTCGGTGAGCACCGGTTCCTACGACACCGCTAACCAGTTGAACGGTTTGAACAAGGAAATCCCGATCGACGACCGCGAGCGCGCGGAGATCATCACCGATTTCGTTGCCAGCCACCTCGACGCCAAGTGGTTGCACCAACGCTGCGGCACGCCACGGGAAATGCGCCTGTCGCCCGCCGTGTTCCGTTATCAATTGATCCAGCGCGCCCAGGCTGCCAACAAACGCATCGTTCTGCCTGAAGGCAGCGAGCCGTTGACCGTGCAAGCCGCGGCCATCTGTCAGGCGCGTGGTATCGCCCGTTGCGTACTGCTGGCGAAACCGGCGGACGTCGAAGCCGTCGCTCGCGCTCAAGGCATCGAGTTGCCACCGGGGCTGGAAATCCTCGACCCGGACCTGATTCGCGAGCGCTACGTCGAGCCGATGGTCGCCCTGCGCAAAACCAAAAGCCTCAACGCGCCGATGGCCGAGCAGCAACTGGAAGACACCGTGGTGATCGGCACCATGATGCTGGCATTGGATGAGGTGGACGGCCTGGTGTCCGGGGTCATTCACTCCACCGCCAACACCATCCGCCCGGCCCTGCAGCTGATTAAAACGGCGCCGGGCTGCACGCTGGTGTCGTCAGTGTTCTTCATGCTCTTCCCTGAGGAAGTGCTGGTCTACGGCGACTGCGTGATGAACCCGCACCCGAGCGCCAGCGAACTGGCCGAGATCGCCCTGCAAAGCGCCGACTCGGCAGCCGCCTTCGGCATCACTCCGCGCGTGGCGATGATCAGCTACTCCAGCGGTGAATCGGCCAGCGGTGAAGAAGTCGAGAAGGTGCGCGAAGCGACGTTGCTCGCCCACGAACAGCAGAACTCGCTACTGATCGACGGTCCGTTGCAATACGACGCCGCCGCCAACGAAACCGTTGCCCGGCAACTGGCGCCAAACAGCCAGGTCGCCGGTCGCGCCACGGTGTTCGTGTTCCCCGACCTGAACACCGGCAACACCACCCACAAAGCGGTGCAGCGCAGCGCCGACTGCGTCAGCCTCGGTCCGATGCTGCAAGGCCTGCGCAAACCGGTGAACGACCTGCCGCGCGGCGCGCAAGTCGACGACATCGTCTACACCATCGCGTTGACCGCGATTCAAGCTGCCAACCGACCTTTGGATCTTTAAATGCTGGATTCCCTACCTGCACCGCTGCGAGGCGTGATTGCCTCGCTGCTGTTGGCGCTGAACACCATTGCCTGTTGCACACCGTTGTTCATCGTGGCGATCTTCAAACTGCTGCTGCCCTTCTCCGCCGCCCAGCGTTTTACCGATTGGCTGATGAGCCACATCCACGAAGCCTGGATCAGCAACAACAAGGCCTGGATGGACTTGCTCGGCCACACGCGCTGGACGCTCAGCGGCCTGGAAGGCCTGGACTATCAGCACTCGTATTTGATCACCAGCAACCACCAGAGCTGGGTCGACATCATGGTGTTGCAGTACGTGCTTAACCGGAAGATTCGCCCGCTGAAGTTCTTCCTCAAACAGGAACTGATCTGGGTGCCGGTGATTGGTCTGGCGTGGTGGGCGCTCGGCTTTCCGTTCATGAAGCGCTACTCCAAGGCCTACCTGGAGAAGCACCCGGAGAAGAAAGGCAAAGACCTGGAAACCACCCGCAAGACCTGCGACAAGTTCCGCCATAACCCGGTGGGGATTTTCAACTTCGTCGAAGGCACGCGTTTCACCGAAAGCAAACATGCCCAGCAGAAATCGCCGTTCAAGCATCTGCTCAAACCGAAGGCTGGCGGCATTGCGTTTGTGCTGGATGCCATGGGTGAGCAACTGGAAGCCATCGTCAACGTGACCATTCACTACCCGGCCGGACGTCCCGGTTACTGGGATTTGCTCTGTGGGAACGTGAAGGATGTGGTGGTGCACTTTCAGGAGCTGAAGATTCCGCCGCAGTTCATCGGCAAGAACTACGACCAGGACGGCGAGTATCGATTGCAGTTTCAGGGTTGGATCAACCAGTTGTGGCAGGACAAGGATGCGCTGATGGGGCAGATGCATCGCGAGTATCCCGCCAAACACTGATCTCCTGTGGGAGCGGGCTTGCTCGCGAAAGCGGTGTGTCAGACGACATCAATGTTGAATGTCAGTCAGCTTTCGCGAGCAAGCCCGCTCCCACATTTGGAAAACACCAGACACAAAAAACCCGCCGATGATCACTCATCGGCGGGTTTTTTTATTAACGGCTAACGCTTAGATCGCGCCACGCTTGCGCAGCAGATCCAGCACTTGCTTGACGCTTTCTTCCAGCGACAGCGACTGGGTGTCGACCACAAGGTCGGCGTCCAGCGGCACGTCGTACGGGAAGGAATCGCCCGGAATGTTATCCCCGGCTGCCGCGTACAAGCCTTGTGGGTCACGCTCGGCACAGACTGTCGGAGAAGCCTGGACGTAGACCGTCAGCAGACGCTCCTTGCCGATCAGTTCCCTGGCCTGCTCACGACCTTCGGCACTCGGCGCAACAAACGCGGCCAGTGTCAGCAAACCCGCTTCGTTGAACTGACGCGCAACGTGCGCTGCACGACGCCAGTTCTCGGTACGCCCGGCGCGATCCTGTGGCAGACCTTTGTTCAGGTCGTGACGCAGGTTCTGGCCATCGAGTACAAACACCGCGCGGCCCATGTCGAACAGCTTGCGTTCAACGGCGTAAGCCAGGGTGCTTTTGCCGGCGCCCGACAAGCCGCTGAACAACACGGTGGCCGGTTGCTGGCCGAAGCGCTGGGCGCGTTCTTCGGTGGCGACGTGCGCCAGTTTGCCGTGATGCGTGCTGGTGCCATGGCTCAACGGCTGAGCGATGATCATGCCGGCCGCGACGGTGCCATTGGTCAAACGATCGATGACGATGAACGAACCAGTGGTGCGGTTGCTCGCGTAACCGTCCAGCGCGATGGCCGCGTCGAGGCTGATCTTGACCCGACCGATTTCGTTCAAGTGCAACGAACTGGCCGGACCTTCTTCCAGGGTGTTCACGTCAACGCGGTTGACGATGCTGGTGATCGAACCCGGCACGTAGGTGGTCGCGCGCTTGATGTCGTATTTTTTGCCCGGCAGCATCGGTTCTTCGGCCATCCATACCAGCATGGCGTCGAACGCGTCAGTCACTTGCGGCAGATTGTCAGCATGCACCAGCAAGTCGCCGCGAGAGATGTCGATCTCGTCTTCCATGGTCAGCGTCACCGCTTGACCCGGACCGGCGTGCTCCAGCTCACCTTCGAAGGTGACGATGGATTTCACACGGCTGCTCTTGCCCGACGGCAGCACAACGACTTCGTCGCCCTTGTGCACGACGCCGCTGGCCAGGGTGCCGGTGAAACCACGGAAGTTCAGGTTCGGACGGTTGACGTACTGCACCGGGAAACGCAGGTCGGTGTAGTTGCGGTCGTTGGCGATTTCGACGGTTTCAAGAATTTCCATCAGCGACTGGCCGGTGTACCACGGCGAGCGCTCGGACTTGTTCACCACGTTGTCGCCTTTCAGCGCCGACATCGGCACGAAGGCCATGGTGGTCGGCTTGAACGCGATGCCTTCGGCGAACTTCAGGTAATCGGCCTTGATCGACTCGAAGACTGTTTCGTCGAAGCCGTTGAGGTCCATCTTGTTGATGGCAACAACGATGTGCTTGATGCCCAGCAACGAGGCAATGAAGCTGTGGCGACGGGTCTGGGTCTGCACGCCATAACGGGCGTCGACCAGGATGATCGCCAGGTCACAGGTGGATGCACCGGTGGCCATGTTGCGGGTGTACTGCTCATGGCCAGGAGTGTCGGCGATGATGAATTTGCGTTTGGCGGTGGAGAAATAACGGTAAGCAACATCAATGGTGATGCCCTGCTCACGCTCGGCCTGCAGGCCGTCGACCAGCAATGCCAGGTCGATGTCATCGCCGGTGGTGCCGACTTTTTTCGAGTCGCGGGTAATGGCTTCCAGGTGATCTTCGTAGATCATTTTGGAGTCGTGCAGCAGGCGCCCGATCAGGGTGCTCTTGCCGTCGTCGACGTTGCCACAGGTAAGAAAGCGCAGCATTTCCTTGCGTTCGTGCTGGCCCAGATAGGCGAGGATGTCCTCGCTGATCAAATCAGATGCGTGCGACATGACAACCCCTTAGAAATAACCCTGACGTTTCTTTTCTTCCATCGAGCCTGCGCCATCGTGATCGATGACCCGGCCCTGGCGTTCGGAAGTTCGCGTCAGGAGCATTTCCTGAATGATGTCGGTCAGGCTGGTGGCCTCGGACTCGACCGCACCGGTCAGCGGGTAGTCGCCGAGCGTACGGAAGCGGACCTTCTTCTTGACGATGCGCGCCTTGTCTTCATCGCTCAGGTGATTGAGCAGGCGTTCGTCGTCGATCATGATCCAGGTGCCATTCATCTCGATGACGTCGCGCTCGGCGGCGAAATACAGCGGCACAATCGGGATGCCTTCGAGGTAGATGTACTGCCAGATGTCCAGTTCGGTCCAGTTCGACAACGGGAAAACACGGATCGATTCGCCCTTGTTGACCTTGCCGTTGTAGACGTTCCACAACTCGGGACGCTGGTTTTTCGGGTCCCAGCGGTGCTTGGTATCGCGGAAGGAATACACGCGCTCTTTGGCACGGGATTTCTCTTCGTCACGACGGGCACCACCAAAAGCGGCATCGAAACCATACTTGTCGAGGGCCTGCTTGAGGCCTTCGGTTTTCATGATATCGGTGTGTTTGGCGCTGCCGTGGGTCAGCGGGTTGATACCCTGCGCAACACCCTCGGGGTTCACGTGCACCAGCAGGTCCAGGCCGAGTTCTTCGACCATGCGGTCGCGGAACGCGTACATTTCCTTGAACTTCCACTGGGTGTCGACGTGCATCACCGGGAACGGCAGTTTGCCCGGGAAGAATGCCTTGCGCGCAAGGTGCAGCATCACGGCGGAGTCTTTACCGACGGAGTACAGCATCACCGGGTTATCGAACTCGGCGGCGACCTCGCGGATGATGTGGATGCTTTCGGCCTCCAGCTGTTTCAGATGCGTCAGTTTGTCGACCATGGCTACTCACGAAAACGATCTTATGGACGGCCAGCGGGCCGTGTTCGAGCGAGGAATCCTAGCACAGCGACCTCTTCTAATCAGGACGTGAGCTAGATCGAAAGGGTATATGAATATACCCCCGCGTTTGGGCAATCAGATGGGATTCGGGCAATCAATGAAGATGTGCTCAAGGGCAAAACGCCGCGCCAGATAGTCCCCAAGTGCCTGCACGCCATAGCGCTCAGTGGCGTGATGGCCGGCGGCGATGAAGCTGATGTCGTTTTCCCGGGCGCTGTGGAAGGTCTGCTCGGACGCCTCACCGCTGAGGTACAAGTCGACGCCAGCCAGCACGGCCTGATCGATGTAACCCTGACCGCCACCGGTGCACCAGCCAACGCGGCGGATCATCTCGCTGCCTTCGATCAGCAACGGCTCGCGGCCCATGACTTCTTGTACGCGACGGGCAAAATCGCGGGCCGTTACCGGCTCGTTCAATGAACCAACCAGGCCGACAACTTTAAGGTTGTCCGGGTCCAATGGGCCTTCCACGGTGATATCGAGCTGACGCGCCAGCTGCACGTTATTGCCAACTTCCGGGTGCAGATCCAGCGGCAGATGGTAGGACAACAGGCTGATATCGTGCTTGAGCAGGGTTTTCAACCGACGCTGCTTCATGCCGGTGATGCACGGATTCTCGCCTTTCCAGAAATAACCGTGATGCACCAGCACCAGGTCGGCACTGGCTTCCACAGCGGCGTCGAGCAACGCCTGGCTGGCGGTGACGCCACTGACGATGCGCATGACCTGCGGCCGACCTTCGACCTGCAACCCGTTGGGGCAGTAATCGGCAATCTTTGCACTGTTAAGGTAACGGTCGGCTTCTTCGACCAGGGTGCTCAAGGCGACGGCCATAAAAGACTCCTAAATATCCCGTTCAGAGGCACGCTTCGCCTCGTATAATGCGCGACATTATGGGCGGTCTCATACCGCCTGCAACCTCTCAGGACGTGCTTAATGCTCAAGGCGCTGCGTTTTTCCGGCTGGCCGCTGTTGGCCGGCGTGCTTATTGCTCTGTTAATCATCCAGCGTTACCCGCAGTGGGTCGGCCTCCCGAGCCTCGACGTCAACATGCAGCAAGCCCCGCAAACCACCACCATGCAACAAGGCCCCGTGTCCTATGCCGACGCAGTGACCACGGCTGCGCCGTCGGTGGTCAACCTGTACACCACCAAAGTCATCAACAAACCGAACCATCCGCTGTTCGAAGATCCGCAGTTTCGCCGCTTCTTCGGCGACAACTCGCCCAAGCAGAAGCGCATGGAGTCGAGCCTCGGTTCAGGTGTGATCATGAGCCCGGAAGGTTACCTGCTGACCAACAACCACGTGACCACCGGCGCCGACCAGATCGTGGTAGCGCTCAAGGACGGTCGTGAAACCCTGGCCCGAGTGATCGGCAGCGACCCGGAAACCGACCTCGCGGTCCTGAAGATCGACTTGAAGAATCTTCCATCGATCACTGTCGGGCGTTCCGACAACATCCGCATCGGCGACGTAGCTCTGGCCATCGGCAACCCGTTCGGTGTCGGCCAGACCGTGACCATGGGCATCATCAGCGCCACCGGGCGCAATCAGCTGGGCTTGAACAACTACGAAGACTTCATTCAGACCGACGCGGCGATCAACCCCGGCAACTCCGGCGGTGCGCTGGTGGATGCAAACGGCAACCTGACCGGCATCAACACGGCGATTTTCTCCAAGTCCGGCGGTTCGCAGGGCATCGGTTTCGCAATCCCGGTGAAACTGGCCATGGAAGTGATGAAGTCGATTATCGAACACGGCCAGGTGATTCGCGGCTGGCTCGGCATCGAAGTGCAGCCGTTGAGCCAGGAACTGGCGGAATCGTTTGGTCTGTCGGGGCGCCCCGGCATTGTGGTCGCGGGGATTTTCCGTGACGGTCCGGCGCAGAAGGCTGGCCTGCAACTGGGTGACGTGATTCTCAGCATCGACGGCGAGCCGGCCGGCGATGGTCGTCGTTCGATGAACCAGGTCGCGCGGATCAAGCCCACCGACCACGTCACGATCCAGGTGATGCGCAACGGCAAAGAGCTCAAGCTCACCGCCGAAATCGGTTTGCGTCCGCCACCTGCGCCGGTTAAAGAGAAAGAAGAAGAGTAAGCAACCAACACAAAACCACTGTGGGAGCCTGCTCGCGATAGCGGTTTAACAGTCAACGATGATGTTGAATGTTATGGCCTCATCGCGAGCAGGCTCGCTCCCACAGGATCGGGGGATGCTTTAGAGAGTGCCCAAGCCGTCGATCAACGCCTGATTCTGCTCCGGCGTGCCAATCGAGATCCGCAGGAACTGGGCAATCCGCTCCTGTTTGAAGTGCCGAACGATCACGCCTTGTTCACGCAACTTCGCCGCCAGCCCCGCCGCATCGTGTTTCGGATGACGGGCGAAAATGAAGTTCGCCGCCGACGGCAACACTTCAAAGCCCTTCGCTTCCAATTGCATTACGACCCATTCACGATTCTCGATGACCAACCGGCAGGTCTTGTCGAAGTACTCACGATCTTCGAACGCTGCGGCTGCACCGACATTCGCCAGACGATCCAGCGGATAGGAGTTGAAGCTGTTCTTGATCCGCTCCAGCGCCTCGATCAAATCCGGATGCCCCACCGCCAAACCAACCCGCAGGCCGGCCAGCGAACGGGACTTGGACAGGGTCTGGGTCACCAGCAGGTTCGGATAACGGTCCACCAGGCTGATCGCCGTCTCACCGCCAAAATCGATGTAGGCCTCATCCACCACGACCACTGAATCCGGGCTGGCCTTGAGGATTTGCTCAACCGCATCCAGCGCCAACAGGCAGCCCGTCGGTGCGTTCGGGTTAGGGAAGATGATCCCGCCGTTCGGCTTGGCGTAGTCCGCCGGGTTGATCTGGAACTGCTCGTCCAGCGGCACCGCGTCGAAGGTGATGCCGTACAAGCCGCAGTAAACCGGATAGAAGCTGTAGCTGATGTCCGGGAACAGGACCGGATTATCATGTTGCAGCAAACCGTGAAAGATGTGCGCCAGGACTTCATCGGAACCGTTGCCGAGAAACACCTGATTGCTCTGCACGCCGTAGTACTTGGCGACTGCTTGCTTGAGCACATCACTGTTCGGATCCGGGTACAGACGCAAATTGTCGTTCAGTTCGGTCTGCATCGCCGCCAAAGCTTTTGGCGAGGGACCGTACGGGTTTTCGTTGGTGTTGAGCTTCACCAGTTTCGCCAGTTTCGGCTGCTCGCCCGGCACGTAAGGCACCAGGCTCTTGACGAAGGGACTCCAGAATTTACTCATGTTCAGTTGCCCTTCTTGTCGTCAACGATGCGGTATTCGGCGCTACGGGCGTGAGCGGTCAGCGACTCCCCACGGGCCAGCACGGAAGCGGTTTTGCCCAGTTCCGACGCACCCTGCTCGGAGCAGAAGATGATCGACGAACGCTTTTGGAAGTCGTACACACCCAGCGGCGAGGAGAAACGCGCGGTGCCGGAGGTTGGCAACACGTGGTTCGGACCGGCGCAGTAGTCGCCCAATGCTTCGGAGGTGTGACGGCCCATGAAGATCGCGCCAGCATGGCGAATCTTCGGCAGCCAGGCCTGCGGATCAGCAACGGACAACTCAAGGTGTTCCGGCGCGATGCGGTTGGCCACTTCGATGGCTTGGTCCATGTCGCGGACCTTGATCAGCGCACCACGGCCATTGATCGACGTTTCGATGATCTCGGCGCGTTCCATGGTCGGCAGCAGTTTGGCGATGCTGGCGGCGACCTTGTCGAGGAACTCGGCGTCCGGGCTGACCAGAATCGCCTGGGCGTCTTCGTCGTGCTCGGCCTGGGAGAACAGGTCCATGGCGATCCAGTCCGGATCAGTCTGGCCATCGCAGACCACGAGGATTTCGGATGGGCCGGCGATCATGTCGATGCCGACCTGGCCGAACACGTGGCGCTTGGCGGTGGCGACGTAGATGTTGCCCGGACCGACCACCTTGTCGACCTTCGGTACGCTTTCGGTGCCGTAAGCCAGCGCGGCGACCGCTTGAGCGCCGCCGATGGTGAACACGCGGTCGACGCCGGCGATGCACGCTGCGGCCAGCACCAGCTCGTTGATTTCGCCACGAGGTGTCGGCACCACCATGACCACTTCGGTCACGCCGGCCACCTTGGCCGGAATCGCGTTCATCAGCACCGAAGACGGGTACGACGCCTTGCCGCCCGGTACGTACAGACCGGCGCGATCCAGCGGCGTGACCTTCTGGCCCAGCACGGTGCCGTCGGCTTCGGTGTAGCTCCAGGAATCCTGCTTCTGTTTCTCGTGGTAGCTGCGTACTCGCGACGCGGCTTTTTCCAGCGCTTCACGCTGAGGCACGGTGATTCGGGTCAGGGCCAGTTCCAGGCGCTCACGAGGCAGGATCAGGTCCGCCATGGACGCGACCTGCAGGCCGTCGAACTTCTGAGTGAATTCCACCAGCGCCGCATCGCCGCGCTCGCGCACGGCCTTGATGATGTCCAGCACCCGCTGATTGACCGAGTCGTCAGACACACTTTCCCAGCTCAGCAGATGATCCAGATGATGTGCGAAATCCGGGTCAGCAGCGTTGAGTCGGCGAATTGCAGTCGGTGCGGTCATAGCGAGAGCCTCATAGGAATGGCGAAAACTCAGGTACCCGAAGCTACCATCGATCCGCTTGGGCACCTGAGAATTCTGGCTATGAGGCGGATAGACGGGCGCGACTTAACGTCGCGCAGGTGAATCAGCCGCGGTGTCGAGACTCCACTGCCTTGCGCAGGGTGTCGATCAACGCCTGGATACGGGCGTGCTGCATTTTCATTGAAGCTTTGTTCACGATCAGCCGGGAGCTGATGTCGGCAATGAAATCCTGGGGTTCCAGGCCATTGGCACGCAGGGTGTTGCCGGTGTCGACCACGTCGATGATCTTGTCTGCCAGACCGATCAGCGGCGCCAGTTCCATCGAGCCATAGAGCTTGATGATGTCGACCTGACGGCCCTGTTCGGCGTAGTAGCGCTTGGCAACGTTGACGAACTTGGTCGCCACACGCAGGCGGCCCTTGGGCTCGACATCGCCGACACGGCCGGCGGTCATCAGCTTGCAGAGGGCAATTCGCAGGTCCAATGGCTCGTACAAGCCCTGGCCGCCGTATTCCATCAGCACATCTTTACCGGCGACGCCCAGGTCAGCAGCACCATGTTCGACGTATGTTGGTACATCGGTGGCACGCACGATCAACAGGCGCACATCGGCCTGAGTCGTGGGGATGATCAGCTTGCGGCTCTTGTCCGGATTCTCGGTCGGCACGATGCCCGCTTCAGCCAGAAGCGGCAGGGTGTCGTCAAGGATGCGGCCCTTGGACAGTGCGATGGTCAACATGGGAAACGTCAGTCCTTATCAAGGTACTCATGCCCGGTCGCAAATGGCGCCGGACACACATCGAGCCGGAAACCGGCTCGACTTCAACAAATCAACGGGCGCGTCCCTGCGCCCATGCAGCAGAAACTAGCCCGGTACGCGGCGGATCTTGGCGCCGAGCATCTGCAGTTTCTCTTCGATGCACTCGTAACCACGGTCGATGTGGTAGATGCGATCGATCAGGGTGTCACCTTCAGCGATCAACGCCGAGATCACCAGGCTGGCCGAAGCACGCAGGTCGGTGGCCATGACTGGCGCGCCCTTGAGCTTTTCGGTACCGGTGACGATGGCAGTGTTGCCTTCGACCTGGATCTTGGCGCCCATGCGGTGCAGTTCGTAAACGTGCATGAAGCGGTTTTCGAAGATCGTCTCGATCACGGCACCGGTGCCTTCGGCAATGGCGTTGAGCGAGATGAACTGCGCTTGCATGTCCGTCGGGAACGCCGGGTACGGAGCGGTGCGCACGTTAACGGCTTTTGGCCGCTTGCCGTGCATGTTCAGCTCGATCCAGTCTTCACCGCAGGTGATTTCGGCACCCGATTCCTTGAGTTTTTCAAGAACGGCTTCGAGGATGGTCGGATCGGTGTCCTTGACCTTCACACGACCGCCGGTCACAGCCGCTGCGACCAGGTAGGTGCCGGTCTCGATACGGTCAGGCATCACTTTGTAAGTGGTCGGGTGCAGACGCTCGACGCCATCGATGGTGATGGTGTCAGTGCCGGCGCCGGTGATCTTGGCGCCCATGGCGATCAGGAAGTTCGCCAGGTCGATGACTTCAGGTTCGCGAGCGGCGTTTGCCAGAACGCTGCGACCCTTGGCCAGAGCGGCCGCCATCATGATGTTTTCGGTACCGGTCACACTGACGGTGTCGAAGAAGAAGTGCGCGCCGCGCAGGCCACCTTCAGGCGCCTTGGCCTTGATGTAGCCGCCTTCGACGTCGATGACCGCGCCCATGGCTTCGAGACCACGGATGTGCAGGTCAACCGGACGCGAACCAATGGCGCAACCGCCAGGCAGTGCGACTTCGGCTTCACCGAAACGGGCAACCATCGGGCCCAGCACCAGGATCGACGCACGCATGGTTTTAACCAGTTCGTACGGAGCGATCAGGGTCTTGATGGTGCGCGGGTCGATTTCGACGCTGAGTTTCTCGTCGATCACCGGCTCGATGCCCATACGACCGAACAGCTCGATCATGGTGGTGATGTCGTGCAGGTGCGGCAGGTTGGCAACAGTCACCGGGCCATCGCACAGCAAGGTTGCAGCCAGGATCGGCAGGGCAGAGTTCTTTGCCCCGGAGATGCGGATTTCGCCATCAAGACGAACGCCACCGGTAATTATCAATTTATCCATAAGAATCTCGACGCCCTTGGGCTCAGGTGCGCTCGGCCCAGGCCGCGCTGCTGAAAAATTTCATAGTGACCGCATGGATGCTGCCATCGGTGATCCATGGGTTCAAATGGGCATAGATCTGCTGCTGACGCTTCACCGGGCTCAACGCCGCCAGTTCATCGCTAATCACGTTCAGCTGAAAGTTGCAGCCTTCGCCCTCAACTTCAACTTGCACTGGCAAATGAGTCTCGGACAGCTTTTCTTCAAGGAAGCTCTTAACTTCGTAGGCCTGCATGCTCAACCTCAATCGGCGCCCTGTGCGCGCGGGTCGGACATCATACAAAAAAGCCCCGCGCCTGCGAACCCCGCGAAGCAGGACTCTGACGGGGGGCTTCTTAATAGATGCGATTAGGGATGCGCCAACAGCTCGGTCAATTCGCTGACCTGAGCGATTTCGCGCATGTCTTCTGGCATCCCACGGATGCTCAACGCCTTGCCGGCCGACTCTGCATCACGCATGAAGCACAGCAGCAGCGACAAGCCGACACTGCTGGACTTCAACACTGCCGAGCAATCGACCACCAGTGCAGCGGCCTTGCTGGATTTGATCAGCGCCTGCCCCTGCTTACGCAAACCGGGGCCAGTGCGGTAATCCAGCATGCCGCTAAGCGTCAGCTCGCCGGATTCGCTCATGCGAATGGCCGACACACTCATTGAGCTTTTGTCTCGGTTGTTTGCTTCTGACTGGCTTCCTTGGCTTTGGCGACTTCCCCGGCCCAACCATTGATGGTCTTGTCCAGGTCGTTGCCATTGCGCTGCATCGCATCAGCGAACTGATCACGGAACAGCTTGCCGATGTTAATGCCGTTGATGATCACGTTGCGCAGTTTCCACTCGCCATTGATCTTTTCGAGTGTGTAAGACACAGGATAAATCGCGCCGTTGCTACCTTTGACCGTCATGGCGACGCTTGTACGATCTCCCGACTCATCCTTGGCAGGGTCGACGACGATCCCCTGATTGTTGTATTCGAGCAAAGCGTTGCCATAGAACTGGAACAGACCCTTTTTGAAGTTTTCTTCAAAGGTCTTCATTTGCGCAGGCGTGGCTTTGCGCGAGTATTTGACCGTCATGATGCTCTTGGAAATACCCTCGGCATCCACAACAGGTCCGACGATCGTGTCCAGCGCGGTATAAAAGTCTTTCGGATCCTGCTTGTACTTCTCTTTATTGGTCGCCAGATCGGCAAGTAACCGATTGGTGGTGTCCTGTACCAGTTCGTGCGCGGAAGGCGCCGCCACGGCGTTAGCCATCAACGGCAGGGCCGCGAGCAATACCAACAGGCCACGTCGCAAGGTAGAGATCATTTAAAAGCTCCTCATTTAGCGTCTTTACTAACGGTATTGAGCAGAAACTTACCGATCAGGTCTTCGAGTACCAGCGACGACTGCGTGTCGTGGATGGTTCCACCATCCTTGAGCAAGCCTTCTTCGCCGCCCACGCTGAGACCGATGTACTTCTCGCCCAACAGTCCAGCGGTCAGGATAGATGCAGTGGAGTCAGTCGGCAGGTTATCTACGCGCTTTTCCAGCTGCATGGTTACTCGACCGGTGAAACTGTCGCGATCCAGATCGATCGCCGTAACCTTGCCGATGGTCACACCGGCCATGGTCACTTTAGCTCTGACAGTCAAACCGGCGATATTGTCGAAATACGCATAAAGTTTATAAGTGTCGGTGGTTGCGCTCGGGGACAGGCCACTTACCCGCAACGCCAGCAACAGCAAAGCCAGGATGCCAGCCAGCAAGAAAAGGCCGACACCGATTTCCAGGGTGCGGTTTTGCATCAGAAATCTCCAAACATCAAGGCGGTCAGAATAAAGTCCAGGCCGAGTACAGCCAAAGAGGCATACACCACGGTCTTGGTAGTGGCACGACTGATCCCCTCGGAAGTGGGCTCACAGTCATAGCCTTGGAATACGGCAATCCAGGTCACGACAAAGGCGAAAACGATGCTTTTGATGATGCCGTTGAGCACATCGTCTGCAAAGGTCACGCTGTTCTGCATGTTGGACCAGTAGGAACCTTCATAGACACCCAGCCAGTCGACGGCCACCCACGAACCACCCCAGATGCCCACCACGCTGAAGATCATTGCCAGCACGGGAAGGGAAATGAAGCCGGCCCACAGGCGCGGGGCAATGATGTACTTGAGCGGGTCGACGCCAATCATTTCCAGACTGGACAACTGCTCGGTGGACTTCATGTTGCCGATTTCGGCAGTCAATGCCGAACCGGCGCGCCCGGCGAACAGCAATGCCGTGACCACGGGCCCCAGTTCGCGCAACAGCGTCAGCGCAACCATCTGGCCGACCGCTTGCTCAGAACCATAGCTGGATAGAATATTGAAGCCTTGCAGCGCCAGCACCATGCCGATGAATACCCCGGAGACCACGATGATCACCAGGGACATTACGCCCACCGAATGCAGTTGCTTGATCAGCAAGCCAAAACCGCCGCCAATGCCGCCACGGCCAAGCAAGGCATGAAACAGGAATATCGCCGAACGGCCGAACACCCCCAGCACGTCAATGCCAGAGTGGCCGAACCGGCGAACCCGTTCTATTAGTGAAATCTTGCGCATCAACGCTGCCCCAGAAGATCTGCGCGGTAATCCGTCGCTGGAAAGTGATAGGCGACCGGACCGTCAGGCTCGCCTGTCATGAATTGACGGATGCGTGGCTCCTGCGAGTTCATCAGCTCCTCGGGAGTGCCCTGCCCCAACACCTGCCCTTCGCCGACGACATAGATGTAATCGGCAATGCTCGCGGTCTCGGCCAGGTCGTGGGAGACCACGATACTGGTGATGCCCAGCGCATCGTTGAGCAGCCGGATCAGACGCACCAGCACACCCATGGCGATGGGGTCCTGGCCGACAAAAGGCTCGTCATACATGAGGATCTGCGGATCGAGGGCGATCGCCCGGGCCAGCGCGACGCGACGTTTCATGCCGCCGGACAACTCGTCAGGCATCAGGTCGATGGCGCCACGCAAGCCCACGGCCTGCAATTTGAGCAGGACAATGTCCCGGATCATTTCTTCCGGCAGTTCGGTATGAACGCGTAGCGGAAAGGCGACGTTCTCGAACACATCGAGATCGGTGAACAGTGCGCCACTCTGAAACAGCACGCCCATGTGCTTTCGCGCATCGAACAGATCACTGCGCGACAGTTTCGGCAGGTTCTGTCCATTGACCCAGACTTCGCCTTTGGTGGGCCGCAACTGTGCGCCCATCAACCGCAACAGCGTAGTCTTGCCACACCCGGAAGGCCCCATGATGCCGGTGACCTTGCCGCGCGGGATGCGTATATCGACGTTATTGAAAATGCTGCGCGTTCCGCGCTTGAAGGACAGTCCCTTCAGCTCGACCGCGTAGGCTTTATCGGCACTCATCTAAACTCCTTGCGATGCAGCCTCTCACTCGGACGCCTGACTTTCTGGCGAAAGCACATACCTCCCGGGCAGGCCGAACTGGCGGCGAACTATATCACCGCAATGGCCAAGCGCCCAAGGCCCAAGCCAGGCCATGTTCAGCAACATGACGGGGTAAAAGCTTATATTTAAGGGTATTCGGTAACCGGCAATGACAAAGCGCGACGAACTTGCGTGAGGGTTTTGATCATTACCGCTATAATCGCCGCCTTTTCATCAGGCTATACGATTTCTGACATGAGCCAATCCAGCGACCTGATTCAATCAGCACAACGCACCATCCGCCTCGAACTGGAAGCCGTACAAGGCTTGTTGCCCCGTATCGACGCAGATTTCGTACGCGCTTGCGAGATGATTCTGGCCAGCAAAGGCCGCGTAGTCGTGGTCGGCATGGGCAAATCCGGGCACATCGGCAACAAGATCGCCGCCACCCTGGCCAGCACCGGCACCACGGCCTTTTTCGTGCACCCGGCCGAAGCCAGCCACGGCGATATGGGCATGATCACCCGCGACGACATCATCCTGGCGCTGTCGAACTCCGGTTCCACCAATGAAATCGTCACCCTGCTGCCGCTGATCAAACGCCTGGGCATTCAATTGATCAGCATGACCGGCAACCCTGACTCACCGCTGGCGAAGGCTGCCGAAGTCAACCTCAACGTGCACGTCGAGCACGAAGCCTGCCCGCTAAACCTGGCACCGACCTCGTCGACCACTGCCGCGCTGGTCATGGGCGACGCCCTGGCCGTTGCGCTGCTGGAAGCCCGCGGTTTTACCGCTGAAGATTTCGCCTTTTCCCACCCCGGCGGCGCGCTTGGCCGACGCCTGCTGCTGAAAGTGGAAACCGTCATGCACGCCGGCGCAGAGCTGCCCCAGGTGCAACGTGGCACGCTACTCAAGGACGCCTTGATGGAAATGACCCGCAAGGGCCTGGGCATGACCGCGATTGTGGAGGCCGACGGCAAACTGGCCGGGATCTTCACCGACGGCGACTTGCGCCGCACCCTTGACCGGACCATCGACATCCACCATACGACCATCGACGAGGTCATGACTGTTCATGGCAAGACCGCCCGGGCCGATATGCTGGCAGCCGAAGCCCTGAAAATCATGGAAGACCATCGAATCAACGCGCTGGTAGTGGTGGACAAGGAGGACCGTCCGATCGGCGCCTTCAACCTGTCCGATCTGCTGCGCGCAGGAGTAATGTGATGAGCACCGACCTGCTGCAACGCGGCAAGAACATCAAACTGGCGGTTTTCGACGTCGATGGCGTACTGACCGACGGACGCCTGTACTTCCTCGAAGACGGCAGCGAATTCAAGACGTTCAACACCCTCGACGGCCAAGGCATCAAGATGTTGATGGCAGCCGGTGTGCAGACCGCTATCATCAGCGGCCGCAAGACCCCGGTGGTCGAGCGACGAGCGAAGAACCTCGGTATTCCACACGTGTACCAGGGGCGCGAAGACAAACTGGTGGTGCTCGACGAACTTCTTGCCCAACTCAACCTAAGCTATGAGCAAGTAGCCTATCTCGGCGACGACCTGCCGGACCTGCCGGTGATTCGCCGCGTCGGCCTGGGCATGGCGGTGGCAAACGCTGCCAGTTTCGTCCGTGAACACGCCCACGGCATCACCCAGGCCCGCGGTGGCGAGGGTGCCGCTCGAGAATTCTGCGAATTGATCCTGCTCGCGCAGGGCCGCCTTGATGCGGCAAACGCCGCGTACCTGTGAGCCAACTATGCTGAGCAAAAAGATTCGCAAATTCCTGGTGTTCGGTTGCATCGCAGCGATATTCGCGGCGGTCGGCTACTGGAACATCAGCCCGGAACGCTTCCTCGACCAGCCGGTGGCAAAGATCGATGAAACCGCGATCGACTATTACGCGATCAACGCCCACAGCGTGCAATACCTGCCGGACGGCAAACTGCAATACGAAATGACGTCCGACAAGGTTGAACACCTGAAAGCCACCGAAGTGACGCTGTTGACCAATCCCGACCTGAACATGTTCCGCGGCACCGAGTTTCCGTGGCATATCCAGAGCGAGCACGGCGAAGTGAATCCCGACGGCACCCAGGTCGAACTGATTGACTCGGTGCGCATCACGCGCTTCGACGAGAAAAACCGCAAGACCCTGATTACCAGCACCCGCATGACAGTGTTCCCGCAGCAGCAATATGCGCAAACCGAGCAACCCGTTAGAATCGACGGCGCTGGTGGTGTGTCGACTGGCAAGGGAATGAAAGCGTATTTGAAAGAAAGCAGGATACACCTGCTATCTAACGTAAGAGGACAGTATGAGGCTCGTTAAAACCCTCCCTATTTTGCTCGGTCTGAGCGCAGCACTGGGAAGCGTGAGCGCCTGGGCTCTGCCGACCGATCAAGCGCAGCCTATCCGCATCCAGGCCGACGACGCCCAGCTGGACGACAAGAATGGCATTGCCACCTATAAAGGTGACGTGATCATCACTCAGGGCTCGATGATCGTTAAAGGCAATACTGTGACCATCACCCGCACCCCGACCGGCGACATCGACGTGGTGACTTCGGTGGGCAACCTCGCCTATTTCGAGCAACTGCAAACCCAGGGCGACACCAAGCCTGTTCAGGGCTGGGGAGTGACTATTCAGTACCACGCCTCGCAAAACCGCGTTGTGCTGATCGACAAGGCGAAAGTCATCGACAAGGACAACAACGTCACCCAAGGCGAGAAAATCGTCTACGACACGGTCAAAAAGCTTGCGAGCGCCGGTCGTGCGACGGGCAACAAGGTCACCGAGTCGCGTCCGCGCATCGACATGGTGATCCAGCCGAAGAAGAAAACCGACGAGCAAAAGGCCCAGTAATGGCAACTCTGAAAGCTCAGCATCTGGCCAAGAGCTACAAGAGCCGCCAGGTCGTGCGCGACGTCAGCCTGTCGATCGACAGCGGTCAGATCGTCGGCCTGCTGGGTCCCAACGGCGCCGGCAAGACCACCTGCTTTTACATGATTGTCGGCCTGGTACAGGCCGATCAGGGCCGCGTACTGATTGACGACATGGATGTCAGCCACCAGCCTATGCACGGTCGTGCGAAGGCCGGCATCGGCTATCTTCCGCAAGAAGCATCGATCTTCCGCAAACTCTCGGTAGCCGACAACATCATGGCGATCCTCGAGACCCGCAAGGAACTCGACAAGGCCGGTCGTCGCAAAGAGCTGGAAAGCCTGCTGCAGGAATTCCACATCAGCCACATCCGCGACAACCTCGGGATGAGCCTGTCCGGTGGTGAACGCCGCCGTGTGGAAATAGCCCGGGCACTGGCCACCAACCCGAAATTCATCCTGCTCGACGAACCGTTCGCCGGCGTGGACCCGATTTCGGTGGGCGACATCAAGCAGATCATCTATCACCTCAAGGCCAAGGGCATTGGCGTGCTGATTACTGACCACAACGTCCGTGAAACCCTGGATATCTGCGAAACCGCCTACATCGTCAACGATGGCCAGCTGATCGCCGAAGGTGACTCTGCCACCATCCTGGCCAACGACCTGGTCAAGGAAGTGTATCTGGGCCATGAGTTCCGCCTGTAAGCACTGAGGTGTCTGGCTGGTTGCTCGGGCGCTTGTCTCGATAAAAAATCAACATTTTTTTATTGTTACAGCGCTCTAGGCAAACGCTGCAGTTTCGGGCATATAATTTGCTTATGTTTGGCGCTCCGGCGCCCTGTAGTGGATGGCGCATGTGCGCCGGCGAATAAGGTGTTAAGCCCCTGCCATGAAACCATCGCTAGTCTTGAGAATGGGCCAGCAGCTGACGATGACACCGCAGCTGCAACAGGCCATCCGCCTGCTCCAATTGTCGACCCTGGACCTGCAACAGGAAATCCAGGAGGCCCTGGAGTCCAATCCGATGCTCGAACGCCAGGAAGAAGGCGACGACTTCGATAACGCCGACCCCTTGGCCGACAAAGCCGAACAGCAACCCAACGTCGACATTCAGGAACCCTCCTACCAGGAAACCGCCCCGACGGTTGATAACCTCGAGGAAGGCGACTGGAACGAACGCATCCCCAACGAACTGCCCGTCGATACTGCGTGGGAAGACGTCTACCAGACCAGCGCCAGCAGCCTGCCGAGCAACGACGATGACGAGTGGGACTTCACCACCCGTACATCGGCCGGCGAAAGCCTGCAAAGCCACCTGCTGTGGCAACTGAATCTGGCACCGATGTCCGACACTGATCGCCTGATCGCCGTGACCCTGATCGACTGCATCAACAATCAGGGCTACCTGGACGAAACCCTCGAGGAGATTCTCGAAGCCTTCGACCCGGAACTGGACATCGAACTGGACGAAATCGAAGCCGTCCTGCACCGCATCCAGCAATTCGAACCCGCTGGCATCGGTGCCCGCAACCTGGGCGAATGCCTGCTGCTGCAATTGCGTCAGTTGCCCGCCAAGACGCCTTGGCTGGTCGAGGCCAAACGCCTGGTCACCGATTACATCGACCTGCTCGGCAGCCGCGATTACAGCCAGCTGATGCGTCGCATGAAGCTCAAGGAAGACGAACTGCGCCAAGTGATTGAACTGGTGCAGAGCCTCAACCCGCGCCCAGGCTCGCAGATCGAGTCCAGCGAAGCCGAATACGTCGTTCCCGACGTGATCGTACGCAAGGACAACGAGCGCTGGCTGGTCGAGCTGAACCAGGAGTCCGTGCCACGACTGCGGGTCAACGCTCAATACGCCGGTTTCGTGCGCCGCGCCGACACCAGCGCTGACAACACCTTCATGCGCAATCAGTTGCAAGAGGCCCGCTGGTTCATCAAGAGCCTGCAAAGCCGCAACGAAACCCTGATGAAAGTAGCCACTCAGATCGTCGAGCATCAGCGCGGTTTTCTTGAATACGGCGACGAAGCCATGAAACCGCTGGTCCTGCATGACATCGCCGAAGCGGTGGGCATGCACGAGTCGACGATTTCACGGGTGACCACGCAGAAATTCATGCATACCCCTCGGGGCATATATGAACTGAAATACTTTTTCTCCAGCCACGTCAGCACCTCCGAGGGCGGTGAATGCTCGTCCACGGCGATCCGCGCGATCATCAAAAAACTGGTTGCCGCGGAAAATCAGAAAAAGCCGTTGAGTGACAGCAAGATCGCTGGTTTACTGGAGGCACAAGGCATTCAGGTGGCTCGCCGCACCGTCGCCAAGTACCGCGAATCCCTCGGGATCGCGCCTTCGAGCGAACGTAAGCGGTTGATGTAGAGCCACGCCACAGCGTTCCAGTGGCAGGCATTTCTGCCTGCCGCTTTATGCACTGGCAACGAAGGAGAAGCTGTATGCAAGTCAACATCAGTGGACACCAACTGGAAGTGACCGAACCTCTTCGCACCTACATCGGCGAAAAACTCGAACGATTAGAGAGGCATTTCGACAAAATCACCAACGTGCAAGTCACGATGACGGTCGAAAAGCTCAAGCAGAAAATCGAAGCCACGCTGCATATTCCCGGCAATGAAGTGGTCGCAAACGCGGAGCATACCGATATGTACGCGGCGATCGACGCACTGACCGACAAGCTGGATAAACAACTCAAAAAGCATAAGGAAAAGACCCAAAGCCTCCTCCAGGGCGCGACCGGTCGTTAACACTCCCAACCCATGATCCGACTTGAAAGCATCCTGACCCCCGGCCGTTCCCTCGTGAACGTGCCGGGCGGCAGTAAAAAGAAAGCCCTTGAGCAAATTGCCAACCTTATCCACAAAGAAGTGCCGGATCTGGAGATGCAAGATGTCTTCGAGGCTCTGATTGCCCGTGAAAAACTCGGCTCAACCGGTTTTGGCAACGGCATCGCCATTCCCCACTGCCGCCTGAAGGGCTGCACCTCGCCCATCAGCGCCCTGATGCACCTTGATGCACCCATTGATTTCGACGCCATCGACGGTGCCCCGGTTGACCTGCTGTTCGTTCTGCTGGTCCCGGAAGCCGCTACCGATGCGCACCTGGAGTTACTGCGCCAGATCGCCAGCATGCTCGACCGCAAGGAAGTGCGCGAAAAACTGCGCAGCGCCCCGAGCAATGAAGCCTTGTATCAGGTTGTCCTGGACGAGCAAAACGGTCATTAATCATGCGCTTGATCATCGTCAGTGGCCGCTCCGGCTCAGGTAAAAGTACCGCACTCGATGTTCTCGAGGACAACGGCTACTACTGCATCGACAACCTGCCCGCCGGCCTGCTGCCGGAACTGGCCGAACGCGCGTTGATTCACACCGAGCTGGCACAACCGCTGGTTGCCGTATCCATCGATGCGCGCAACTTGCCGAGTCACCTGTCGCGGTTTCCCGAACTACTGGAAGAAGTGCGCAGCCGGCATATCCAGTGTGATGTGCTTTATCTGGACGCCGACGAAGAAACCTTGCTTAAACGTTTCTCGGAAACCCGCCGTCGTCACCCGCTAAGCAATGCCAATCGCTCGCTGGCCGAAGCCATCGACGATGAGACCGCCCTGCTCGGGCCGATTGCCGACCTCGCCGATCTCAAAGTAAACACCACCAACCTGAACCTGTATCAGCTGCGAGACACCATCAAGCTGCGCCTGCTGAACCAGCCGGAACCCGGTACGGCGTTCCTGGTGGAGTCTTTCGGCTTCAAGCGTGGCATGCCGGTGGACGCTGATCTGGTGTTCGACGTGCGCTGCCTGCCGAACCCTTACTGGAAGCCAGAGTTGCGCGATCAGTCCGGGCTCGACCAACCGGTTGCCGAGTACCTGGCGGCACAGCCGGACGTCGAAGAGATGTTCCAGGACATATCCACCTACTTGTTCAAGTGGCTACCACGCTTTGCCGCCAGCAACCGCGCTTATGTCACCATTGCCATTGGTTGCACCGGCGGCCATCACCGCTCCGTCTACCTGACCGAACGTCTGGGCCAGGCCCTGCAAAAATCCCTGAAGAACGTCCAGGTTCGCCACCGCGACCTCAGCTAAAGGATTCACACCGCGATGCCTGCTCTGGAAATTGAAATCATCAACAAGCTGGGCCTGCATGCCCGCGCTTCTGCAAAATTCGTTGGCGTCGCCGGTGAGTTCAAGGATTGCACGATCAGAGTAGGACGCACGCCGGAATCCACGGTCGACGGAAAAAGCATCATGGCAATGATGATGCTCGCTGCGGGCAAGGGCACCAAAATCCACCTGAGCACCGAAGGTGAACAGGCTGATGAGGCGCTGCAGGCATTGGTGAATTTGATCAATGACTACTTCGGCGAAGGCGAATAACAACTCGCCCCTGTAGCAGCTGCCGAAGGCTGCGTTCGGCTGCGTAGCAGTCGTAAAATTGGGCTCTGCGGTATGTCAGGCAGACCGTGTGAGCAGGGTTCACGACTGCTACGCAGCCGAACGCAGGCTTCGCCAGCTGCTACAAAGATCGTGTTCAGCCGTTAAGCCAACGCTGTATCCATCACCATCATCAAGCAAAACCCGATCAGCAACCCAAGACTTGCAAGCTTGTCGTGACCATTGCGGCGCGACTCGGGGATGACTTCATGGGTGACCACCAGCAACATTGCCCCGGCCGCCAGCGCCAACCCCAAGGGCAACAACAATTCGGCCAGGCTCACTAGCCAGGCGCACAACAACGCGAAGACCGGCTCGACCAGACCTGACGCAGCACCCATCAGGAACGCCTTGACCCGCGACATCCCTGCCCCGGCCAATACCAGCGCGATCACCAGACCTTCCGGCACATCCTGCAACGCGATGCCCATGGCCAGGCTATCGGCGTCGGGCATGCCACCCCCCGCCGACACACCGACCGCCATGCCTTCGGGGATGTTGTGGGCAATGATCGCAAACACAAACAACCAGATCCGCGGCGGGATGACCGGTCGCTCCAGCGTGCCTACGAGCATTTCCGGCGA
Source organism: Pseudomonas sp. Root329 (assembly GCF_001424925.1). NCBI lineage: Bacteria > Pseudomonadati > Pseudomonadota > Gammaproteobacteria > Pseudomonadales > Pseudomonadaceae > Pseudomonas > Pseudomonas sp. Root329. The sequence goes on along the minus strand of NZ_LMCV01000023.1, from coordinate 79,173 downwards.
CGCACCTGACACCTTGCGATCAACCAGGAACAATCCGAACGCACCCAGCATGATGCCGAAACTGATCAGTCCGCTGGCCGCCCAAGGCGTCAGCCCCAGGTATTCAGCGGCAGAGATCCCCGGAACGATCAACGAAAACGCTGTCGCCGCGAGCATCACCCCAGCCCCGAAGCCGAGCAGCGTATCGCAGACCGCCTGAGGCATCCGTCGAATCACCAGCACGGGCACCGCACCCAACGCTGTGCCCAGAGCGCAGATCGCCCCGCCTTGCAGCGCGCGCAGCAGTTTCGGCTCGAGGTCCAGCCACGCCAAGCCTTGGGCAACCAATAACGTCATGCCTGCCAGCAGTAGCAGCGATCCGAATGCGTAACGAAACATTCGTCCACTTCCGATCGCCAGTGTTTCAGTGCCCATAGCCAGCCTTGGATTGTTTTTGCAGAAGTCTTAAACCAGTGCAGCCTGATAGCGCGTAGCGACTTCAGGCCAATTGATCACGTTGTAAAACGCGTTGATGTATTCCGGGCGACGGTTCTGGTATTGCAGGTAATAAGCGTGCTCCCAGACATCCAGGCCGAGGATTGGCGTATTGCCGTTCATCAATGGACTGTCCTGATTGCCGCTGCTTTCAACGACCAGCGTCTTTTGCGGCGTCACACTGAGCCACGCCCAGCCGCTGCCGAAACGAGTCAGCGCGGCTTTGGTGAAGGCTTCCTTGAAACTGCTCAGGCCGCCCAGTTGCTCATCGATCGCCTCAGCCAAGGAGCCGTCAGGATTGCCGCCGCCGTTGGGGGCCATCACTTCCCAGAACAGCGAATGGTTGGCATGCCCGCCGCCCTGATTGATCACCGCCGCGCGCTGCTTCTCCGGCAGTTGCTGGACAGCAGACACCAGTTTTTCCACCGGCCACTCGGCAAACTCTGTGCCTTCCACCGCAGCGTTGAGGTTGTTGATGTAAGTCTGGTGGTGCTTGGTGTAGTGGATTTCCATGGTCTGCGCATCGATGTGCGGTTCCAGGGCGTCGTAGGCGTAGGGCAAGGCAGGCAAGGTAAAAGCCATTTCAATGAACTCCATGATGTAGGGGCGCAGGCGAGGCGGCATCGATGTGCAGCAGACGATGGGTGCGCGGATATTCGCCGTGTTCGCTGATGAAATTCAGCAGCTCGACGTAGGTCTTGCTGCTCTGGCGCAACGCTGCTTCACGCAGGGCCGGCGCCAGTCGTGGGTCCTGCATGGTCTGCAACAATCGCTGATGGATGGCGCACAGGTACTCGGCGCTCTCCTCTGGCTGGTTCAGACGCAAATGCAGATCCGCCAGGTTGTGGTGGGAAATCACGCAGGCCGCCACCGCTTCGTCGGCATCCGCCCAGCGCTCGAACAACACCTGGGCCAGGGCCAATGCCTGCAAGTAAGCCTCGCGGGCATCGACGTATTCGCCCAGCATGAAACAACGATTTGCCCGTTCGATCGTGCGTTTCCAGTGTTCCATGGTGAGCCTCCAAAGCGGTTGCGGTGGTTACACGCCGCCTGCGGTGAGTTTTTCCGGGTCCAGCAAAACCTCAAGCTGGCTGCGGGTCAGGTCGGTGTGTTCGAGAGCGACATCGATTACCGGACGGCCCTGTTGATAGGCCTTCTTGGCGATCTCCGCGGCTTTTTGGTAACCAATGATCGGGTTGAGTGCGGTAACGAGGATCGGGTTTCGCGACAGCGCTTCCTTCAGCCTGGCTTCGTTGACCTTGAAGCTGGCGATGGCCTTTTCACCCAGCAGAAGGCTGGAGTTGGCCAGCAACTCGATGCTGCTCAGCAGGTTCTGGGCGATGATCGGCAGCATCACATTCAGCTCAAAATTGCCCGACTGACCGGCGATAGTGATAACCGTGTCATTGCCGATGACCTGAGCGGCGACCATGGCGGTCGCTTCCGGGATCACCGGGTTGACCTTGCCAGGCATGATCGAAGAACCCGGCTGCAAGGCTTCGAGTTCGATTTCACCAAGACCGGCCAGCGGGCCGGAGTTCATCCAGCGCAGGTCGTTGGCGATTTTCATCAGCGAAACGGCCGTGGCCTTGAGCTGGCCGGAAACACTGACCGCCGTGTCCTGAGAGCCGATCAGCGCAAACAGATCCTCGCCCGGTTTGAATTGCACTTGGGTCAGCTTGCTCATCTGCTCACTGAAACGCGCCGCGAATTGCGGATGGGCGTTGATTCCGGTGCCCACTGCCGTGCCGCCCTGAGCCAGGGATTGCAGACTCGGCAGCAGATCCTGCAGATGACCGATGTTGGCCTTGAGCTGCTGCGCCCAACCGTTGAGCACCTGGCTCATGCGCACCGGCATGGCGTCCATCAAGTGAGTGCGACCAGTTTTGACGTGGTGATGAACCTCTTCGGCCTTGCGTTCGATCACCTGAACCAGACGCACCAGCGCCGGCAACAATTGCTCGTGCAACGCCAACGCCGCACTGACGTGGAGGGAGGTCGGGATGATGTCGTTGCTGCTTTGGCCGCAATTGACGTGATCGTTGGGGTTCACCGGCTCGCCGAGCAGGCGGCTGGCCAAGGTGGCGATCACTTCGTTGGCGTTCATGTTCGAACTGGTGCCGGAACCGGTCTGGAAGATATCCACCGGAAAATGCTGCATGAAGTCGCTTTGGAGCAGACCCAGCGCCGCATCGACAATGGCTGTGCCCTGGGATTCGCTGATTTGTTCGAGCTCGACGTTGGCTCGGGCAGCGGCGGCCTTGGCCAGGATCAGCGCGCGGATGAACTGCACGGGCATCGGTTTGCCGCTGATGGGAAAGTTATCCACCGCGCGCTGGGTCTGCGCGCCATAGAGCGCATCCATTGGGACCTGAAGTTCGCCCATGCTGTCGCGCTCAATACGAGTCTTGTTCATCAGAAAATCCTTGCACCAGTTCTATGAGAGGAATCGAAGGCTGCAACTCGCAGGTCGCCAGTTGCCAGGTGTAGCTTTGCCAGCGCTTGAGGCGGCATTTGCACAGAGAGAGGCGTTCGAGTTCGCGCAATGGGCGCCAGGCCTGGTCCAGGCAGTAGGTGCGCCAGTGCCAGGGCAGCGCGACATCGGCGGCGGTGTCGAGCAACAGACGGAAAGAAGTTTCGGCGATGGTCCAGGGAGAGGTTGCCGTGCAACAGGCGAGATACCGACCTTCGGCCAGGTAATGTTCGATCAGGCGAGGCTCATCGGGGGCCATCGCGCAACGGATCTGGCGACTCATCCAGCGCCAGCTTTCGAGGTAAGGCTGCTCGTGCAAGGCAGAACTCATGATCCGGGCTCATTCGGTAATGAGATTTATTATTAGATGATAATGAGAACCAAAACAACCCCGCGAAAATCAACCCACAAAAAAGGCGCGCCACCCAACGATGGGTGGCGCGCCTTTCTTTGTGTAACGGTAAGGGTTTAGCTACCCGCTACTGTCATCCGCTCGATCAGCACCGAACCTGTACGAATGTTGCTGCGCAGTTCCAGGTCATTACCGACCGCAACGATCTGTTTGAACATGTCACGCATGTTGCCGGCGATGGTCACTTCCTGAACCGCAAACTGGATTTCGCCATTCTCGACCCAGTAACCCGCCGCGCCACGGGAGTAATCGCCGGTGACCATGTTCAGGCCCTGACCCATCAATTCAGTCACCAGCAGGCCACGACCCATGCGGCGCAGCAAGGCCGCCTGATCTTCGTCGCCATGGGTGACGAACAGGTTGTGCACGCCACCAGCGTTGGCAGTGCTCGGCATCCCGAGTTTACGGCCCGAGTACGTGCCGAGAATGTACGAGACCAACTCGCCTTTTTCGACGAACGGTTTGGCGTAAGTCGCCAGACCATCGCCATCGAACGCCGAACTGCCCATGGCGCGCATCAAGTGCGGACGCTCATCGATGGTCAGCCATTCCGGGAACAGTTTCTGTCCCAGCGTGCCTTCAAGGAACGAGGATTTGCGATACAGACTGCCGCCGGAAATCGCCGAGAGGAAACTGCCGAACAAACCACCGGCCAGTTCCGCGGAAAACAGCACCGGCACTTCGCAGGTCGGCACCGGACGCGCGCCCAGACGGCTCGCCGCCCGTTGCGCGGCACGTTGGCCGATGCTCTCCGCAGAGGCCAGCAAATTGCCCTGACGGTTCACGTCGTACCAGTAATCGCGCTGCATCTGGCCGTCGGCTTCGGCGATCATCACGCAGCTCAGGCTGTGCCGGGTCGACGCGTAGCCGCCGATAAAACCGTGGCTGTTGCCGTAAACACGGCAGCCCTGATGGGTGCTGAGGGTGGTGCCGTCGGCGTTCTTGATCCGGCTGTCGGTGGCAAATGCCGCCGCTTCACAGGCTAGGGCCTGCTCGATGGCTTGCTCCGGGGTGATGTCCCATTCGTGGAACAGGTCGAAATCCTGCAGATCCTTGGCCATCAGCGCCGCATCTGCCAGACCCGAGGCTTCGTCTTCGGAGGTGTGTTTGGCGATGGCCAGCGCCGCAGCGACGGTTTCGCGAATGGCTTCAGGACCGCTGGCGGACGTGCTGGCCGAGCCCTTGCGCTGGCCAACGTACAAGGTGATGCCGAAGCCCTGATCGCGGTTGAATTCGACGGTTTCGACTTCACGCTGACGTACCGAGGTGGACAGGCCCTGCTCCAGGGACACCGCCACTTCACAGGCACTGGCACCTTGGCGCTTGGCTTCAGCGATGATCTGCTCGACTTGTTCTTGCAGTGCCGGCAACGCTTGTGGGCCGACGCTTTCAACTGCACTCATGCTGTTCTCCACTCAAATTCTGCTTTCGGCTAAGGCCTTCGAGCGACCGGGCCGGACAAGCGGCCCCCGACTGGTTATCATGGCGGCGTTTCTTTGCGGACGGCCACCATGGTTGATTCTTACGACGACTCCCTCGATACGGGAGAAAAAAGCAAAACCCAGGTTAAACGCGAGCTTCATGCTCTGGTTGACCTTGGCGAGCGCCTTACAACGCTCAAGCCTGACTTGCTGGCAAAACTGCCGTTGACCGACGCTATGCGCCGGGCCCTGGCCGATGCGCCCAAGCACACCGCGAATATCGCGCGCAAACGGCACCTTATGTTCATCGGCAAACTGATGCGCGATCAGGACACTGACGCCATTCTGACTCTGCTCGATCAACTCGATGCCTCCACTCGGCAGTACAACGAACGTTTCCATGGCCTGGAACGCTGGCGCGATCGCTTGATCGCGGGCGACGATGCGGTCCTGGAGAAGTTCGTGGTCGACTACCCGGAGGCTGATCGTCAGCAATTGCGCTCCCTGATCCGTCAGGCCCAGCACGAACTGGCGACCAACAAGCCACCGGCATCGAGCCGTAAAATCTTCAAGTACATCCGTGAGCTGGACGAGACTCAACGCGGTCTGCGTTAAGTCCCGAATCGGGTGAGTTGCCTCGCAACTCACCCGAAGCTCCATCCTTTACGATCCTGTGCCACCCACAGTGATCGCATCGATTTTCAGCGTTGGCTGGCCGACACCCACCGGCACCGACTGCCCATCCTTGCCACACGTCCCCACGCCGCTGTCCAGCGCCAGATCGTTACCGACCATCGACACCTTGCTCATGGCCTCCGGCCCGTTGCCGATCAACGTCGCGCCTTTGACCGGGGCCGTGATTTTGCCGTCTTCGATCAGGTACGCCTCACTGGTGGAGAACACGAATTTGCCGCTGGTGATGTCCACCTGACCACCGCCGAGGTTGGCGCAGTAGATGCCTCGCTTCACCGAGGCGATGATTTCTGCCGGGTCGCTTTCGCCCGCCAGCATGTAGGTGTTGGTCATGCGCGGCATTGGCAGGTGCGCATAGGATTCGCGACGACCGTTACCGGTTCGGGCCACGCCCATCAGACGGGCGTTGAGTTTGTCCTGCATGTAGCCTTTGAGTACGCCGTTTTCGATCAGCGTCGTGCACTCGGTCGGGGTGCCTTCATCATCGACGCTCAGGGAACCGCGACGACCGGCCAGCGTGCCGTCATCGACGATGGTGCAGAGCTTGGACGCAACCATTTCGCCCATGCGCCCGCTGTAGGCGGAACTGCCCTTGCGGTTGAAGTCGCCTTCCAGGCCGTGGCCGACCGCTTCGTGCAGCAATACGCCGGACCAGCCCGAACCCAGCACCACCGGCAACGTACCGGCCGGCGCAGGAATGGCTTCCAGATTCACCAACGCCTGACGCAGCGCTTCACGGGCATAGCTCATGGCGCGGTCATCGCTGAGGAAATAACGGTAATCGGTACGACCGCCACCGCCATGCCCGCCGCGCTCACGGCGACCGTTCTGCTCGACGATCACGCTGACGTTAAAGCGCACCAACGGCCGTACATCGGCTGCCAGGCCGCCGTCGGTGGAAGCGACGAGGATTCGTTCCCAGACACCGGCCATGCTCACGGTAACTTGCTGGATACGCGGGTCGAGGGCGCGAGTCGCGACGTCGATGCGTTTGAGCAGTTCGACCTTCTCGGCACGGGTCATCACTTCCAACGGGTTGTCCGGCCCGTACAACTGGGCGACATCCTGAGTCGTGAAGGCTTGCACCGTGCCGTTCTGACCGGCGCGGGAGATCGAACGCGCCGCACGGGCTGCGGCGCCGAGGGCTTCGAGGGTAATGGCATTGCTGTAGGCAAAACCGGTTTTCTCACCCGATTGCGCGCGCACGCCGACACCTTGGTCGAGGTTGAAGCTGCCTTCCTTGACGATCCCGTCTTCCAGCGCCCAGGACTCGGAAATCTGCCCTTGGAAATACAGGTCGGCGGCATCGATGCCCGGGCCGGCCAGATCGCCGAGCACACCTTGCAGGCTCTCGATCGTTACGCCGCCGGGCGCCAGGAGGTGTTCACTGACTGAGGACAACAACTCGCTCATATGCTTTACGCCTTAAATTCATCGTTCTGAGGCAGGTCGCCGGGCGCCCTGCGAGAAAAAGCGCCGGTGACTGGACACCGGCATCCGCGCCCTGATGGACGCCTGTTCGCTGCTATCGCGTTCGGCCAGCAGCACGGCCTCGCCTTGATCCTGTTGCGCCAGCACACGTCCCCACGGGTCGATAATCGCGGCATGGCCATAGGTTTCCCGTGGCCCCGGATGCGTCCCACCCTGGGCAGCCGCGAGCACATAACATTGAGTTTCGATGGCCCGCGCGCGAATCAATACCTCCCAATGCGCCGCGCCGGTCACCGCGGTAAAGGCCGACGGCGCGGTAATCAACTCCGCACCGGCAGCGCGTAATTCGCTGTACAGCTCCGGGAAGCGCAGGTCGTAACACACCGTCAGCCCGACTCGACCGACGGGCGTGTCCGCCACGACAACCCCACTGCCATAAGCATAGTCATCGGATTCGCGATAACGCCCGCGATTGTCCGCCACATCGACGTCGAAGAGGTGCAACTTGTCATACCGTGCAACGGTTTCGCCGCGGTCATCCACCAGCAGCGAGCAGGCATGCACTTTGGCCGTCGGTTGATCCACCGGCGGCAACGGCAATGTGCCGGCCACTATCCATAACTTGAGGTCGCGGGCGGTCTGTTTCAACCATGGCAGGATCGGGCCTTCGCCCAACGCCTCGGCGCGGCCGATGTCGGCAATGTCGCGACGGCCCATGGCGGCGAAGTTTTCCGGCAGTACGGCAAGCTGCGCACCACTGGACGCCGCTTGCTCGAGCAGCAGACGGGCCTGGGCCAGATTGGCCAGCACATCGCTCTGGCTGACCATTTGAATCACCGCTACAGACATGGCTTTCCCTAATCTGGAATCAACACATACAGGGGACTTACGGCCATGCTACTCCATCGGCCCGAGACGTGGCTTTTCAAAAAGAAAGTCAAAAAGGCTTGTCGAAGGTGATTTTCGGCTCTTTCCACGGCCCCTTGACGGTGTATTGGACGCTGGCGAAACGCGCCACACGGTCACCGATGAGCTTATCGATCAGGAACAGCGCGCCGCCGATAGCCGGTGCACCGACGATCAGCGCGGCAATCGGCAGGTTGTTGGTCACGGGCAACGTCACCAATAACTTGGCATCGACCTTATCGCCCACCAGGTCCAGCGTCCCGTTGAGTTCGATATTGCTCGACGGACCGGTCAGCCGGATCGGCTCACGCGTCACATATACGCCGTTGGTCCCGACCAGCAGGCCTTTGACCCGGTCGTAACTCAAGCCTTTGCCGAACAGGTCGGAGAAGTCCAGACGCAGCCGGCGGCCGATGGAGTTGAAGTTCAGCAAGCCAAACACGCGCAACGCCTGGGCGCTGCCCTCAACTTCAACAAATTGGCCTTTATTCAGCGAAGCATCGAGGGTTCCAGAGAAGCGCTTGGTGGCCAGCCAGGCCGGCGAACCGGGCCAGCGACCATCGACATCCATATGAAAATCTTCACTGGTGACACTCGGTGCAAAGCCCCAGCCCTTCAGTACATCGGCGAGATTCTTGCCGCTGATCCGGCCCTTGTACCAACTGCTGCTGGAACCGGGCACACCTTCCCAACCGCCGCTGCCCTGCAGGAGAATGCCCTTGAGGCCCAGATCCAGCGTGGTAAACGCAATGCCCTTGGCGGTCGGACGGACTTTCAGATACCAGGCCCCGACGAGGTCTTGGCCCTGGAACAGCTGATTGATGGTGATATCCAGTGCCGGGATCTTCGTCGGATCCACCGAGACCAGCGGATCTGGCGAGTTTTCGTCGGCCAGGACCTTCGGGTCTGGCGCCGGTAAACGCACGTATTGCAGATTGATCGCAATCGGCGCGGCTTTCGCATCGGGGATGCTGGCACTGCCCTTCACTTGCTGACTGTCGAGTTGCAAAGCCCACGCGGCAGGTTTGCGGTTCAACTGTACGGAAGCCTGATCGAGCGTAGTGCCGACACCGCTGAGCGTTCCAATCTTGAAATCCGCACTGCTGAGCAACTGTTTGGCGTTGCCGCCCGGATCCTGGCCGGCGTACTTGTCTACCAGGTCCTTCCAGGGGCCGACGTCCAGTTCCGACAGCACACCGCGCACCCGCAGGCCTTTGGCGCCGGGTAGCACGGCATTACCGCCACCCAGGAACAACTCGCCACGACCGTCGGCAAAATTGCCGGGCGGTGCCGCAAACGTGAAGTTAGCCAGCTCACCGTAATTGACCCAGTAGCGCCGCTCCGCCCCCTGCAGGGTCATGCGGAACGTGGTGTCACGGCCGACGTCGGCCGCCATGCCGAACGGCGCCGGTAAATCGATTGCTACGCCCTTGAGGTTGGAGCTGACCGCCAATTGACTGTCGGCCCCATCAAGGTTCAATTGCAGCTGATAAGGGATCACACCGGACACTGGCAACGGCTGAGTCACACTCAGCCAGTCAGTCAGTTTCTTGACCTCGACCTGGCCCGAGGCGGCGACGCGAGTCTTGAGGTTGCCGGGGCCGCCATCGGCGAAAATCTGTGCGGTGACGGGTTTATCAAAAGCGCGCGCGGTGATGTTTTGCCCGCTCAAACCCTTGGTGCTGTCGAAACGGAAATCGCCCTTGAGCTGAGTCAGCTCCAGGGTGGGTTCGGCCAGTTTCAGACGGGCCTTGGCGGTCTTGAAGTCGACGAGGATCTTCGGCTGCTCGCCTTTGACCAGCGGAATATCCAGTTTCAGTTTGCCTTGCAGATCGCCTTCGCCTTCCCAACCGGCAAAGGTCGCTGCGGTGCCGATCGGCGCTTCCTGAAGAATTTTCAGGCCATCGCCCAACCCGCCCGCGAATCCTCCGTCGAGGAACAAATGGACGCTTTGCCCCGCTGGCACATGAGGAATATTGACGTAAACGTCGCTGACCTGGGTATCGAGCAACTGCCCCTTGCTGGCCAATATCCGCACACCGCTGTCTTCAACAAACACGTCACCCGTGACCTTGCTGACATGTGGCCAGCCTGGCTGGAAGGCCAGTTCGGCATCGTGAACCTTGAAGAACAGACTGATGCTGCGGGCAGTCTCGGCGGCCCCGTGGTTCAGCGAACCCTGGTACTGGAAGAAGCCTTCGTCCACCGCACCTTTGAGAATCGCCGTACGCAGCCATTCGTCCAGTCCCGGGCTGAGCATGGCCGGTAAGTACTTGGCGGTGTAACGACCGTCGCCGTCCACCAGACCGACCCGCAGGTCCATGTAGTCTTCCTGGGTGTGGTCGAAATGCAGGCGGATCAGGAAGTCGCCGGCAATCTTGCCCTCCTCGCCCAGCACCTTCAGGTACGGCGCGATCAAGGTGAAGGCGTCTTTATCGAGTTTCCAGGTCAGTCGGGCATTGGCCTGAATGTACTGCCATGGCTTGGCGAAAATCGGGTCCAGATGCAGGGAAAAATCCTTGCTGTCCATGCGCAACTCGCCACCGCCCAGATCACCACTGATGCTGCCACTGACATTTCGCGCCGCCGGAGCGCCGTGATAGGCATCGAAGCCGACCCGATCCAGGTTGGCGGCAAAGCTGAACTTGCTGTCGTCGGTGGCATTGGGCCGTAAGTCGATCAGCACGTTGCGCAGGCCGCCGGTCACTTTGAGGCGCTCGACGGCCGTAGCAACGCCTTCGGGCAGCGGACCCAAGGCATTCAGTATCGGGGTGATCGGAGTGAGGTCGAGGCGGTCGGCTTGCAGATGCCAAAGCTCTTCAGTCTTGTCGGTCGCCTCGTTTTGCTTGAGTTGCAGATGCGATTCCCAGCGGGTCTCGCCAAGGTTCATGGCCAAGGAGTCCAGGGTCACCAGAACGCCTTCGGAACTACGCTGGAAATAGCCGTTCAACGCCAGATTGTTGATCTGGATCGGCTTGCGCTCGGCGTAGGCACCCTTGAGTTGCGGCGCATTCAAGCGTATCGCGCCGCTTTGCAGGGCGCCTTTGTCCCAGTTCACCCAGAGCTCGCCACCCGCCTTGATCTCGGAGAAATTCCATTGTTGGGTCAGGCGCTCAGGCAACCATTTTGACCAGTCGCTTTGCGGCAGGCTCAAATAAGCTTCGGCCTCGCCGTCCTTCCACTCGCTGGCACGCAGACGGGTGCGCAGACTCATGGCCACCGGCTGACCGTCGGGCAGGGTCAGACGAACGTCGAGTCGCTGGCGGGAGGCGCCGGTTTTCAGATTCAGACCGACGTAAGTCAGGGTCAGCGGTTGTTCTTGCAGTGGCTGCAAAGTGACCTGGCTATCGAGTACCGACAGTTGCTGAACCATCTGCATACGATTGAGCAATTGCTCAGGATCCAGCGGCTGATCCTGCTGCACCGGCAAACCTTCCAGCGCCCAAGTCCCGTCCTCGCCTTCCTTGAGGCTGATCTTCAGCCCGCTGAGTTCCAGGTGAGCGATGCGCACTTCGCGAGCCATCAGACTGGCCCAAAGATCCGGCACCGCGCGCACCTGATCCAGACGCAGGGCATTGGCGCCCTCGCCGACCATCACGTCGTGAGCCAGCATGATCGGCGCAAAGCCGCTCCAGTTACCTTCCAGTTCGCCGATATTCAGCGGCATGCCCAAGGCAGCGCTGGCTTTGGCTTCGACTTCGGCACGGTACTCGGCCACCAGCGGGGTCAGCTCTCGGCCGAGGCTGACGTATAACGCCAACAACACCAACACCAACGCACACAGCCCCAGACCCCAGCGGGTCAGTGCGGCCAAAATGCGTGTCAGACGTTCCATGTCAGTTGGCTCCCATGGCAAAAACACTGCAAAAAGCTGAGGCCAGCCGTTCTAACAGGGTTGAAATACAGCGATTCAGAGCAGCACCACGTCGTATTGTTCCTGGGAATACATGGTTTCCACCTGGAACCGGATGGTGCGTCCGATAAAACCTTCGAGCTCGGCGACATTGCCCGATTCTTCATCGAGCAAACGGTCGACCACTTTCTGGTTTGCCAATACACGATAGCCTTCCGCCTGATAGGCGCGAGCCTCTCGGAGGATTTCGCGGAAAATCTCGTAGCAAACGGTTTCCGGCGTCTTGAGCTTGCCGCGGCCCTGGCAGCTGCTGCACGGTTCGCACAGCACTTGTTCGAGACTTTCGCGGGTGCGCTTGCGAGTCATCTGCACCAGGCCCAACTCGGTGATGCCGATGATGTTGGTCTTGGCGTGATCGCGTTCCAGCTGCTTCTCGAGGGTGCGCAGCACCTGACGTTGGTGCTCTTCATCTTCCATGTCGATGAAGTCGATGATGATGATCCCGCCCAAGTTGCGCAGGCGCAGCTGACGAGCGATGGCGGTCGCGGCTTCGAGGTTGGTCTTGAAGATGGTTTCTTCGAGGTTGCGATGACCGACGAACGCCCCGGTGTTGACGTCGATGGTGCTCATGGCTTCCGCCGGATCGACCACCAGGTAACCGCCGGATTTCAGCGGGACTTTGCGCTCCAGCGCTTTCTGGATTTCGTCTTCAACGCCGTACAGGTCGAAGATCGGCCGTTCGCCAGGGTAATGCTCAAGACGATCGGCAATTTCCGGCATCAGTTCGGCGACGAACTGCGTAGTTTTCTGGAAGGTTTCCCGGGAGTCGATGCGGATCTTCTCGATCTTCGGGCTCACCAGGTCACGCAAGGTGCGCAGCGCCAGGCCGAGGTCTTCGTAGATCACACTCGGTGCGCTGATGGTTTTGATCTGCTCGTTGATCTGATCCCAGAGGCGACGCAGGTAGCGAATGTCCATGAGGATTTCATCGGCACCGGCACCTTCGGCAGCGGTACGCAAGATGAAGCCACCGGCCTCTTGAATGCCTTCTTTGGCCACGCAATCGGTGACCACTTGCTTGAGACGTTCACGCTCGGCTTCGTCTTCGATCTTCAACGAAATGCCAACGTGCGCGGTGCGCGGCATGTACACCAGATAACGCGATGGAATCGACAACTGAGTCGTCAGGCGTGCGCCTTTTGAGCCGATCGGGTCCTTGGTGACTTGCACCACCAGGCTCTGACCCTCGTGAACCAGGGCGCTGATGCTCTCGACCGCCGGACCTTCGCGCAGGGAGATTTCCGAGGCATGAATGAACGCGGCGCGGTCCAGACCAATGTCGACGAATGCCGCCTGCATGCCGGGCAATACCCGCACGACCTTGCCTTTATAGATATTGCCGACGATCCCGCGCTTTTGCGTGCGCTCGACGTGGACCTCTTGCAGAACACCGTTTTCAACCACCGCCACGCGCGATTCCATCGGCGTGATGTTGATCAGGATCTCTTCACTCATGGCAGGGTCTCGTTCAGGCATGTTCACGATAATGGCCGCATCTTGTCAGTACGACGCTCAACGCGCGTTAAGGGTTTGCCAACAGGGTATGCCGAAATGGCCAAGCAGCTCAGCGGTTTCGCACAGCGGTAACCCGACCACCGCCGAGTAACTGCCATTTATCCCGGCGACAAACACCGCGCCGAGCCCTTGAATGCCGTAGCCGCCGGCCTTGTCCTGCGGCTCGCCGCTGGCCCAGTAGGCCACCGCCTCATCGCGATTGATGTTGCGAAAACGCACCAGACTGCGCACCACCCGAGACTCGCAACGCTCACCCTCTCGCACCGCAATCGCCGTCAGGACTTCATGTTCACAGCCGGACAACATCATAAGCATGGCGCATGCCTCGGCTTCATCAACCGGCTTGCCGAGAATTTTTCCGTCCAGCACCACGGCGGTGTCGGCGCCCAGCACGCAAAAATCTGCGTCAGACACGACAGCCCCGCGCCCGGCCTCGGCTTTGCCGCGCGCCAGGCGCTCGACATAGGCCGACGGGGATTCATCTTCTAAAGGGGTTTCATCGATGTCCGCACTGATGGCGGAGAACGGCACGCCGATCTGCGTGAGCAGTTCACGCCGACGCGGCGAGCCTGAGGCGAGGTACAGCTGTTTCATCAAGACATCTCCCTTGTTTAGTGCCCCGTCTCACAAATACTGTTCCTTTTTGGCGGCGTCTGGTGTTGCCATACTGCGTTGCCGCTCCTCGCCATAGCCAGCTATGACTTGTCGCGGCGCCTTGCCTGGCAATAACAGCCACTCGCCAAAAAAGAAACATATTTGCGAGACAGGGCACCGGTGCGGGCAAATGCCTGACCGAATTAATTGATTTTGTAGCGTCGACGCAAACCGCGCAAACCGTAGCTGATCCATGGCCAGAGCAATGCACTGACCAGTGCCGGCAAGACCAGCGCCAGCGTCGGCTGACGATTGCCGGTCAGGGCGCTGAGCCATAGTTGAACAAGCTGTGCGAGGCCGAAGATCACCAGGATCACCAGGCTCTGTTGCCACATCGGGAACATGCGCAGGCGTTGTTGCAGCGCCAGCACCAGGTACGTGATCAGCGTCAGGATCAACGCGTTTTGGCCCAGCAGCGTGCCATAAAGCACGTCTTCGGCCAGGCCCAGGCACCATGCGGTGACCATCCCGACTTTCTGCGGCATGGCCAACGCCCAGAATGCCAGCAGCAAGGCCAGCCACAGTGGACGGAGGATTTCCATGAATTGCGGCAGCGGCGAAACGCTGAGCAGCATGCCGATGGCGAATGTCAGCCAGACCATCCAGCCGTTTCGGGAGGCAGTAGCACCCACCATTATTCTCGTCCCCCAGTGGTAGCCGGCGCAGAGACAGGCGGTTTAGCAGCAGGCTTCACGGCAGCGGGCGGTTTGCTGGCGGCAGGTTTCGCAGCAGCAGGATGAGTCGCCGCAGGTTTGGGCGGAGTTGTGGCAGCAGGGGCAGCAGGGGTAGCCGTCGGCGCAACCGGCGTCACGGGCGCAGCAACTGCAGCCGGGACGATGGCAGGTCTCGGCACGGTCGCTGGAATGATTGGCCCGCCACCGTGCTGGTCCAAGGCTTCTTGAGCCTGGGCAGCTTCGTTGGCGCGCTCTTCGGCTGTACGACCGTCGGTGAACACCAGCAGCAGGTAACGGCTGCGGTTCAAGGCGGCGGTCGGTACGGCGCGCACAATAGCGAACGGCTGACCGGAATCGTGAATCACTTCCCTGACCGTCGCCACCGGGTAACCCGCCGGGAACCGCTGCCCCAGACCGGAGCTGACCAGCAGATCGCCTTCTTTAATGTCGGCGGTATCAGCCACGTGACGCAGCTCCAGGCGTTCCGGGTTGCCGGTGCCGCTGGCAATCGCCCGCAGACCGTTGCGGTTCACCTGCACCGGAATACTGTGAGTGGTGTCGGTCAGCAACAGCACACGAGAGGTGTACGGCATCAACTCGACCACCTGGCCCATCAGGCCGCGGGCATCGAGCACCGGCTGACCGAGGACCACACCGTCGCGCTCACCTTTATTGATGATGATGCGGTGGGTAAAGGGGTTAGGGTCCATGCCGATCAGCTCGGCCACTTCGACCTTCTCGTTGACCAGCGCGGAGGAGTTGAGCAACTCGCGCAGCCGAACGTTCTGCTCGGTGAGGGCGGCAAGCTTTTGCATGCGGCCCTGCAACAGCAGGTTTTCGGTTTTGAGTTTTTCGTTTTCGGCGACGAGCTCGGTACGGCTGCCAAATTGGCTGGCCACACCCTGCCATAGCCGCTGCGGCAGGTCGGTGATCCAGTAAGACTGCATCAGCACCAGCGACATTTGGCTACGCACTGGCTTGAGCAGTGTGAAGCGGGCATCGACCACCATCAGCGCGACCGATAGCACGACCAGCACCAACAAGCGCACGCCCAGTGAAGGCCCTTTGGTGAAAAGCGGTTTAATAAGCCGCTCCTCCCAGGCAAATGTTCTCTTTATTCATACGGCATCAAACCGGCCTGGATGCAGACTGACAGAAGATAAACGCCAACAGGCAGCACTGCAAAGTGCTGCCTGCGCGCTCAACAGCATAGATGCGTCGGGCGAGATCACTCGCTCGACAGCAGGTCCATGGTGTGTTTATCCATCATTTCCAATGCACGGCCACCGCCGCGAGCAACGCAGGTCAGCGGGTCTTCGGCAACGATTACCGGCAGACCGGTTTCCTGGGCCAGCAACTTGTCGAGGTCACGCAGCAAGGCGCCACCACCGGTCAGCACCAGACCACGCTCGGCGATATCGGAAGCCAGTTCCGGAGGCGATTGCTCCAGTGCACTCTTCACAGCCTGAACGATGGTGGCCAGGGACTCTTGCAGAGCTTCCAGCACTTCATTGGAGTTCAGGGTGAATGCGCGTGGAACGCCTTCGGCCAGGTTACGGCCGCGAACGTCGACTTCGCGAACTTCGCCGCCCGGGTAGGCAGTACCGATTTCCTGCTTGATGCGCTCGGCAGTGGATTCACCGATCAGGCTGCCGTAGTTGCGACGCACGTAAGTGATGATCGCTTCGTCGAAGCGGTCGCCGCCAACCCGTACGGACTCGGCGTAAACCACACCGTTCAGGGAGATCAGCGCGATTTCAGTGGTACCACCACCGATATCGACAACCATCGAGCCGCGAGCTTCTTCAACCGGCAGGCCGGCACCGATCGCAGCAGCCATTGGCTCTTCGATCAGGAACACTTCACGGGCACCGGCACCGAGGGCCGATTCACGGATGGCACGACGCTCAACCTGGGTGGATTTGCACGGAACGCAGATCAACACACGAGGGCTAGGCTGCAGGAAGCTGTTTTCGTGAACCTTGTTGATAAAGTATTGCAGCATCTTTTCGCAAACGCTGAAGTCGGCGATCACACCGTCCTTCATCGGACGAATGGCAGCAATGTTGCCCGGCGTACGGCCGAGCATGCGCTTGGCCTCGGTGCCGACAGCAACGACACTTTTCTGGTTACCGTGTGTCCGAATAGCCACAACCGAGGGCTCATTCAGGACGATACCGCGCTCGCGCACGTAAATAAGGGTGTTGGCAGTGCCCAGGTCAATGGAAAGATCGCTGGAAAACATGCCACGCAGTTTCTTGAACATGGGAAAGGGACCCTAGGCAACGCGTGGGTAAAAAAGTGCGGCAAACTCTAACAACGACAGGGATTTTGGGCAAGGCGCCAATATGTTAAATTGGCCGCTTTTCTGTGCACCAACCCCCACAATCGCGGCCTTATGACCGTAGAAATGCGGTAGTGTTCCGACAATCTAACACACGGATAGCATCCGTTCTGTTTTCCTTCCACTGGAGAATCCCATGACGCTTGAACGCTCCGACGTGGAAAAAATCGCTCATCTGGCCTGTTTGGGCCTTAATGATGCCGATCTTCCACACATCACTTCGGCCCTGAACAGCATTCTGGGGCTGGTCGACGAAATGCAGGCGGTCAATACCGACGGTATCGAGCCGCTCGCCCACCCACTGGAAGCCAGCCAGCGCCTGCGTGCAGACGTCGTGACCGAGACCAATCATCGCGAGGCCTATCAGTCCATCGCACCAGCGGTCGAAAACGGCCTGTACCTGGTTCCGAAAGTCATCGACTAAAGGGAAAGAGCCTGCAATGCATCAATTGACTCTGGCCGAGATCGCCCGCGGTCTCGCCGATAAAAAGTTTTCTTCCGAAGAGCTGACCAAAACCCTGCTGGCGCGTATCGCCCAGCTCGACCCTCAGCTCAACAGTTTCATCAGCCTCACCGAAGACCTGGCGCTCCAGCAGGCGAAAGCCGCTGACGCACGCCGCGCCAATGGTGAGAGCGGCGCCCTGCTCGGTGCGCCGATCGCCCACAAAGACCTGTTCTGCACTCAAGGCATTCGCACCAGCTGCGGCTCGAAGATGCTCGACAACTTTAAAGCACCGTACGACGCCACCGTGGTCGCCAAGCTGGCCGCCGCGGGTGCCGTGACCCTGGGCAAGACCAACATGGACGAATTCGCCATGGGTTCGGCCAACGAGTCGAGCTACTACGGCGCAGTGAAAAACCCGTGGAACCTGGAACACGTGCCCGGCGGTTCGTCCGGTGGTTCGGCTGCTGCGGTTGCCGCTCGTCTGTTGCCAGCGGCGACGGGCACCGACACTGGCGGTTCGATCCGTCAGCCCGCCGCGCTGACCAACCTTACCGGCCTGAAACCGACGTACGGTCGCGTTTCGCGCTGGGGCATGATCGCTTACGCGTCCAGTCTCGATCAGGGCGGCCCATTGGCCCGCACCGCCGAAGACTGCGCCATCCTGTTGCAAGGCATGGCCGGTTTCGATCCGCAAGACTCCACCAGCATCGACGAACCCGTGCCTGACTACAGCGCCAGCCTCAACGGTTCGCTGCAAGGCCTGCGCATCGGCGTGCCGAAGGAATACTTCAGCGCCGGTCTGGACCCGCGCATCGCCGACCTGGTCATGGCCAGTGTTGAAGCGCTGAAAAAGCTCGGTGCCGTGGTCAAGGAAATCAGCCTGCCGAACATGCAGCACGCGATCCCTGCGTACTACGTGATCGCCCCGGCGGAAGCGTCTTCCAACCTGTCGCGTTTCGACGGTGTACGTTTCGGCTATCGCTGCGAAGACCCGAAAAACCTGGAAGACCTGTACAAGCGTTCCCGTGGTGAAGGCTTCGGTCCGGAAGTGCAGCGCCGGATCATGGTCGGTGCCTACGCGCTGTCGGCCGGTTACTACGACGCCTACTACCTGAAGGCGCAGAAAATTCGTCGCCTGATCAAGAACGACTTCATGGCAGCCTTCAATGAGGTCGACATCATCCTCGGCCCAACCACGCCGAACCCGGCCTGGAAGCTCGGCGCCAAGAACAGCGACCCGGTTGCTGCGTACCTGGAAGACGTCTACACCATCACCGCCAACCTCGCTGGTCTGCCGGGCTTGTCCATGCCAGCCGGTTTTGTCGATGGCCTGCCGGTCGGCGTGCAACTGCTCGCCCCGTATTTCCAGGAAGGTCGCCTGTTGAACGTTGCCCACCAGTATCAGCTCAACACTGACTGGCACACCCGCACCCCAACCGGCTTCTGAGGAGAAACACATGCAATGGGAAGTCGTGATCGGGCTGGAGATTCACACCCAGCTCACCACCCGGTCGAAAATCTTTTCCGGTAGCTCCACCACTTTCGGTTCCGAGCCGAACACCCAGGCCAGCCTGGTTGATCTCGGTATGCCTGGCGTATTGCCGGTGCTGAACCAGGAAGCAGTGCGCATGGCGGTGATGTTCGGTCTGGCGATTGATGCCGAGATCGGCCAGCACAACGTGTTCGCCCGTAAAAACTATTTCTATCCGGACCTGCCGAAGGGCTACCAGATCAGCCAGATGGAATTGCCGATCGTCGGCAAGGGCCACCTGGACATCGCCATGGAAGACGGCACGATCAAACGTGTCGGCGTGACTCGTGCGCATCTGGAAGAAGACGCCGGCAAAAGCCTGCACGAAGAATTCACCGGTGCCACCGGCATCGACCTGAACCGTGCCGGTACGCCGCTGCTTGAAATCGTTTCCGAGCCGGACATGCGCAGTGCCAAGGAAGCCGTGGCCTACGTCAAGACGGTCCATGCGCTGGTGCGCTACCTCGGCATCTGCGACGGCAACATGGCCGAAGGCTCGCTGCGTTGCGACTGCAACGTGTCGATCCGTCCAAAAGGCCAGGTTGAATTCGGCACGCGCTGCGAGATCAAGAACGTCAACTCGTTCCGCTTCATCGAGAAGGCGATCAACAGCGAAGTGCAACGTCAGATCGAGCTGATCGAAGATGGCGGCAAGGTGATCCAGCAGACCCGTCTGTACGATCCGAACAAGGACGAAACCCGTCCGATGCGCAGCAAAGAGGAAGCCAACGACTACCGTTACTTCCCCGATCCGGACCTGCTGCCAGTGGTCATCGAAGACTCGTTCCTCGACGACGTGCGCGCCACCCTGCCGGAACTGCCACCGCAGAAACGCGAGCGCTTCCAGGCGCAGTTCGGTCTGTCGGTCTACGACGCCAGCGTCCTGGCTACCAGCCGCGAGCAAGCCGATTACTTCGAGAAAGTCGTGAGCATCGGCGGCGACGCCAAACTGGCAGCGAACTGGGTGATGGTTGAATTGGGCAGCCTGTTGAACAAACAGGGCCTGGACATCGATCAGTCGCCGGTCTCGGCCGAGCAACTGGGCGGCATGCTGCTGCGCATTACCGACAACACCATCTCCGGCAAAATCGCCAAAGTGGTGTTTGAGGCCATGGCCAACGGCGAAGGCAGCGCGGACGAGATCATCGACAAGCGCGGCTTGAAGCAAGTGACCGACACCGGTGCGATCTCGGCAGTGTTGGACGAAATGCTCGCGGCCAATGCCGAACAAGTTGAACAGTACCGCGCGGCAGACGAAGCCAAACGCGGCAAGATGTTCGGCTTCTTCGTCGGCCAGGCCATGAAAGCCTCCAAAGGCAAGGCCAACCCGCAACAGGTCAACGAACTGCTCAAAAGCAAGCTCGAAGGCTGATTGCAATGGAGCCAGTTTTAAAGCCTGGCTCCATTCCCTGTGGGAGCGAGCCTGCTCGCGATGACGGCGGCACATCCATCATTGATGTGACTGACAGTCCGCCATCGCGAGCAGGCTCGCTCCCACATTTGTTTTTGGGAGCTTTCTAAATGAAGCGTCTGCTCAGTGCCTGTGCCCTGTTCTCTCTGCTGGCCGGTTGCGCCAGCACCGACACCATCGATCCTCATGGCTACGACAAGACCGGCGTTGCCTCGTATTACGGCGCCAAACACCAAGGTAAACGCACCGCCAGCGGCGAGCGTTTCAACAAGAATTCCCTGACCGCCGCCCATCGCCAGCTGCCCTTCGGCACGCGGGTGAAGGTCACTAATCTGAACAACGACAAGTCCTGTGTGGTTCGCATCAACGATCGCGGACCGCACACCCGTGGGCGTCTGATCGATGTTTCACATGAAGCGGCCGAACAACTGGGTATGCTCAGAAGTGGCACCGCACGAGTTCGCGTGCAAGCCCTCGACGACTGATAGACGGAGCGCTGACCATTTTCGGACTTGCCGATATACCCCTGATCAGCGTGATTGAATTGCTCAGCGGCTTGCTGCTGCTGATCGCCGGCGCCGAACTGATGGTGCGCGCGGCCGTGCGCCTCGCCGCGCGCCTGCATGTACGACCGCTGATTATCGGTCTGACCATCGTCGCCCTCGGCAGCAGCGCACCGCAGATGGCGGTCAGCCTGCAAGCCACCCTGGCGCAGAACGCCGACATCGCCGTCGGCAGCGTGATCGGCAGTAGCATCTTCAACATCCTCGTCACCCTCGGGCTCTCGGCGCTGATCATCCCGCTGCGGGTTTCACGGCAACTGGTGCGCCTGGATATTCCGCTGATGATCGGCGCCAGCCTGCTGGTGTTCGTCTTGGCGTGGAACGAAGAACTGACCCGCGTCGATGGCGTGCTGCTGCTGGCGGCACTGATGCTGTATCTGGGCCTGCTGCTGCGCCAGTCACGACACTCGGTCCGTCCACAATCGACCACCCACGAAGTCCCGCAAGCGCCATGGATCAGCAGTCTGCTGATGATCGTCGTGGGTTTGGCGATGCTGGTCTACGCCGGGCACTTGCTGTTGGGCGCGGCGGTTTCGGTCGCGACCGATCTGGGATTATCGGAGCGGATCATCGGCCTGACCATCGTCGCCGTCAGCACCTCTCTGCCGGAACTGGCGACCTCGTTGATCGCCGCCTTGCGCGGTCAGCGCGACATCGCCGTGGGCAACGTGATCGGCAGCAATCTGTTCAATCTTTTGGGCGTGCTGGGCTTCACTGCGTTGATTGCGCCATCGCCGCTGTCGGTGTCGCCAAACGCCCTGGATTTCGACTTGCCGGTGATGCTCGGTGTCGCGGTGTTGTGCCTGCCGGTGTTCTATTCCGGTTACCGGGTGACCCGCGCCGAAGGTCTGATGTTTTTGGGTTTGTATCTGGCTTACGGTCTGCACGTGGTGTCGTTCACCACCGGCATGCCGCTGGCCGGCAAGCTTGAACACCTGATGCTGTTTTTTGTCCTGCCGGCGCTGATGGCGTTTTTGCTGTTCACGTCGCTGCGCGCCTGGCGTCGCCAACACCACAGTAAGGAATTGCCATGACCGATGATAAAAAGCCTGGGGTTGAAGTCCGCCGTCAAGTGATGGGCGACGCCTTCGTCGACCGCGCGCTGGGCAATGCCACCGAGTTCACGCAACCGCTGCAGGATTTCGTCAACGAGCACGCCTGGGGCGGCGTCTGGAACCGCGAAGGTTTGCCATTGAAAACCCGCAGCCTGATCACCCTCGCCGCGCTGACCGCGTTGAAGTGCCCGCAGGAATTGAAAGGTCACGTGCGCGGTGCGCTGAACAATGGCTGCACCGTGGAAGAGATTCGTGAAGCGCTGCTGCATTGCGCGGTGTATGCCGGTGTCCCAGCGGCCATCGATGCGTTTCGGGCGGCGCAGGAAGTGATCGACACCTACCAGAAGCCTGAGTAAATCCCGGCATTTTTTGGCGTCAGTGACATTGCTATCGTCGGAACGCCGCCCGGAGCCGGCTCGCTCCCACAGTTGAAATGCATTCCCATGTGGGAGCGAGCCTGCTCGCGATGAGACCCTGAAGAACACCGTAAATCCCGGGGCTAGATCCACCCGCCCCACTGCAACAGGAAGATCCCGATGTTGGTGGTGACCGCCGCCATCAACGTGGTGATCACGATGATCGCCGCCGCCAGTTCATGATTGCCATTGGCCTGACGGGCCATGACAAAACTGGCCGCGGCGGTCGGGCTGCCGAAGTACAGGAACAGAATCCCCAACTCCGCACCACGAAACCCCCAGAGCCACGCCCCCAGTGTCGCCAGAATCGGCAGGCTGATCATCTTCACCAGGCTTGAACTCATCGCCATGTTGCCGCTCTTGCGCAGAGCCGCCAGTGACAGCGTGCCGCCAATGCAGATCAGCGCCAACGGCAAGGTGGTTTGCGCCAGGTATTGGCCGGACGTCTCCAGCCATCCCGGCAAGCCGATCTTGAAGTAGGCAAACGGCGCCGCCACAAACACGCTGATGATCAGCGGATTGACCATCACGCTTTTGCAGATGCTCCAGGGGTCGGACTTGATCACCGGGCTGTACACCGCCAGCACAATGGTCGAGAGCGTGTTGTAAAACAGGATGACCAACGCAGCGAGAATCGCACCGAGGGAAATCCCGTAGTCGCCGTACATGCTTGCCGCCAGCGCCAGCCCGATCACCCCGTTATTACCGCGAAAGGCGCCCTGGGTGTAGATCCCCCGGTCTTCCCGCGGGCACTTCCAGATCGCCCAGCCCCAGGCGATAGCAAAACACACCAGCGTGGCGAGCGAGAAATAGATCAGTAACGCCGGTTGCAACGCGGCGTGGAGGTCGGCATGCAGGATGCCCAGAAACAGCAACGCCGGCATGGTGACGTTGAACACCAGGGCCGACGCAGTGTGGATGAAATTGTCGTTGATCCAGTCGATGCGTTTGAGCAGCGCCCCCAGAAACAGCATGGCAAACACCGGCGCGGTGATGTTCAGGGTTTCGAGGAAGATAGCCAGCATGCCGGGGGAACCTTGGGTGAGCGTCGTTAGGGGGCTAATGATAAGCCAGCAAGTCCCCTGGCGTCTGTTAGACCGCTATCGTCGGATCGCCGCCCGGAGCAAGCTCGCTCCCACAGGGGACCTTCTTTGTTGCACAAATTGCGTGAACGCTGAAGATCACTGTGGGAGCGAGCCTGCTCGCGAAGAACGATAACGCGGTATCAGGTTATGGGTGCAGGGTTGAACAAGGTGATGTCGTTATGCAGCTTGTGCTTCTCAGCCCAGGTTTGCTTCTTGCCGCTGGCCACGTCCAGGTAGTAGTGAAACAACTCCCAGCCAAGGTCCTCAATCGACGCCCGCCCGGTCGCAATCCGTCCGGCATCAATGTCGATCAAATCCGGCCAGCGTTGCGCCAGCTCGGTCCGGGTCGACACCTTCACCACCGGCGCCATCGCCAAGCCATACGGCGTGCCACGCCCGGTAGTGAACACATGCAGGTTCATTCCCGCCGCCAATTGCAACGTCCCGCAGACAAAGTCACTGGCCGGGGTCGCACAGAAAATCAGGCCTTTGCGCTTGAACCGCTCGCCAGGGCCAAGCACCCCGTTGATCGCGCTGCTGCCGGATTTGACGATCGAGCCCAACGACTTCTCGACAATGTTCGACAACCCGCCCTTCTTGTTCCCCGGCGTGGTGTTGGCGCTGCGATCCGCTTCGCCCTTGGCCAGGTAACGGTCGTACCAGTCCATTTCCCGCACCAGCTCCTGAGCCACTTCCTCAGTTTCGGCGCGAGACGTCAGCAGGTAAATCGCGTCGCGCACTTCGGTGACTTCGGAAAACATCACCGTCGCACCCGCGCGCAATAACAGGTCCGAGGCATAACCCAGCGCCGGGTTGGCGGTGATGCCGGAAAACGCATCGCTGCCGCCGCACTGCATGCCGAGGATCAGCTCGGACGCCGGCACGGTTTCCCGGCGACGTTGATCGAGCTTCTTCAAACGGGTTTCGGCCAGCGCCATGATCTGCTCGATCATCTCGGTGAAACCGTGACTGGAATCCTGCAAGCGGTACAACCACGGCTCGCTCAAATCCACCGAGCTGTCGTTCTCGTGCATCACCTGCCCGGCCTGCAATTTCTCGCAGCCCAGGCTGATGACCAAGGCTTCGCCACCCAGGTTCGGGTTGCGCGCCAGGTTGCGCACGGTACGGATCGGGATGTACGCGTCAGTCGCGGTAATCGCCACGCCACAGCCGTAGCTGTGAGTCAGCGCGACCACGTCATCAACGTGCGGATACTTGGGCAGCAACTCGTCCTTGATGCGCTTGACCGCATGGTCCAGCACGCCGGTGACGCACTGAACAGTCGTGGTGATCCCGAGAATGTTGCGCGTACCGACGGTGCCGTCGGCGTTGCGATAACCCTCGAACGTGAAGCCTTCCAGCGGTGCCTGCGCGGCCGGCACTTCGGTGGACAGCGGCAAGCTGTCCAGCGGCGGCGCGATGGGCATGCGCAGTTGATCTTCCTTGACCCAGCTGCCGCGCGGAATCGGCTGCAAGGCATAGCCGATGGTCTGCCCGTAACGAATCACCTGCCCGCCTTCGGGAATGTCTTCCAGGGTGACCTTGTGGCTCTGTGGCACGAAATCCACGGTGACCAGGCCGTCCGGAAATTCGGTGCCCGCCGGTACGCCTTGGTCATTGACCACGATCACTACGTTGTCCCGCTCGTGCAGGCGGATGTAGCGCGGCGAGTCGGAATGTTCAATCAACTGCATGACGCCGCTCCTCAGGAATGCGCTTGAGACAATTTGTTATGGGTTTCAGGACCGCTGACGGGCGGCTCCTTGAGTACCACACGTTTGATCGGACCGACGATTACCAGGTAGCTGAACACCGCGACCAGGGCGTTGCAACCGACAAACACCAGCGCCCATTTGAACGAACCGGTGGAGCTGATGATGTAGCCGATGACAATCGGGGTGGTGATCGAAGCGATGTTGCCGAACATGTTGAACAGGCCGCCACTCAAACCGGCGATCTGTTTCGGCGAGGTGTCGGACACCACCGCCCAGCCCAACGCGCCCACGCCTTTGCCGAAGAATGCCAAGGCCATGAAGCCAACGACCATCCATTCGATGTCCACGTAGTTGCAGGCCACGATACTGCTGGAAACCAGCAAACCGGCAATGATCGGCGCCTTGCGGGCGAAGGTCAGGGAATGGCCTTTGCGCAGCAGGTAGTCGGAAATTACGCCGCCGAGCACACCACCGATGAAGCCGCAGATCGCCGGCAACGAGGCAATGAAACCCGCCTTGAGGATGGTCATGCCGCGTTCTTGCACCAGGTACACCGGGAACCAGGTCAGGAAGAAATACGTGATGCCGTTGATGCAGTACTGACCCAAATACACGCCGAGCATCATGCGGTTGGTCAGCAACTGGCGGATGTAGTCCCACTTCGGTCCATCGACCTTTTTACCTTTGCCTTTGTCCTGGTCCATGTCGACCATACCGCCGTTGTCGGCGATGTGTTTGAACTCGGCGTCATTGATCATCGGGTGCTGACGCGGGCTGTGGATAACCTTCAGCCAGATCCCCGAGAAGATGATGCCGATCACGCCCATGACGATAAACACGTGCTGCCAGCCGAAGCTGTAAACGATCCAGCCCATCAGCGGCGCAAACAGCACCGTGGCGAAGTATTGCGCCGAGTTGAAAATCGCAGACGCCGTACCGCGTTCAGCGGTCGGGAACCAGGCCGCCACAATGCGTGCGTTGCCGGGGAAGGATGGCGCTTCGGCCAGGCCCACCAGGAAGCGCAGCATGAACAGCGCAACCACCGCCGTGGACATGCCGAACTCACCGACATAGCCCTGCAGCACGGTGAACAGCGACCAGGTGAAAATGCTCAGTGCGTACACTTTTTTCGAGCCGAAACGGTCCAGCAACCAGCCACCGGGAATTTGCCCGGCCACGTAGGCCCAACCGAATGCAGAGAAGATATAACCGAGGGTGACCGCGTCGATGCCGAGGTCTTTTTGCAGGCTGGAGCCCGCGATGGCGATGGTAGCCCGGTCGGCGTAGTTGATCGTGGTCACCAGAAAAAGCATGAGCAAAATCAAATAGCGGACGTGGGTCGGCTTGGTCGCTTGCATGTAGATGTACTCCCACTGATTATTTTTATGCGCGGGTGAATCTTGGTGTGTTCCCTGTAGGAGCTGTCGAGTGAAACGAGGCTGCGATCTTTTGATTTTTAAAAGCAAAGATCGCAGCCTGCGGCAGCTCCTACAGGGGTATTGCGGTGTGTCAGGAGCCGACGTAGGCAGTTTTTACGACCGTGTAGAACTCTTGCGCGTAGCGACCTTGCTCGCGGGACCCATAGGATGAACCTTTACGCCCACCGAATGGAACGTGGTAATCCACGCCCGCCGTCGGCAGGTTGACCATCACCATCCCGGCCTGGGAGTGGCGTTTGAAGTGGTTGGCGTACTTCAACGACGTGGTGGCGATGCCCGCCGACAGACCGAATTCGGTGTCGTTGGCCATGGCCAGCGCGGCCTCGTAATCCGCGACGCGAACCACGTTGGCCACCGGGCCGAAGATCTCTTCGCGGCTGATACGCATCGCAGCTTCGCTGTCGGCAAACAGCGTTGGCGCGAGGTAATAGCCTTCGGTATCGCAGGTCACCAAACCGCCCCCGCTGACCAGACGTGCACCTTCGGACTGGCCGATGTCGATGTACTTCATGTCCTGTTCAAGCTGCGCCTGCGAGACGACCGGACCGATGTCAGTGCCGGCTTTCAGCGCGTGACCGACCTTGATCGACTTCATGCGCTCAGCCACGGCTTCGACGAACTTGTCGTGAATCCCGGCAGTGACAATGAAGCGGCTCGAGGCGGTGCAACGCTGGCCGGTGGAGTAGAACGCGCTCTGTACCGACAGCTCGACCGCTTGCTTGAGGTCGGCGTCGTCGAGAATGATCTGCGGGTTCTTGCCACCCATTTCCAACTGAACCTTGGCCTGGCGCGACACGCAGTTGACTGCGATCTGACGACCGACGCCCACGGAACCGGTGAAGCTGATGCCGTCGACTTTCGGGCTCTGCACCAGCGCATCGCCAACCACTCGACCGCTGCCCATCACCAGGTTGAACACGCCGGCGGGGAAGCCTGCGCGGGAGATGATTTCGGCCAGCGCCCAGGCGCAACCCGGCACCAGATCCGCCGGTTTCAGCACGACGCAGTTGCCGTAAGCCAGGGCCGGGGCGATTTTCCACGCAGGGATCGCGATCGGGAAGTTCCATGGTGTGATCAGACCGACCACGCCCAGCGCTTCGCGAGTCACTTCGACATTCACACCCGGACGTACCGACGGCAGATAGTCGCCGGACAGACGCAGGCATTCACCGGCGAAGAACTTGAAGATGTTACCGGCGCGTGTCACTTCGCCGATGGCTTCAGGCAGGGTCTTGCCCTCTTCCCGAGCCAGCAAGGTGCCGAGCTCTTCGCGGCGAGCGAGGATTTCAGTGCCGACTTTATCCAGGGAATCGTGACGCGCCTGGATGCCCGAAGTGGACCAGGTCGGGAACGCTGCACGGGCGGCGTCGATGGCGGCGTGAACCTGAGCGAGATCGGCTTTGGCGTACTCGCCAATGGTGTCGGTCAACTCCGACGGGTTGATGTTGTTGGAGTAATCGCTACCCGCAACCCATTCACCGTTGATGTAGTTATCAAAACGCTTTGCATTTGCCACGAGATGTTCTCCTCACGCAAAAGGCCGCTGAATACTCAGCGGCCTTGTTTAATCGGATGTGTTACTGCGCACCTTGCTTGTCGATCAGCGCGGCGAGCATTTCGTACTCTTCGCCCGTCAGATCGGTCAGCGGCGCACGCACAGGACCTGCGTCATAGCCGACAATTTTTGCCCCGGCCTTGACGATGCTCACCGCGTAGCCCGCTTTGCGGTTACGGATGTCCAGGTATGGCAGGAAGAAGTCGTCGATGATCTTGCCGACGGTGGCGTGATCTTCGCGAGCAATGGCGTGGTAGAAATCCATCGCGGTTTTCGGGATGAAGTTGAACACCGCCGAGGAGTAAACCGGTACGCCCAGGGCCTTGTAGGCGGCGGCGTAGACTTCGGCGGTCGGCAAACCGCCCAGGTAGCTGAAGCGATCACCGAGGCGGCGACGGATCGACACCATCAACTCGATGTCGCCCAGGCCATCCTTGTAGCCGATCAGGTTCGGGCAGCGCTCGGCCAGACGTTCCAGCAGCGGCGCGGTCAGGCGGCAGACGTTGCGGTTGTAAACCACCACGCCGATTTTCACCGATTTGCACACGGCTTCAACGTGGGCGGCAACGCCGTCCTGGCTGGCTTCGGTCAGGTAGTGCGGCAGCAGCAACAGACCTTTGGCGCCCAGACGCTCGGCTTCCTGTGCGTATTCGATGGCTTGACGAGTCGAACCGCCAACGCCGGCCAGAATCGGCACGCTGGTTTCGCAGGTGTCGACGGCAGTCTTGATGATTTCCGAATATTCGCTGGCCGCCAGAGAGAAGAACTCACCGGTGCCGCCCGCGGCGAACAATGCCGAGGCGCCGTATGGGGCCAGCCATTCGAGACGTTTGATATAGCCCGCGCGATGGAAGTCGCCCTGAGCATTGAAATCGGTAACCGGGAAAGACAGCAGACCGGAAGAGAGGATGGACTTCAGTTCTTGTGGATTCATTATTCGAACACCCTGGATAGCGACGTATGTGTGTGAGGAAACCGTTCAGCCTTCGCCGAAGTTGTAGGTCATCGTACAACTTAAATAATAACCGTCAACTGCATTTCATCGCCAACCGCAGAATTTGAGTCGGAAAGGTATTTTCTTGACGTAGGAAATTTCTCATCTATGATCCAGATAACTGTATATACATACAGTTATTTTTAGATCGTACCGACGACATATCAAGGAGATAGAAATGTCAGGTCTACACGCACAACCGAAGGAAAAACCGAAACAGGTCATCGCCGAACTGGATGATCTTTTTACCGAGCATGGCATCCCTCTGATAGGGAATAACCAACACGTGGTCTTGCAGATTGCTGATCATCACAACTCTGCGTCTGCCCTTTCCGCGTCGCTACCCACAGCCTCTGGTAAAGCCCCGAAAGGCAAGCCACAGCTGAGGTTTGAGGGTGGCGAACACACCGCCATCGGCGACAGCACCCTGCTGCGTTTCGTCAAAGATGCACCGGCTATCCCCGCTTCACAGGTGGAGCTGCACTTGCCCAATGGGCTGGCGCTGACCTATGGCCAGGTCATTGCGCTGGGGGGTGATTTCTATGGAATTCCCGATCAACCGATCAGCGAAGGCGCGACAGGCGCCGACCGAATCCAGCGGTTTACCAATGCCTTCAACTCGCTGGCCGTGCTGCCTGCTGCTAATGCTGAGGCCAAGCTGATCCTCGGTGTGATGCAAAAGGAAATCGCCGCGATCAAGCAGGCGATCAAGGACGGTAAACAACCTCACGAGGCGTATGACGCCCTCGGTGATACGTTGTCGGAAGAGTGGAACAAGATCACCGGCGGCGGCAGTGTCGTCTCGGCGCTGTTTCCATTTGGCCGCTACCTGAAACTGGCCGCCAACAATGCCGATCACTTCGCCGAATGGGCGCTGCTGGCCTATATCGCCGGGCACACGGCTGCGCTGCAACAGGCGGTGGTTGCCCATAACAGCGGCAACGACTCGGCGCTGGAACAGGCTTACGCGATGAACGCTTTCGCCGATCACTACCTGACCGATCTGTTTTCCGCCGGCCACCTGCGCGTGCCGCGCAAACAATTGGCAGCGGTGGTGACACCGAGCGATCTGGGCTCGCTGATCACCCGCTTCATGCACGATGAAGACAGCAAGTTCGGGCTCAATGTGCGTAACGGCGACGGCGCTCAATGGCACGCCTATGGCGACAAGCGCTATTTCGACGCTATCGATAGCGCCAATCGCGCCCAGGTCAATCAAGCGGTCCAAGTGTCTGCGGATGAAATATTCGCCGCGTACCTCAGCGGCATCGCTCCGTCGCCCGGCAGTTTTGCAGCGTTGAAAAAGCTGCCGGATCTGCAAGCGGTACTGAGCCCGACGGGCAATTTTTCGCCACTGTTCAAGGTCGAGGGCAACAAGGTGCTGCGGCGCAAGGACGTCAACAACCTGAACGACACCGCCACCGTGGATGACTGGTGGGGCTGGAGCACTTATTTGCTGCTCAAGGATTACAAACCCACTGGCAACGTTGCCTGATAAGGAGATCGATAATGACTATCAAATTGAAACTGGAACTGGCTTCGGGCCAATCGCTGAAGGGGGCGCCGTTGGAGTTGTTGGCCAAGGGAGTGCCGATTGCCCGGGCGGTGGTTGATGAGCATGGGCATGTGGCATTCGATGCCAAGGCTGGGGCTTCTGAGTGGGCCGTGAGGGTGGATCGTTCGATTCTCAGGACCGGCTGATTCCCCGCACCTGATCGTTCCCGCGCTCTGCGTGGGAATGCAGCCCGGGACGCTCTGCGTCCCAAAGCGTGACGCGGAGCGTCACAAGAGGCATTCCCACGCAGAGCGTGGGAACGATCTATAACTCTTACCCCCGCTGTGCCTCAGCTTCTTCATGCGCATGACGCAGCCGCTCGCGGCTGTTCGTCAGATGCAAGCGCATTGCTGCCCGCGCCGCATCCGAATCCTGACGCGCAATCGCATCGTAAATCTCTTCGTGCTCTCGGCTCAGGCGATTCATGTAGTGCTGCTGGTCGTCATGGGCCAGGCGCGCGGAGTTGAGGCGCGTACGCGGAATGATGCTGGTGCCCAGGTGGGTCATGATGTCGGTGAAGTAGCGGTTGCCCGTCGCCAGGGCGATTTGCAGGTGGAACTGGAAGTCGGACGCCACCGCATCGCTGGCATGGGAAACACTTTCATTCAATGCATCCAGCGCAGCTCGCATCAATGCCAGCTGCTCGGGGCTGCGGCGTTGCGCGGCGAGGCCGGCGGACTCCACTTCGAGGCTGATGCGCAATTCCAGAATCGCCAGCACGTCACGCAGCGTGACCACGGTCGCCGGGTCGATACGGAAACCGCTCGGGCTCGGGGTGTCGAGCACGAAGGTGCCGATGCCGTGGCGGGTTTCAACCTGGCCTGCCGCCTGCAAACGGGAAATCGCTTCGCGCACCACGGTGCGGCTGACGCCATGGGCATCCATGATCGCCGACTCGGTGGGCAACTTGTCGCCACGTTTGAGGTGACCGTCGCGGATCTGCTCGGACAGCACCGTCACCAGTTCCTGAGCGAGGCTGCGGCGCTTGCGAGGGAGGCGTGGTGCGTCGATCGGGTTTTCCATGGTGAACGTCTTTCTCGAAAGTTGCGGCTGAAACCGCATCATAGCTCAACGCGGTTGTACGATCACCGTTGGGGTGAACACCATTCCCCTTGTGGGAGCGAGCCTGCTCGCGAAAGCGGAGTGTCAGACACCTCAAGGCTGAATGTCAGACCGCTTTCGCGAGCAGGCTCGCTCCCACAGGAGGGGTTTTGGTGTTTATGCGGTCACGGTCTGGTCCACCAGATGCCCATTCTCGATACGAACATGCCGTGGATGGAAGCGCTTCAGGCTGCTGCGATGCCCGACGCTGACAATGCTCAAGCCCGGAATCTCATCGATCAAGGCCTGATACAGCGACGCTTCATCCTCCTCATCCATCGCCGAGGTCGCTTCGTCCATGTACAGCCATTGCGGTGCATACAGCAGCGCACGGGCAAAGGCCAGACGCTGTTGCTCACCCGGCGACAGCATGCGCTGCCAGTGATTGGCTTCATCAAGACGCGACACCAGATGCGGTAAACGACAGGCTTCCAGCACATGAACGTAGCGTTCGTGCGGATAGGTATCGCCAGACTGTGGATAACTCAGCGCCTCACACAAGGTGCCAATCGGCAGATAAGGTTTTTGCGGCAGGAACAAATAACGCGCCGCCGGCAGACGTATGCTGCCATGGCCAGCCGGCCACAGATGCCCCATCGCCCGCAGCAAGGTCGACTTGCCGCTGCCGGATCGACCGCTGAGCATGACGCGCTCGCCCTCTTCCACGGTCATGTCGGCGTTGGTCAGCAGATGACGACCATCCGCCAGATCGAGGCCAAGGTTATGCACCTTCAACGCCGAGCCATGGTTTTGCACATCAATCGCCGGCGCCCGCTCTTCGTTGTCGCTCATGGCCTGGCGGAAACTCAGCAGACGATCACAGGTGGCGCGCCACGCGGCGAGGTCCTGGTACGCGCTGATGAACCAGCTGAAGTTCTCTTGGACATTGCCGAAGGCGGAGTTGATTTGCATCAGCTCACCGAGCTCGATCTTGCCGGCAAAGTAGCGTGGCGCGGCGACCATGAACGGGAAGATGATTGCGATCTGGCCATAACCGGAAGTGAAAAACGTCAAGCGCTTGGACACGCGCATGATGTCCCAGAAGTTGTGCCAGACCAGCCCGAAGCGGCTGCTCAGACGACGGTTCTCGTTGGGTTCGCCGTTGTACAGCGCGATGCTTTCGGCATTCTCGCGAACCCGGACCATGGAAAAACGCAAGTCGGCTTCGAAGCGTTGTTGATTGTTGTTGAGACCGATCAAGCGACGACCGATCAAATGCGTCAGCCAGCTGCCGACCGCGGCGTAAACCAGCGCGCACCAGAACATGTAGCCGGGAATGGTGAAACCGAACACTTCAATGCTGCCCGACACGCCCCACAAGATGATTGAAAACGACACCAGGCTGACCACGTTGCGGATCAGGCCCAAGCCCAGGCCCAGGGTATTGGACGTGAAGCTGTTAAGGTCTTCGGAAATCCGCTGGTCCGGGTTATCGGTGTAACCGCCCTGCTCCAGCTGATAGTAATTCTTGTTGCCCAGCCAGCGGGCGAAGTGCTTCTCGGTGAGCCAGGCCCGCCAGCGAATCGTCAGCATCTGCGTCAGGTAGAGCCGATACACCGCGCCAAGAATCGCCACCGCCGCAATACCGCAGAAATACAGGATCAACTGCCAGAAGGCCGCTTCGTCCTTTTTCTGCAGGGCATTGTAGAAGTCCTTGTACCAACTGTTGATCCACACCGAAATCGCCACGCTGAACAGCGACAGCGCGATCACGGCAATCAACAACGTCCAGGCCTTGCCCTTCTCTTCGCTGCGCCAGTAAGGCGTGGTCATCGCCCAGACTTTGCGAAAAAACTGCCCGCGTACAGCATCATTGACCGCGGAATATTCAGCGTTCTGATTCATGGATAAGGCTCGATAAAGAAAAGAACACACTCGAACCGATCATAGATGATCGGCTCGGGTTGTCGCGAGGTCTGGTGATAAGCGTTCAGCGCCGGTTCAGCGGCGAACGGCTGTGCGGTGGCGCTTGGAGAGTGTGCTTACCGTCGGTCAGCACTGTCATATTTGACAGTAGGAATTAAAATTCTAACTGCGCTTACTGAGCTCGCACTCTTTCGCTTCCCCGCACACAAAGGAGCTTCTCAATGAGCACTCATAACACAGGCAAAGAAAGCGACATCGTCCGTCCCATGCAGCCAGTTTTCAAAGAGATCAAAGGTGAAATTATCTACCTCTCCAAATTATCAGGCGAGTCGACAGAAGTATCGGGGGGAGGGGTAATCATTCCAATTCCAGATGATCAGCTATACAGGTTCAGTGCAAAAATCCATCTAGGTACTGATGAATGGACTTCCGACTATAGCAAAGCTCTCAAGGCGCAGTTTCCGGTGGACTTCCTACGCCGTAACGTTAACAAAAGCGTCGAATTAAGGTTTCATGTAAAAGGGCCGGATGGTGTAGAAACAGCCTCGAAAGAAAGTGTTTATGCCATTAGAGAATTTTAACCCATCCGATCAATGCCTCTCGATTTCGACAGCCAGACCCATTTGAAACCAGCTGAAGTTATCGCAAAAGGTACATTAACCATGTTGCGACACTCCATCGAGTGTCGCTTTTTGATCTTCCCCCAACAACATCCGCTCAACGCCGAACCGGCCGCTTCTGCAATTTACGCTGCAATGTGCGCCGATGCATGCCCAGGGCGCGGGCAGTGGCGGAGATGTTGCCTTCGTGCTCGGTCAGCACGCGCTGGATATGTTCCCACTGCAGGCGATCCACCGACATCGGGTTTTCCGGCACCAGCGTGTCGAGGTCGGCATGCTCGGAGAGCAGCGCGGCCAGCACGTCATCGGCGTCCGCCGGTTTGCACAGGTAATTGCAGGCGCCGCGCTTGATCGCCTCGACGGCGGTGGCGATGCTCGAGTAACCGGTGAGGATCACCACGCGCATTTCCGGGTCCAGCTCAAGCAGCTTGGGCAACAGCACCAGGCCGGAATCGCCGTCCATTTTCAGGTCCAGCGCGGCGTAGTCCGGCAAGTCGGCCTGAGCGATGGTCAGGCCTTCTTCGGCGGAACCGGCGGTGCTGACGCGAAAGCCGCGGCGGGCCATGGCACGGGCCATCACCCGGGTAAACGTTGCGTCGTCGTCGACCAGCAGCAAATGCGGCAGTTCTTCGCCTTCGCCTTCGACTTGGATCTCGTCACTCATGTTCGTCTCCTCGGGCGACACGGGGCAGGCGCAGCTCGGTGAGCGTGCCGCCTTCCTCATGACTGTAGAGTTTCACTGAGCCGCCGGCGCGTGTCACGCTGGCCTTGCTCAAAAACAGGCCCAGGCCGAAACCTTTGCCCTTGGTGGTAAAAAATGGTTTGCCGATCTGCTCGGCGATGGCCAGCGGCACACCGGCGCCGTGGTCGCGGATGCTGATGGTCAAGTCCTCGGCATTCCAGTCCAGCGTCACTTGCAGCCCTTCGGGGCAAGCGTCGGCGGCGTTGTTGAGCAAATTCAGCAGCGCCTGGGTCAGGTCCGGTGGCGGCGCCATGCGCGGCACGGTGCCTTGGCCCAAGCGCTGGAAGCGATAACTGGCTTCCGGGCGCATCAGGTGCCAACGATTCAGGGCTTCGTCGAGCCAATCGGTGACGTCCTGCATCTCCACCGCCAATCGACGATTGGCCTCGGCGGCGCGCACCAATTGCTGCAAGGTTTCTTTGCAGAGTTTGACCTGATCCTGCAGCACGCTCAGGTCGTCCTGCAACATCGGGTCGTGATGGTCCTGACGCATTTCCTTGAGCAACACACTCATGGTCGCCAGCGGCGTGCCCAGTTCATGGGCAGCACCGGCGGCCTGAGTGGCGACGGCCAGCAGTTGCTGATCGCGCAGGCCCTCTTCGCGACGGATGGCACGCAGTTCTTCCTGACGGCGCAGCTCTTCGGCCATGCGTGCGGCGAAGAAGGTGATGACCGCCGCGGCCAGGGCGAAACTCAGCCACATCCCGTACACCTGCAGGTTTTCCCGAGCGATCGGGAAGGTTTGCAGCGGATAGAAGCGCGCCAGCAGCAAGGTGTACATCGTCAACGCGATACCGGACAGAATCACCGAGTAACGCCAAGGCAACGTCACCGCCGCGATGGTCAGCGGCACCAGGTAATAAGAGACGAAGGGGTTGGTCGACCCGCCGGAGAAATACAGCAAGGCACTGTGGATAAACAGGTCACAGGCCAGTTGCACGGCGTATTCGAGTTCGGTAACCGGCCATGTGGTGCGCAGGCGAATCGCCGTGAACGCGCACAGCAACATCGAGCAACCAAGGGTTGCGGCCAGTTGGAACCAAGGCAGCGGCAGCAAGTCGAGCCAGTAGGCCAGACCCACGGAACCGGCCTGAGCGGCCAACACCAATGTGCGGATGAACGTCAGCCGCCAGAGATTCTGACGAGTAGCGGAAGTGATTTGAACGGGGGCGAGCATGAGCTCTCCTGATGAGCGCTCCAGGCGGATCGCACGGAGTATAACCAAGCCACGCCGTCAGAGGCGCAAGTGCGGCAAACGACCACATGGCAAAAAAACCGGCTGCGACTATAAGGCCGCCTTCGCGAGCAGGCTCGCTCCCACAGGTGAACGCGTTCCAATGTGGGAGCGAGCCTGCTCGCGATTGGCCGCGCAGCGGTCACCGTCTATCCATCTGTATAGAAGTTGTAACTGTGCGAACCGGATCATAAAAGCTAGAGTCTGATGGTTTCACGCAGGCTCGGACCTTAACCCCTGCGCACCGTCCAAGGAGTTTTCATGCACAGTTTCAGCCGCAGCGCCGCCCTTCTTGCCCTTAGCGTTGGCACCGTCGTCAGCCTCCCGGCCTTGGCCGCCGACGAACTTCATTACAACCAGATCGCCCTGCGCGCCGAAGTCAGTCAGGAAGTGGCCCGCGACCTGATGATCGTGACCCTCTACACCGAAGAACAAAACACCGACCCGGCCAAACTCGCCGCCGACGTCAGCACCACCATGAACAAAGCGCTGGCCCAGGCCAAACAGGTCAAGGAAGTCACCCTGCGCCAGGGCAGCCGCAACAGCTACCCGATCTACGACACCAAGGGCCAGAAAATCACCGGCTGGCGCGAACGCGCCGAACTGCGCCTGGAAAGCTCCGACTTCGCCGCGCTGTCGAAACTGACCGGCGAACTGCTCACCGACCTGAAAATGGGCGGCATGGACTTCGCCATCGCCACACCAACCCGCAAGGCCAGCGAAGATGCACTGCTTAAAGAAGCCGTGACAGCCTTCAAGGCCCGCGCTCAACTGGCGACCGATGCACTGGGCGGCAAGGGTTATAGAATTGTTAACCTGAACTTGAACAGCAACGGTTATCCACAACCGTACATGCGCGCGCCGATGATGATGAAAGCGGCGAGCATGGACTCGGCACCGGTGACGCCTGAGGTTGAGGCGGGTACGAGCCAGGTGAGCATGACGGCGGATGGTTCAATTGAAGTGTTGATGCCTTGATTCGATAACCCGTACACAAAAACGGCGATCACCAAAGTGATCGCCGTTTTTTTATTGCCTGCGCAAAGACAAGTCGGACCAGCAAGCAGCAAAGGTTGCACCCC
This sequence comes from Pseudomonas sp. Root329, assembly GCF_001424925.1. Taxonomy (NCBI): domain Bacteria; kingdom Pseudomonadati; phylum Pseudomonadota; class Gammaproteobacteria; order Pseudomonadales; family Pseudomonadaceae; genus Pseudomonas; species Pseudomonas sp. Root329. Next base: position 41,854 of record NZ_LMCV01000023.1, on the reverse strand, counting down.
CGGTACTACCAACACGCCCACGCAGCCCCCACCAAATCCCAAAGCCAGCATCACCCACAGATGTCCACTGACAAACAGTAACGGAACAATCTGCCCCCACAGACACAACAACCCTTTAAACAACAAGCACCTACCTGCCAAACCAGAACTCAATCTCATTCACGCCCGCACTCCCGTTCACACCCCTCAATGATGGGTATAAATAAGTAACACCGCGCTCCAATCGGGTGCGCAAAACGTCCAGATCGCCCCGTACAGGTGCGCCATATGCACTGAAAAAAACCTGCGCAAACGGTCAAATGTGCGTGAATTTATACAAATGCGACATTAAGGTACGTTCGTGCCACTGTTTAACGCCTGTGGTCGCTCAGGATCTTGCATTGGGTATGGCCCCTGCATAAGTATCCGCAGGCACGACTCACGAGGTCGTCCTCTAATTCCAAAAATGACAACAAATCATGAGGCCACCATGCTTAAACACGCGGTCATTCCGTTTTTAGTCGGCGCAGGCTTGTTAGCTAGCGCACCTTTCGCCCAAGCGGCGACTAACCTGGTGTTTTGCTCCGAAGGGAGCCCGGCCGGTTTTGATCCTGGTCAGTACACCACCGGAACCGACTTCGACGCCTCTGCAGAAACCATGTTCAACCGTCTGACTCAGTTCGAGCGCGGCGGCACCGCCGTTATTCCTGGTTTGGCGACCAAATGGGACATCTCCGATGATGGCCTGACTTACACCTTCCACCTGCGTGAAGGCGTCAAGTTCCACACCACCCCGTACTTCAAGCCGACTCGTGAGTTCAACGCCGACGACGTGCTGTTCACCTTTAATCGCATGATTAACAAGGATGATCCGTTCCGTAAGGCGTACCCAACCGAATTCCCGTACTTCACCGACATGGGGATGGACACCAACATCACCAAGATCGATAAAGTCGACGACAAAACTGTCAAGTTCACCCTGAAAGAAGTCGACGCCGCGTTCATCCAGAACATGGCCATGAGTTTCGCTTCCGTCCAGTCCGCCGAGTACGCCGCCCAGCTGCTGAAAGAAGGCAAAGCCGCCGACATCAACCAGAAGCCGGTCGGCACTGGTCCGTTCGTGTTCAAGAGCTACCAGAAAGACTCCAACATCCGCTACACCGGGAACAAGGACTACTGGAAGCCTGACGACGTCAAGATCGACAACCTGATCTTCGCCATCACCACCGACCCGTCGGTGCGTATCCAGAAGCTGAAGAAGAACGAGTGCCAGATCACTCTGTTCCCTCGTCCGGCCGACCTGAAGGCTCTTCAGGAAGACAAGACTCTGAAAGTGCCTAACCAGGCTGGTTTCAACCTGGGTTACATCGCCTACAACGTGATGGACAAGATCAAGGGCAGCGATCAGCCGAACCCGATGGCCCAACTGAAAGTGCGTCAAGCGCTGGACATGGCCGTCAACAAGCAGCAGATCATCGATTCCGTTTATCAGGGTGCTGGTCAGCTGGCCGTCAACGCCATGCCGCCAACCCAGTGGTCTTACGACACCACCATCAAGGATGCGCCGTACAACCCTGAGAAAGCCAAAGAGCTGCTCAAGGAAGCCGGCGTCAAGGAAGGCACCGAGATCAACCTGTGGGCGATGCCGGTACAGCGTCCGTACAACCCGAACGCCAAGCTGATGGCTGAAATGCTGCAGTCCGACTGGGCCAAGATCGGTATCAAGGCCAAGATCGTGACCTACGAGTGGGGCGAGTACATCAAGCGCTCCAAAGGCGGCGAAAACGGCGCGATGCTGATTGGCTGGAGCGGCGACAACGGTGACCCGGACAACTGGCTGAACGTGCTGTTCGGCTGCGACTCCCTGCAAGGCAACAACTTCTCCAAGTGGTGCGACAAGAAGTTCGACGGCATCGTAAAAGAAGCCAAGCGCACGACCGATCAGTCCAAGCGCACCGAACTGTACAAACAGGCGCAACACGTCCTCAAAGATGCCGTTCCAATGACACCTATCGCTCACTCGACGGTGTTCCAACCCATGCGCGACAACGTGCAGGACTTCAAGATCAGCCCGTTTGGCTTGAACTCCTTCTACGGCGTCAGCGTCAGCAAATAAGGTTTTGCAGCGGCGACGTTTTTAACGTCGCCGTTGCTTTATCTGCCGAGAAAGTAGGAAACCACCTACATCCAATTCCGCTGAGCATTACAGCAGCGGCGTCGGACGCGTTGCCATTTCCTACGAGTCTTTAGGACTCTACGCATTTACTGCCAGACCCACGGCTTCTACCGTCGGGATCTGACCAGTTCGTGCGTGGGCTCTCGGTTACTGCTGCCTGTCATGGTTTGAGATCAATGATGCCTCCACGTCCCCGGACGAGGCGGCGGGTCATTGAAAAACACTTAGAGAAAGAGAAAAGGGAGCGTCATGCGCCATACCTTGGTTTTATCCGCATTGCTGGGCACCGGCCTGCTGGCCGCCACGTCCATCAGCCAGGCCGCCAATAACAGCCTGGTGTTCTGCTCCGAAGGCAGCCCGGCTGGCTTCGACACCGCGCAGTACACCACTGCGACCGACAATGACGCCGCCGAGCCGTTGTACAACCGACTGGCAGAGTTCGAAAAAGGCGCCACCAATGTCGTACCAGGCCTGGCCACTCGCTGGGATATTTCCGAGGACGGCCTCAAATACACTTTTCACCTGCGCGAAGGGGTGAAATTTCACACAACCAAATACTTCACGCCGACCCGTGATTTCAACGCCGATGACGTGCTGTTCACGTTCAATCGCATGCTCGATCCGCAGCAACCTTTCCGTAAGGCTTATCCGACCGAGTTCCCGTACTTCAACGGGATGAGCCTGAACAAGAACATCGCCAAGGTCGAGAAGACCGGGCCGCTGACCGTGGTCATGACGCTCAACAGCGTGGACGCCGCGTTCATCCAGAACATCGCCATGAGCTTCGCCGCCATCCTGTCCGCCGAATACGCCGACAAACTGCTGGCCGAAGGCAAGCCGAGCGACATCAACCAGAAGCCGATCGGCACCGGGCCGTTCGTGTTCAAGAGCTACCAGAAAGATTCCAACATCCGTTACACCGGCAACAAACAGTACTGGGACCCGAGCAGGGTCAAGCTTGAGAACCTGATTTTCGCCATCAACACCGATGCCTCGGTGCGGGTACAGAAGCTCAAGGCCAACGAGTGCCAGATCACCCTGCACCCGCGCCCTGCCGACGTGACCGCGCTGAAGAACGACCCGACACTCAAGCTCATCGAGAAGCCCGGTTTCAACCTCGGTTACATCGCCTACAACGTGCGCCACAAGCCTTTCGACCAGCTCGAAGTGCGCCAGGCGCTGGACATGGCGGTGAACAAGCAAGGGATTCTCAACGCCGTCTATCAAGGCGCCGGTCAACTGGCGGTCAACGCCATGCCACCGACCCAATGGTCCTACGACGAGACCATTAAAGACGCCGCCTACAACCCGGAAAAAGCCAAGGAATTGCTCAAGGCTGCCGGCGTGAAAGAAGGCACTGAAATTACCCTCTGGGCCATGCCGGTCCAGCGCCCGTATAACCCCAACGCCAAGTTGATGGCCGAAATGCTCCAGGCTGACTGGGCAAAAATCGGCCTCAAAGTGAAGATCGTCAGCTACGAATGGGGCGAGTACATCAAGCGCACCAAGAATGGCGAGCACGACGTCAGCCTGATCGGTTGGACCGGTGACAACGGGGACCCGGACAACTGGCTCGGCACGCTTTACAGCTGCGACGCCATTGGCGGCAACAACTACTCCATGTGGTGTGACCCGGCTTACGACAAGCTGATCAAGCAGGCCAAGGTCGTCACCGACCGCGACCAGCGCACCGTGCTTTACAAACAGGCGCAGCAGTACCTCAAGCAGCAGGTGCCGATTACGCCAGTCGCCCACTCGACGGTTAACCAGCCGTTGAGCGCCAAAATCGAAGGATTCAAGGTGAGTCCTTTCGGTCGTAACGTGTTCTCGGGCGTCAGCATAGAAAAATAACCGATTAGCCAAAAACGCTGGGGGCGGATTCCGCCCTCACGCAAGCGTATTGCCGTAATTCGTCAATCCGGCCTACAGCAAACGTTTGCGATGCCTTGTATGAGTTCGAAACCAAATAGCCGGATCACCAAAAAAGACCGGCATTAAAAAAAGAAAGAAAGGAGCTTCACCCCATGAAACTGAGTAGCACCGCGTTATTGGCCCTGGCCATCAGCAGCATCACCGCCACAGCGTACGCAGAACCTGCAAGTCAGGAGTTCGTCCCTACCACATTGGCCGGCAGTAGCGCCCAAAGCGAGGCCAAAGGCTTTATCGATGGACAAAGCCTGGGCGGCACAACGCGTAACTGGTATGCCAACGAACTGAAACGTCGTGACGACACTTTCAGCTACAAGAAAAACAGCGTGAAGAACGATCCGACCGCCCCTAAAACCCCGACACAACGTCGTATCAACTGGGTTCAAGGCACCATCGTCAACTACTCCTCGGGCTTCACCCAAGGCACCGTTGGCGTCAGCACCGAAGTCGCCGCCTACAACGCCATCGTTCTGGACCGTGACCGCAAGGACATTGCAGGTGGCTCCAACCGCACCCTGGCAGACTCCAACGGCGATGCCGTAGACCAGTGGAGCAAACTGGGCCTGGCCAACGTCAAATTTCGTGTCTCGAACTCCACGCTGACCGCCGGTCGCCAGAACTTCAGCACGCCGATCGTCGACGTCATCGGCAACCGTCCGCTGCCTTCGAGCTTTGAAGGTATCAGCCTGCACAGCGAAGAATTCAACAACCTGTCGTTCGACCTGGCCGGTTTCGACCGCGTTTCGCCACGTACCGAACAGAGCCTGTCAAAGTTCCGCAGCGAGTACTCCGCCACCGGCGTTGAAACCGACAAGGTCTACACCGCAGGCGTGAACTACCAGCCGTTCAATAGCCTGAAAACCAGCCTGTACGGCGCCAACGTCGAAGACTTCTGGAACCAGTACTACTTCGGCGCCACCCACGAACTGGGTGACAGCCAGGTGCTGAGCCTGACCACCGGCCTGAACTACTACAAAACCGTCGACGAAGGCAAAAAGTTGATGGGTGAGATCGACAACGACACCTACTCGCTGTCGCTCGGCCTGACTCACCAGGCCCACAGCCTGACCTTCTCGTACCAGGAAGTGAACGGTAACGAGTACTTCGACTACCTGCACGAAACCAACGGCATCTACCTGGCCAACTCCCTGCTGTCGGACTTCAACGGCCCGAACGAGAAGTCCTTCCAAATCGCCTACGGCCTCAACATGGCTGAATACGGCGTACCCGGTCTGAAGTTCAACATCTACCAGGCTCGCGGCTGGGGTATTGACGGTACTCACTACCGCGGCACGGCTTACACCGATCCGGGCGCCAAGCGCGGCGACCTGAGCCTGATGGACGGCGAAACCCACTACGAATACGGCATTGGTGCGTCCTACGCCGTGCAGAGCGGCCCACTCAAGGCCACCGCCATTCGCGCGTCGTACACCACTCACCGTGCCAGCGAAAACCAGGCTGATGGCAACATCAACGAGTTCCGTCTCGTGACCACCATCCCGTTCAACATTCTGTAAAAACGCACGCCTGCGGCTGACTCATGACGAGTCGGCCGTTTGGTTTTCTTCAGTTCAACCGATTGCAGAGGGTTCTTTGATGAAAATGCTTCCCCTACGTGCGGCCATCGCGGCCGCGTTGCTGAGTGTCGCTGTTGGCGTCTCGGCCAAACCCCTGGTGGTCTGCACCGAAGCCAGTCCGGAAGGCTTCGACATGGTCCAGTACACGACTGCAGTCACCGCCGATGCGGTGGCCGAAACCATCTTCAATCGTCTGGCGGACTTCAAGCCCGGCACCACTGAAGTGATTCCGGCACTGGCCGACTCCTGGGACATCAGCGAAGACGGTCTGACCTACACGTTCCACCTGCGCAAAGGCGTCAAGTTCCACACCACCGAATACTTCAAGCCGACCCGCGACATGAACGCTGACGACGTGGTCTGGAGCTTCCAGCGTCAGCTGGACCCGAATCACCCGTGGCACAAACTGTCGAGCGTGGGCTTCCCGTACTTTGAAAGCATGGGCTTCAAGGAACTGCTCAAAAGTGTCGAGAAGATCGACGACAACACGGTCACCTTCACCCTGACCCGCCGCGAAGCGCCGTTCCTGGCCGACATCGCCATGGCCTTCTCCTCGATCTACTCCGCCGAGTATGCCGACCAGCTGCTCAAGGCCAACAAGACCGGCGACCTGAACAACAAGCCTGTCGGCACCGGCCCGTTCGTTTTCCAGCGTTACAACAAGGACGCTCAAGTCCGCTTCAAGGCCAACGCGGATTACTTCCGTGGCAAGCCACCGGCTGATTCGCTGATCCTGGCCATCGCCACCGACAACAACGTGCGCCTGCAAAAACTGAAAGCCAACGAATGCCAGATTGCGCTGTATCCAAAGCCAGATGACATTCCGAGCATCAAGAAAGACGCCAAACTGAGTGTCGATGAACTGAACGCGATGACGGTCTCGTACATCGCCATGAACACCTCGCACAAGTACATGAGCGATGTGCGCGTACGTAAAGCCATCGATATCGCCTTCGACAAGGCCGCATACGTCAACGCGCTGTTCGGCAAAGGCAATGCGACCGTGGCGGTCAATCCGTACCCGGACACCCTGCTGGGCTACAACCACGACCTGAAGAATCCACCACGTGATCTGGACAAGGCTCGCGCCTTGCTCAAGGAAGCCGGCGTGCCGGATGGCACTACGTTTACCCTGTTCACCCGTAACGGCGGCGGTCCAACCAACCCGAACCCGATGCTCGGCGCACAGATGATGCAGGCCGACCTGGCCCAGGTCGGGATCAAGGTCGATATTCGCGTCATGGAGTGGGGCGAAATGCTCAAGCGCGCGAAAAACGGCGAGCACGACATGGTGTCTGCCGGATGGGCGGGCGATAACGGCGACCCGGATAACTTCCTGACGCCTATGCTCAGTTGCGAGGCCGCCAAAAACGGCGAAAACTATGCACGTTGGTGCAATGAGAAGTTCCAGACGCTGATCGATGAAGCCAGGGCTAAAGTTAACCCGGCGGAACGTGCAGCGCTCTATGAGCAAGCCCAAGAAGTCTTTAACCAGGACCAACCTTGGATCAGTATGGCGCACACCCGTATGTTCACCGCAATGCGCAACAACGTAGAGGGCTATCACATTAGCCCGCTCACCACTAATAACTTCGCCACCACCCAGGTGAAGTAGATAAGAAAACTCCCGGCGTCCCTGACCCCAGGGACGCCAGGCACGCCTAACCGGCTGATGAGGTACACCACAAGATGTTTAGTTTTATTGCCCGCCGATTGGGGTTATTGATCCCCACGTTCTTCGGCATCACCTTGCTGACTTTCGCGTTGATTCGCATGATTCCTGGCGACCCCGTGGAAGTAATGATGGGCGAACGTCGAGTCGACCCCGAAATGCACGCTCAGGCAATGGAACGCCTAGGTCTGAACAAACCCCTGTATGCCCAATACCTGGATTACGTTGGCAAACTGGCCCACGGCGATCTCGGCGAATCCCTGCGTACCCGTGAAAGTGTCTGGAGCGAATTCACTTCTCTATTCCCCGCGACCCTGGAACTGTCCATGGCCGCCCTGTTGTTCGCCGGCATCCTGGGCCTTCTGGCCGGTGTGATCGCGGCACTCAAGCGAGGATCCCTGTTCGACCATGGGGTGATGGGCGTCTCCCTGGCGGGATACTCGATGCCGATCTTCTGGTGGGGCCTGATCCTGATCATGTTCTTCTCGGTGTCCCTGGGCTGGACCCCGGTGTCCGGGCGGATCGACCTGCTCTATGACATCGAGCCGCGGACCGGTTTCATGCTCATCGACACGCTGCTGGCCGATGACGTCGGTGCGTTCTTCGATGCGCTGCACCACCTGATCCTGCCGGCCATTGTGCTCGGTACCATTCCGCTGGCAGTGATCGCGCGGATGACCCGTTCTTCGATGCTCGAAGTGCTGCGTGAAGACTACATCCGTACCGCCCGCGCCAAAGGCCTGTCGCCGTCGCGCGTGGTGTTCGTTCACGGCCTGCGTAACGCGCTGATTCCGGTACTGACCGTGGTTGGCCTGCAAGTCGGCACATTGCTGGCCGGTGCGGTCCTGACCGAAACCATCTTCTCCTGGCCCGGCATCGGCAAATGGCTGATCGAAGCCATTGGCGCACGGGATTATCCCGTGGTGCAAAACGGCATCCTGTTAATCGCCTGCCTGGTGATTCTGGTCAACTTCGTGGTGGACATCCTCTACGGCTTTGCCAACCCACGCATTCGTCACCAGCGCTGAGATCATTATGACCATGACCACTTCAATTCCAGCGGTAGCAGTCGATCAAAGTCTGCTGTATCCGTCTCCATACAAAGAATTCTGGCAAGCGTTCTCCAAGAACAAAGGCGCCGTCGCCGGCCTGCTGTTCATGCTGCTGGTGATTTTCTGCGCCCTGTTCGCCCCTTGGGTCGCGCCGCATAACCCGAGCGAGCAATTCCGCGACTTCCTGCTCACCCCGCCGTCCTGGCTGGAAGGTGGGCAAATCCAGTTCCTGCTCGGCACCGATGAACTGGGTCGCGACCTGCTGTCGCGGCTGATCCACGGTTCGCGCCTGTCCCTGCTGATCGGTTTGTCGTCGGTGGTGATGTCGCTGATTCCGGGCATCCTTTTGGGTCTGTTCGCCGGGTTCTTCCCGCGCTTGCTCGGCCCGACCATCATGCGTCTGATGGACATCATGCTGGCCCTGCCGTCCCTGCTGCTGGCGGTGGCGATTGTCGCCATCCTCGGCCCTGGCCTGATCAACACCATTATTGCCATCGCCGTGGTTTCGTTGCCGTCCTATGTTCGTCTGACCCGCGCCGCGGTGATGGGCGAACTGAACCGCGACTACGTGACCGCCGCGCGCCTGGCCGGTGCCAATCTGCCACGCCTGATGTTCGTCACCGTGCTGCCTAACTGCATGGCGCCGCTGATCGTTCAGGCGACCTTGAGTTTCTCCTCGGCGATCCTCGATGCCGCCGCACTGGGCTTCCTCGGCCTTGGCGTACAACCGCCAACCCCTGAGTGGGGCACCATGCTGGCTTCGGCTCGCGACTACATCGAACGCGCCTGGTGGGTCGTCAGTCTGCCTGGTTTGACCATTTTGCTCAGCGTGCTGGCAATCAACTTGATGGGCGACGGCCTGCGCGATGCGCTGGACCCGAAACTCAAGAACGCCGCCTGAGGAGATTCAAATGTCACTGTTAGAAATCAAGAATCTCAACGTTCGCTTCGGCGACAAGAACGCCGTTCCGGTGGTCGACGGTCTCGACATTACCGTGGACAAGGGCGAAGTGCTGGCCATCGTTGGTGAATCGGGTTCCGGCAAGTCCGTGACCATGATGGCGCTGATGGGCCTGATCGAACATCCGGGGATCGTCACCGCCGACGCCCTGAATTTCGATGGCAAGAACATGCTCAAACTCAGCAACCGTCAGCGTCGGCAGATTGTTGGCAAAGACCTGGCCATGGTGTTCCAGGACCCGATGACCGCGCTGAACCCGAGCTACACCGTCGGTTTCCAGATCGAAGAAGTGCTGCGCCTGCACCTGAAAATGTCCGGCAAGCAAGCCCGCAAGCGCGCCATCGAACTGCTGGAAAAAGTTGAAATCCCGGGCGCCGCCAGCCGTATGGATGCTTACCCGCATCAACTCTCCGGTGGTATGAGCCAGCGTGTTGCGATCGCCATGGCGATTGCCGGCGAACCGAAACTGCTGATCGCCGACGAACCAACCACAGCACTGGACGTAACGATTCAGGCGCAGATCATGGACCTGCTGTTGGCCCTGCAGAAAGAGCAGAACATGGGCCTGGTGCTGATCACTCACGACCTCGCGGTCGTGGCCGAAACCGCTCAGCGCGTGTGCGTGATGTACGCCGGCCAAGCGGTCGAAGTGGGTCAGGTGCCTCAGCTGTTCGACATTCCGGCGCATCCGTACAGCGAAGCGCTGCTCAAGGCGATTCCGGAACACAGCCTGGGCGCCACGCGCCTGGCGACGCTGCCGGGCATCGTTCCCGGTCGTTATGACCGTCCGCAGGGTTGCCTGCTGTCGCCGCGCTGCCCGTATGTGCAGGATACCTGCCGTCAGCAACGTCCAACCCTTGACCCGAAAAGCAACAGCCTCGCCCGCTGCTTCTACCCGCTGAATCAGGAGGTGGCGTAATGGCCGTCGTACTTACCGCCCGCGACCTGACCCGTCACTACGAAGTGTCCCGTGGCCTGTTCAAGGGCCATGCGACCGTTCGCGCCCTGAATGGTGTGTCGTTCGAACTGGAAGCCGGCAAGACCCTCGCTGTCGTCGGCGAATCGGGCTGCGGCAAATCCACCCTGGCCCGTGCCCTGACGCTGATCGAAGAGCCGTCCTCCGGTTCCTTGAAAATCGCCGGGCAGGAAGTCACCGGTGCCGACAAGGCTCAGCGCAAGCAACTGCGCAAAGACGTGCAGATGGTGTTCCAGAGCCCTTACGCGTCGTTGAACCCACGGCAAAAAGTCGGTGATCAGCTCGGCGAGCCGCTGCTGATCAACACCAACCTTTCCGCCGCCGAACGTCGCGAGAAAGTGCAGGCGATGATGAAGCAGGTGGGCTTGCGTCCTGAGCACTACCAGCGTTATCCGCACATGTTCTCTGGTGGTCAGCGTCAGCGGATCGCCCTGGCCCGCGCGATGATGTTGCAGCCTAAAGTGCTGGTCGCGGATGAACCGACCTCAGCGCTGGACGTGTCCATTCAGGCGCAGGTGCTGAACCTGTTCATGGACTTGCAGCAAGAGTTCAACACCGCTTACGTGTTCATCTCCCACAACCTGGCGGTGGTGCAACACGTCGCCGATGACGTGATGGTAATGTACCTCGGTCGCCCGGTGGAAATGGGTCCGAAAAACGACATCTATGAGCGTCCTCTGCACCCGTACACCCAGGCGTTGCTGTCGGCCACCCCGACCATTCACCCGGACCCGAACAAGCCGAAAATCAAGATCGTCGGTGAATTGCCCAACCCGCTGAACCCGCCGTCCGGCTGCGCTTTCCACAAGCGCTGCCCGTACGCGACCGAGCGCTGCAGCACTGAAGAGCCGGCCTTGCGCCTGCTCGACAGCCGCCAGGTGGCTTGCCACTACGCCGAGCAGTTTCTCGACGGCGCCGCGTAACAAAATGTGGGAGCGAGCCTGCTCGCGAAAGCAGTCTTTCAGTCGACATTGGTGGTGACTGATAAAACGCCTTCGCGAGCAGGCTCGCTCCCACAGGGATATCTGAGCTGTTCAATAACCTCTTCTGCCCCGGCTGCGCATCAGTCGAGCAGGAGGGGTTTTCTTTTGCCTGTCATTTAAGCCCCTTCATCTTCGTCAGTGTCCGGTTCATCAGTAGTCGAGTCGTCATCGTCAGCGCTGCCGCCCTGCCCCTGATCACCGGGCTCGGATTCCGATTTGGCGATCATCATGCCACTGTGCGCCACCGGCCCACTCGAAGCCTGCTCTCCGTGATCCTCGCACTCGGCCCACGCCGCCGACATACCAACGGACAGCATCACCAAAACCTTAAGCAACAGCACAATGCGTTGAAAAATGCTCATAGCCGATTCCATCCTTTCTTGAGTGGTGCATGGGGTGCTTGTCTGGCGCTGTGTGAAATCTAGTTCCGATTCACCCGATTCTCCAGATAGGACGCTAACGAATGGACAGAATGCCGCCGAGAGGGAGATTGGTTTTGCATAATGTCTATAACCAGATCAGCTAAGTTAAGCAGGCTCGCCGTGCGCCGAGGAGAGAACCCGTTGCCGCTCCGACAAACGTGTTGCTTGATAAAACAGCGGTATGGACAACACCGCCAGCGCCGCGCTTGCGAGCCAGACACTGTGGCCACCGAAATGACCGTAAAGCTGCCCGCCAAGCACAGGCGAAAGCAGCGCGCTCGCACTCCAGCACATGAAGAACAGGCCGAAGTACTGGCCGCTTTTTCCGGCCTGCGCGTGCTGCATGACGAGTACATTCAGCGGCGGCATGAACAGGGCTTCCCCCAGGGTCCAGACCACAGTCGAAAGGCAGGCGTAAAACACCCCGGAACCGAGCGGCAACATGCCGAGTCCGACCGCCAGCAACACACATCCCGCCGCCAGTTGCCGGCGCGCGCCCCAGCGTTCACCCCAGTGCGAAAGCGGTATTTGCAATACCACAATCAGCATCGCATTGAGCCCGAACTGCCAACCGATGGCTTCAGTGCTCAACCGGTAGTAATCCCGCAGGTAATTGCCGAGCATGCTGTAGATCGAGTCGAACGCCATGCCGAGCAGGATCACTGCTGCCAGCAACCAGAGGAACGGTCGATCTCGATAGGGGACGCCTGTGCCTGTGCCGACATCGGGCGTTTCGTCAGGAATCAGCACTGGTCGATGCCATGTCGTGCGGACAAACCAAAGCAATGCCAGCAGGGTCATGGCCGCGCTGACAAAAAACACCCAGCGAAAATCGGTCTGCGCCAGCACCCCGCCCGCCAAGCCAGCGGCAGCCATTCCGAGGTTTCTGGCGACACGGCTCAAGGTCTGCGCGCGAGGACGCTGCGCCACCTCGCAGTACTCCATGATCAGCCGCTGATGCAGCGTACGAATAGCTCCGTCGAGTGTCCCGCTGAGCAAAAGCAAACCTGCCAGCAGCGGCACCTGCGTGGTCAGCCCGAGCAAGACCAGCGTCCACACCGAGGCAAAAAACAGCGCAGCCGTCAGCCGCGCCGTGGGCACATGATCGCTCAGCCATCCACCCAGCATCGAACCGATCAGCAGTCCGGCGCCATAAGCGGACAGCAGCCAGCCGACTGTTTCAATGGCCAGCCCCAGTTCCTGACGCAGGTACAGCGCCATGAACAGCTTGACCATGCTGCTCAAGCGATTGATGAAAAGCAGCGCCGCCAGCACCCAGGCCATGGTGCAGAAATAGCCGTCCAGCCGCAGCAGGTGAGTCAGCCGAATTGTCATTCCATTGATCCCTTGTGCTCCTGCTCGTGGAAAGTCGCTGCTTGCGAAATGTCCTCTGAACACTAGACGTCGACGAGTTCATTGTCGCGAGGAAAAGCCCCGATAATGGAAAACCAGAGTCAAGCTACGAAATCACGGGAAAATACCTACAGAAAAACCTCACACGCAGATCGCTTGGTACTGATCAAAGATCAGGGGCACCACACAACCCGTAGGAGCAAAGCTTGCTCGCGATGACAATTTCGAAACCGCCATCGCCGGCAAGCCGTGCTCCTACATACTCAAGATCAATGCACGCAGCCTGTCAGAAATCTGGGTCGTTGCGAACCATGATAATTCCTTGCAGGATTGAAGCCTCGCGCGAGGCAACGTCTGGCACAGATTCGCCATGAACGCTTGAAAGGATTTAGAGAACAGTTCAAGGAAGACATCCGGCTGATCCACAGCCGTGGAGTAAAGCACAAGCCCTAACTACGCAAGCTGAGAGTGAGCACTCAGACAAAGGCTACCGCCATGGATCTATCGCAGACACTGCTGCAACTCGAACAACGCCTCCAGTCGCAAGATGTTCGGTGCGATGCCGAAGAAATCGCCCTTCTGATCGCCGACGACTTCATCGAGTTTGGCGCCAGCGGCAGCACTTGGACCAAAGCCGACCTAGTCGAGCATTTGCCCGATCAGCCCTTTACCAAACGCACGATCAGCGAATTCGCAGTCAAACAGCTGTCAGAACACACCGTGCTTGTGACCTACCACTGTCACACCGCCACCAGCAGCCAGCGCGCCCCTGCCAACAGCTTGCGTTGTTCGATTTGGCGTAAGCAAGATGAGCAATGGCAGATGGTTTTCCATCAAGGGACATTTATCCTGCAGCAGTGAGCACAAAACCTGTGGGAGCGGGCTTGCTCGCGAAGGGGCCATCAGCCTCATCACTTCTGTTGGCGGGTCTATTGCTTTCGCGAGCAAGCCCGCTCCCACAGGGATTTCGCTTAACTGGCTGAAATCGGGTCAGCAAAAAACCCCACTGCTTTCGCAACGGGGTTTTTGATGTAGCCGATCAGCGCTTAGTGATGCTCACGCGTCGCCCTGAATTTCACGTCCGGCCAGCGCTCTTCCATCAACGCCAGGTTGACCCGCGTCGGGGCCAGGTAGGTCAGGTGACCGCCGCCGTCAATCGCGAGGTTTTCCACAGCCTTGACGCTGAACTCTTCGAGCTTCTTCTTATCGCTGCAATCGATCCAGCGCGCGGAATAAACGGTGATCGGCTCATAGGAGCACTCGACCTTGTATTCCTCTTTCAAACGGCTGGCGACCACATCGAACTGCAGCACACCGACGGCGCCGAGGATGATGTCGTTGCTGCGCGTCGGGAAGAACACTTGGGTCGCGCCCTCTTCCGCCAATTGCTGCAGCCCCTGACGCAGTTGCTTGGATTTCAGCGGATCGCGCAGACGCACGCGACGGAACAGTTCCGGGGCGAAGTGCGGAATGCCGGTGAAGCCCAGGACTTCGCCTTCGGTGAAGGTGTCGCCGATCTGGATGGTGCCGTGGTTGTGCAAACCAATGATGTCGCCGGCAAACGCTTCTTCCAGTTGCTCACGCTCGGAGGAGAAGAAGGTCAGCGCATCGCCGATCCGCACATCTTTGCCGGTGCGCACGTGGCGCATCTTCATGCCTTTTTCGTATTTGCCGGAGCAGATACGCATGAAGGCGATACGGTCGCGGTGTTTCGGGTCCATGTTCGCCTGGATCTTGAACACGAAGCCGGCGAATTTCTCTTCAACTGGCTCAACAGTGCGCTCGTTGGCGACACGGGCCAGCGGTTTCGGCGCCCAGTTGACCACGGCGTCGAGCACATGATCGACACCGAAGTTGCCCAGTGCAGTACCGAAGAACACCGGGGTCAGTTGGCCGTCGAGGAATTCCTGTTGATTGAATTCGTGACAGGCGCCCTGCACCAGTTCCAGCTGATCGACGAAGCGATCGTACTCGTCGCCCAAGTGCGCGCGGGCTTCATCGGAGTCGAGTTTCTCGATGATTTTCACATCGGTGCGCTCGTGGCCGTGGCCAGCGGTGTACACGATGATGTAGTCGTCGGCGAGGTGATAAACGCCCTTGAAATCGCGGTAGCAACCGATCGGCCAGGTGATCGGCGCTGCCTTGATCTTCAGGACCGCTTCGATTTCGTCGAGCAGTTCGATCGGGTCGCGGATGTCACGGTCGAGTTTGTTGATGAAGCTCACAATCGGCGTGTCACGCAGACGGCAGACGTCCATCAGCGCGATGGTGCGTGGCTCTACACCCTTACCGCCGTCGAGAACCATCAAGGCCGAGTCAACCGCCGTCAGGGTGCGGTAGGTATCTTCGGAGAAGTCTTCGTGGCCCGGGGTGTCGAGCAGGTTGATCATGTGGTCGCGATACGGGAACTGCATGACCGACGTGGTAATGGAAATACCCCGTTGTTTTTCCATTTCCATCCAGTCGGAGGTGGCATGGCGGTCAGACTTGCGAGATTTCACCGTGCCAGCAATCGCAATCGCCTTGCCCATCAGCAAGAGCTTCTCGGTGATGGTGGTTTTACCGGCATCGGGGTGGGAAATAATGGCGAAAGTGCGGCGTTTCGCGACTTCGGCGGCCTGTTTGGTCATGGGAAATCGCCTGGCAGGTGATTCAAAAAAGGGCGGCGAGTATAGCGCAAACCGAGCCTTACGGACCACCGTTCGCCCGTAGCAGCTGCCGAGCCTGCGAGGCTGCGTTCGGCGGCGAAGCCGTCGTAAAACCTGACGCTGCGGTGTATCAGGCAGACCGCGTGAGTGAACTCTACGACGGCTCCGCCGCCGAACGCAGCCTCGCAGGCTCGACAGCTGCTACGGGCGGCAAGATGAGATGCGTGGTAGCTAAATGCTGTTAATTATGGAACCTTTTAAAAGGTGCAGACGTCCACTCCCCTGTTACGGCACTCGTACCAGGGGCTGAAAAATCAGCAAGTTGGCCTGACGAGGCTGCGCTTATGGCTCGATCTCATGCGGTTTCATCAGCATGAAGAGCTGCTTCTCGCGAACGTTGATAATCCCGGCAGCCAGGAATGGCATTGCCACTCGGGACTGCGTTCGCCGACAAAGAAAAGGAGTCTGCCTGTGGCTATTCGCTATGGCAAAGGGCTGATAGGAGGTGCGGTTGTCGTCGCCCTTCTGGCCCTGCTGGTCCACTGGATTGGCATCAACACGATCGAACATTACCGCGACGATTTGTTGTTTTACCTGCAAGCCCATTTGATTCTCGTCCTCGCTTCCATGCTGGCCGCCCTCGTTGTGGGCATACCCGCCGGTATCTTTCTCAGCCGCCCGACCATGGTGGGCCGCGCTGAACGCTTCATGCAGATCTTCAACATCGGCAACACCGTGCCGCCTCTTGCCGTACTGGCCATCGCCCTGGGTATCCTCGGCATCGGCAGCGGCCCCGCGATTTTCGCCCTGTTCCTCGCCTCGCTGCTGCCGATCGTGCGCAACACCTATGAAGGCCTGAAAAACGTTCAGGGTTCGCTCAAGGAAGCGGCCGTCGGCATCGGCATGACACCGACTCAGGTGCTGTGGCGGGTAGAACTGCCGAACGCCGTGCCGATCATCATCGGTGGCGTGCGTGTGGCGCTGGCGATCAACGTCGGTACCGCACCGCTGGCGTTCCTGATTGGCGCCAACAGTCTGGGCAGCCTGATTTTCCCCGGCATCGCCCTGAACAATCAGCCGCAACTGCTGCTCGGCGCGGCCTGCACCGCCCTGCTGGCCTTGCTGCTCGACGGTCTGGTGACACTCGCCAGCCGCCTCTGGCTCGAACGCGGCTTGCGCCCGTCTTAAGCCTCGGCAAAGGAATTTTTATGAAGACATTAAGCTTTTTAACAGGCTGCGTTCTGCTGTTCGCAGGATTTGCCCAAGCCGCTGAAAAACCGGTGATCCGCATCGGCGCCCGGGTGTTCACCGAACAAACCCTGCTGGCGGAAATCACTTCCCAATACCTGAACACCAAGGGTTACGACACCCAGGTGACCGGCGGTCTGGGCAGCACCCTGGCCCGAAGCGCCCACGAAAGTGGTCAGCTGGATTTGATGTGGGAATACACCGGCGTGTCGCTGGTGGCTTACAACCACATCACCGACAAGCTCGACAGCGCTCAGTCCTACGCCAAGGTGAAAGAACTCGACGCGAAAAAAGGCCTGATCTGGCTCACCCCATCGAAGTTCAGCAACACCTACGCCCTGGCCCTGCCGGAAAACACCGCGAAGGCGTATCCGCAGATCAACACCATCAGCGAGCTGAACACGGTGCTGCAGGCTGAGGCGAAGACCAACCACCTGGTGGCGCTGGATACCGAGTTCGCCAACCGCTCCGACGGTCTGGAAGGCATGGTCGATCTCTACGGCATGAACCTGACCCGCAAAAACATCAGGCAGATGGATGCTGGTTTGGTCTACACCGCCCTGCGTAATGGCCAGGTGTTTGCCGGTCTGGTCTACACCACGGATGGTCGTTTGAACGCCTTCAAGCTGAAACTGCTGGAAGACGACAAGCACTACTTCCCGGACTACACCGCCGCACCAGTGGTGCGTCAGGCCTACCTCGACGCTCACCCGAAACTCGCGGAAGAACTCAAGCCGCTGGCCGAACTGTTCGACGACGTCACCATGCGCCAGCTCAACGCGCGGGTCGATGTCGATCACGAAAGCCCTTCATCCGTTGCCGCCGATTTCCTGCGCCAGCACCCCATCAAATAAGGAGGAAAAGACATGGAATTTCTGAACGCCTTTTCCCATCTCGACTGGCCGCTGGTCCTGCAACTGACCGGGCAGCACATCACCCTGGTCGGCATTGCTGTGACCCTGGCGATTCTGGTCGGCGTGCCGCTCGGCATCCTGATGACGCGCTTCCCGACCCTCGCCGGCCCGTTGCAAGCCAGCGCCACGGTGCTGCTGACCGTGCCGTCGATTGCGCTGTTCGGCCTGCTGCTGCCGTTCTACTCCAAATTCGGCCAGGGCCTGGGCCCGATGCCGGCGATCACTGCGGTGTTTTTGTACTCGCTGCTGCCGATCATGCGTAACACCTACCTCGCCCTGACCGGCGTAGACCCCGGTATTCGTGAAGCCGCCCGCGGCATCGGCATGACCTTCGGCCAGCGCCTGCGCATGGTCGAACTGCCGATCGCGGTGCCAGTGATCCTCGCCGGTGTGCGCACCGCCGTGGTCATGAACATTGGTGTGATGACCATCGCCGCGACCATCGGCGCCGGTGGCCTCGGTGTACTCATTCTCGCTTCCATCAGCCGCAGCGACATGTCGATGCTGATCGTCGGCGCCGTGCTGGTCAGTCTCCTGGCCATCTTCGCCGACCTGCTTCTGCAATGGCTGCAACGCACGCTGACTCCAAAAGGACTCCTGAAATGATCGAACTTCAAAACCTCAGCAAGACCTTCCAAAGCAACGGCAAAGATGTGAAAGCCGTGGACTCGGTAAGCCTGACCGTCAATGAAGGCGAGATCTGTGTGTTCCTCGGGCCATCGGGCTGCGGCAAAAGCACCACGCTGAAAATGATCAATCGCCTGATCAAGCCGACTTCCGGCAAGATCCTGATCAACGGCGAAGACACCACCGACCTCGACGCCGTGACCCTGCGCCGCAACATCGGTTATGTGATCCAGCAGATCGGTCTGTTCCCGAACATGACCATCGAGGAAAACATCACCATCGTTCCGCGCCTGCTGGGCTGGGACAAACAGAAATGCCACGACCGCGCTCGCGAGTTGATGAGCATGATCAAGCTTGAGCCCAAGCAGTATCTGACTCGCTACCCGCGTGAATTGTCCGGTGGACAACAGCAACGGATCGGCGTGATTCGTGCGCTGGCGGCGGATGCGCCGTTGTTGCTGATGGACGAACCGTTTGGCGCGGTCGACCCGATCAACCGCGAGATGATTCAGAACGAGTTCTTCGAAATGCAGCGCGCGCTGAACAAGACCGTGATCATGGTCAGCCACGACATCGATGAAGCCATCAAGCTGGGCGACAAGATCGCAATCTTCCGCGCCGGCAAACTGCTGCAGATCGATCACCCGGACACGCTGCTGGCGCACCCGGCGGATGACTTTGTCAGTAACTTCGTCGGCCAGGACAGCACCCTCAAGCGACTGTTGCTGGTGAAAGCCGAAGACGCAGCGGACAACGCGCCGTCGGTGAGCCCGGAAACGCCCGTGGCTGAAGCCCTGGAGTTGATGGACGAACTGGACCGTCGCTACGTGGTGGTCACTTGCGCCGACAATAAAGCACTGGGCTACGTACGACGTCGCGACCTGCACCGTCAGACCGGCACGTGCGCGCAATACCTGCGCGAGTTCAACGCCACCGCGGTGTACGACGAGCATTTGCGCATCCTGCTGTCGCGCATGTACGAATTCAACCGCTCGTGGTTGCCGGTGATGGATGCGGAGCGGGTGTTCCTGGGGGAAGTGACACAGGAATCGATTGCCGAGTATTTGAGCTCCGGCAAGTCCCGTGGCGGCAAGACCAGCATTGTTTCGCCGGCTGAAACTGCAGTCGCCTGATCTGACGCCTTCGCGAGCAAGCCCGCTCCCACATTGGTCCGTGTTCAGCCACAAAATAGTGGAATGTCGCAGATCCAATGTGGGAGCGGGCTTGCTCGCGAATGGGGCACCACAAATCCCGCTGAACCACCTCAAGTATCCCTCCTACGGGAACATCACACTGTCATGCAGGTCGGTTACATCAGTAGTTGCCCAGGACCGCACGACGGATGTGTGTAAAAACGCGACATTTTTTGTTGATCTCAAGCCCCTCACGCCCTAAAGTTCGCGCCGAACGTCCATGCTGGAAACGATCCATCCGGCTCAAGTACTGACGACGAGACAGCAAGGCCAAGGGAAAGCACCGCTTCCCATGGCCTTTTTGCTTTCGGCGACATGCCTTGGGAAGTAGGCGAACCAAAGTGGGGATACGGAGGACGTTCATTTGCACCCATTGTTAATTTCAGTTTGCCAGTAGGAGTTCCCAGCATGTCGATCAACGTCGAAGACTATTTCGCGCGCGATACCTTCAACAAAATGAAGGCCTTCGCCGACAAACAAGAAACCCCGTTCGTGGTGATCGACACCGCGATGATCAGCCAGGCCTATGACGACCTGCGCGCCGGTTTCGAATTCGCCAAGGTCTACTACGCGGTCAAGGCCAACCCGGCCGTCGAAATCATCGACCTGCTCAAAGAGAAAGGTTCGAACTTCGACATCGCTTCGATCTACGAGCTCGACAAAGTGATGAACCAGGGCGTCGGCCCGGATCGCATCAGCTACGGCAACACCATCAAGAAATCCAAAGACATTCGCTACTTCTACGAGAAGGGCGTGCGTCTGTATGCCACCGACTCCGAAGCCGACCTGCGCAACATCGCCAAGGCTGCACCGGGTTCGAAAGTCTATGTGCGCATCCTCACCGAAGGCTCGACCACCGCTGACTGGCCTCTGTCGCGCAAATTCGGCTGCCAGACCGACATGGCCATGGACCTGCTGATCCTCGCTCGCGACCTGGGCCTGGTGCCGTACGGCATCTCGTTCCACGTCGGCTCGCAACAACGCGACATCAGCGTCTGGGACGCGGCGATCGCCAAGGTCAAAGTGATCTTCGAACGCCTGAAAGAAGAAGACGGCATTCACCTGAAGCTGATCAACATGGGCGGCGGCTTCCCGGCCAACTACATCACCCGCACCAACAGCCTGGAAACCTACGCTGAAGAAATCATCCGCTTCCTCAAGGAAGACTTCGGCGACGAGCTGCCGGAAATCATCCTGGAACCGGGCCGTTCACTGATCGCCAACGCCGGCATCCTGGTCAGCGAAGTGGTGTTGGTGGCGCGTAAATCCCGTACCGCCGTAGAGCGATGGGTGTACACGGATGTGGGCAAGTTCTCCGGCCTGATCGAAACCATGGACGAAGCCATCAAGTTCCCGATCTGGACCGAGAAGAAAGGCGAGATGGAAGAAGTGGTCATCGCCGGTCCGACCTGCGACAGCGCCGACATCATGTACGAAAACTACAAGTACGGCCTGCCGCTGAACCTGGCGATTGGTGATCGCTTGTACTGGTTGTCGACCGGTGCGTATACCACCAGCTACAGCGCCGTTGAGTTCAATGGCTTCCCGCCGCTGAAGTCGTTTTACGTGTAAGCGCTACGCGTAGAAATGAAAAAGCCCATGACGTGTCATGGGCTTTTTTGTATCTGAGTCAGCTCCCGAGCACGCTGTTGATACTCGCTGGCCAGCCCATGAATCCTTGGATCGGTCGACGTCGATAACGTCTGAGTCGCCACCCGCAGGAAATTCAGATTCCCCCCGGCCAGTGCTTTGTGCAACCAACCCAGCGCCTCGTCGATATTGCCTTCATCCGCCAGCACAGCGGCATAACTGAACTGCCCTCGAAAATCCCCGCCGAGCGCTGAGCGTCGATACCAGTCACGCGCAGCTTGCGGATCTGCCGAACACACCCGCCCGTCTTCCAGATAACGCCCCAGCAGGTTCATCGACTTCGCATGACCCAGCTCAGCCGCCTGGCGATACAGGTTAAGTGCTTGCAACTGATCCTCGATCACGCCGCGCCCGGTGGCCAGCAGATTTGCGTAGTTGTACATCGCCCAATCCAGACCACTTTCAGCTGCAACGCGATAATGCTTGGCGGCAACTGACGCATCGGCAATACAACCCCAGCCATGCTCATGACAACGACCGAGCATGTTCCGCGCCATCAAGTGCCCACCCTGAGTGGCTATCGCGAACCAGCGCAAGGCCAGCGGCTGATCCTGCTCGATGCCCTGCCCATCCAGCAGAATCTGCCCGAGCAACGCCTGAGCATCGAGTACACCTTCGCGGGCGGCGATGAGAATCGCCTGTGCCGCGCGCGCCGGGCTTTCGATGAGCATGGCTTTGAGCTGATCACCGTCGAGGATTTCCTCACGGCGCAGTTGATAACTCATACCTCGACCCAGCGACGCAACAGGTTGTGATAGGTGCCGGTGAGGCGAATCAGCGAAGGGTGATCGGGCATGTCCTGGGTCAGCTGCTGGATCGCCCCGTCCATCTCGAACAACAAGGCGCGCTGGCTGTCTTCGCGGACCAGGCTTTGGGTCCAGAAGAACGAGGCGTAGCGAGTGCCGCGCGTCACGACGCTGACCTTGTGCAGGCTGGTACCGGGGTACAAAACCATGTCGCCGGCCGGCAACTTCACCCGTTGGGTGCCGAAGGTGTCCTGGATTTCCAGTTCGCCGCCGTCGTAGTCGTCCGGTTCGCTGAAGAACAGAGTGGCCGACAAATCGGTGCGCACCCGCTCGATGCTGCCCTTGGGCTGGCGCACGGCGTTGTCGATGTGAAAGTCGAAACTGCCACCAGCCGTGTAACAGTTCAGCAACGGAGGGAAAACCTTGTGCGGCAACGCGGCTGACATGAACAGCGGATTTTTCCACAACCGTTCCAGCATCGCCGCGCCGACTTCCTTGGCCAGCGGATGACCTTCCGGCAGCTGCAGATTGTGCTTGGCTTTGGCCGACTGGTAGCCGGCAGTGATTTTGCCGTCGGCCCAATCTGCCTGCTCCAGAGCCTCGCGGATGCGCTGCACTTCTTCTTTCGCGAACACGCCGGGAATGTGCAGCAGCATGGGATGACACCTGAGGACAAAGAGGCGGCAATGGTATTGATTCTTATTGCCTGTGTAAAACCCCTGTGACGAACGAGACAGCAAAAACCGTAAGGGCAAATTGTAAAGAATGTAAATTTGTCGCGAATAGTAACGTTTCGCAATTGATACAAATACCTGTTTACCCTATATTCCGCGGCCTCAAATCCTTGGGGAGGGGAATTCTCATGTCACGCCAACAACTACAATTACCGGCCAGTTCACCGCGTTTGCTCGCATCTGCAATTGGCGTGGCGCTCACTGCCAGCTCTGCGGGCCATATGGCTTTCGCGGCTGAACAGACCGAGGAAAAAGCACCGAGCAACGTGATTTCCCTGGGCGCTACCGCTATCAACGGCGAAGCCCAGGACGAGACTTCCTACCACGTCGAAAAAGCCTCCTCGCCCAAGTACACCGCGCCGCTTGTGGACACGCCGCGTTCGATCACCGTCATCCCGCAACAAGTGCTCAAGGACACTGGCGCCCTCAACATGCAGGACGCGCTGCGCACTGTTCCAGGCATCACCTTCGGTGCCGGTGAAGGCGGCAACCCGCAAGGCGACCGCCCATTCATTCGCGGCTTCGATGCCCAGGGCGATACGTATCTGGACGGCGTGCGCGATACCGGTTCGCAGAGCCGCGAGATCTTCGCCGTTGAGTCGATCGAAGTCAGCAAAGGCCCGAACTCGGCCATGGGCGGCCGTGGCGCTGCCGGTGGCAGCATCAACCTGGTGAGCAAAAAGGCGCACCTTGGCAATTCGCTCGATGGCGGTTTCACCTGGGGTTCCGACCAGACCCAGCGTTACACCATGGATGGCAACTATCAGTTCACCGACACCGCCGCTGGCCGTCTGAACCTGATGAGCCACGAAAGCAACGTCGCCGGCCGTGACACCGTCGATTACGATCGCTGGGGCATCGCACCGTCGCTGGCCTTCGGCCTGGGCACCGACACTCGCGTCAACCTCGACTACTACCACCTGGAAAGCAACGACACGCCAGATTCCGGCATTCCATACTCCATCCCGACCGGGCTGGCAGCTGCCCGTACCAAAGCCAATCCGGACAAACCGAACGATGGCGGCGACAGCAGCAACTTCTACGGTCTCGACGGCCGCGACTTCCGCAAGGGCCGCACCGACACCGCAACCATCGCCATCGAGCACGACCTGAACGACGCGCTGACCGTCAAGAACACCCTGCGCCACGGCACCAGCATGCAGGACTACATCCTGACCCAGCCGGACGACAGCAAGGGCAACGTCAACAACGGCAGCGTCTGGCGTCGGGCCAACACCCGGGTCAGCAATACCGAAACCACCACTAACCAGACCGATCTGTTTGGCGACGTCTACATCGCCGGATTCAAAAACAGCTTCTCTACCGGTATCGAGTTGAGCCACGAGGAAAGCGAAAAGTCCTCGTACAACGTCGACACCGACACCACCCCGAGAACGACCGCTCCTCCTGCAAGCACCAACTGCACACCGGCGATGATTGGCGCACCGAGCGGTTACAACTGTACCTCGCTGTCCAACCCGAACCCGAACGACCCATGGAACGGTGCAATCTCGCGTAACTACGCTGGCACCGACACCAAAGCCAACACCTATGCGCTGTATGTGTTCGACACACTGGAGTTGTCCGAGCAATGGCTGGTGAACATGGGCCTGCGTTACGACCATTTCGACACCCAATACCGCACCTTTGACAGCGCAGGGGCGACGGTCGTAAACAAAGGCGTACCTGCAAAAGGCAAAGACACCAGCGAATTCGTCACCGGTCAATTCGGTGTGGTCTACAAGCCGGCCGAAAACGGCAGCATTTATGCGTCCTACGCAACTTCTGCCACTCCACCAGGCGCCACCCTCGGCGAAGGCATGGACGGCAACCCGCTGGGTGGCACGGTTGACCGCAACAAAGATGTGCTCAAAAGCGACATGGAGCCGGAAACCACCAAGAACTACGAAATCGGTACCAAGTGGGACCTGCTGAACGATCGCCTGTCGTTGACCGCCGACATCTTCCGCACCGAGAAAGAAAACGCTCGCGTTCAAGTCGACACCACCGGCTATGAAAACGCCGGCAAAACCCGCGTTCAAGGTATCGAACTGTCGGCCAGCGGCAAGATCACCGACAAATGGCAAGTGTTCGCCGGTTACGCCTACATGGACAGCGAGCAGGTCGATGGCGGCCCGCTGAACCGCGCCACCGAAGGCAACGAGCTGCCTAACACACCGAAAAACAGTGCCAGCTTGTGGACGACTTATCAGGTCACGCCGAAGCTGACCATCGGTGGCGGTGCGTTTTATGTCGATGATGTCTTCGGCAGCGTGGCCAACACCACCATGGTTGATTCCTACGTTCGTTACGACGCAATGGCCGCGTACAAGCTGAGCAAAAACGTCGACCTGCAACTGAACGTGCAGAACCTGACCGATGAAACCTACTACGACAAAGCTTTCTCGACCCACTTCGCCAACCAGGCGGCGGGGCGTACAGCATTGCTGAGCACCAACTTCCACTTCTGATTGCCTGTCACACCGCAATCCCTGTGGGAGCGGGCTTGCTCGCGAAGACGGAGTGTCAGTCGCCATCAATGCCACCTGACACACCGCTTTCGCGAGCAAGCCCGCTCCCACAAGGGATAGCGGGTGAAGACTGAAATCAGGGACTGGCCCCGTTCATCCAGGTGAACGGGGCTTTTGTGCGTAAAAAAGAATGTTTCTCGACAACCCACGGCATAATGCGCGCCGTGATCATTATTTTCGAACGAACAAGGCGAGCGACGTGTTGAAGAAAACCCTGTTCCAGTTGCACTGGTTTTTCGGCATCAGCGCCGGACTGGTCCTGGCCCTGATGGGCATCACCGGGGCGACGGTATCGTTTCAGGATGAAATCCTGCGCGCGCTGAACCCTTCTGTGTTGCAGGTCGAGAAGCAGGTCGCCGGCGTCCTGCCGCCCGCTGAACTGGTGGAAAAAATCGAAGGCGCCTCGGGCAAGAAAGTCTCGATGCTCTGGGTCGAGACCGACAGTGGTAACGCCGCGCGCGTGAACTTTACTCCGCCACCGGGCGAGCGCCGTGGGCAGATGCGCTACTTCGACCCGTACACCGCCGAGTTCATGGGCGACGCCACCGGCCAGGATTTCTTCGGCCTGATGCTGCAACTGCACCGCTTCCTCGCCATGGGCGATAGCGGTCGGCAGATCACCGGTGCCTGTACGCTGATTCTGGTGTTCTTCTGCCTGTCCGGTCTTTACCTGCGCTGGCCGCGCCAATGGAAAAGCTGGCGCGCCTGGCTGACCCTCGACTGGAAGAAAAAAGGCCGCAGCTTCAACTGGGATTTGCACTCGGTGGCCGGCACCTGGTGCCTGGTGTTTTACCTCCTGGCAGCGCTCACCGGGTTGTCCTGGTCCTATGAGTGGTACAACAAGGGCCTGACCCGATTGCTTTCCGACTCACCGCAGAACGAGCGCGTTCGCGGCGGTCGCGGTCCTGCGCCAAGCGGCCCGGCCCCCACCGCCGACTATGCTGCGATGTGGAGCAGCATCTACAGCGCTGCCGGTCCGGCACTGAGTGCCTACAACATCCGCATGCCGCCCGTGGCCGGGCAGCCGGCCACCGTGTTCTACCTGTTGAACACCTCACCTCACGACAGCGCGTTGAACCAGATCTCGCTGGATCCGGCCACCGGCGTCGTCAAGCGCCATGATCGCTACAGCGACAAGAGCCTCAAGGCGCAACTGCTGACCAGCATTTACGCGCTGCACGTCGGCAGCTACTTCGGAATCATCGGGCGGATCATCCTGACGATCAGCGCGCTGACGATGCCGCTGTTTTTCGTCACCGGCTGGTTGTTGTACCTCGATCGTCGACGCAAGAAAAAGCAGATCAAGGATGCCCGCAAAGACCTTGCACAACCGGACAATGACGCACCGGCATGGCTGATCGGCTTCGCCAGCCAGAGCGGCTTTGCCGAGCAACTGGCATGGCAGACCGCCGGGCAATTGCAGGCTGCGGGCCTGCCGGTGAAGGTTCAGCCGCTGGCGGACGTCAGCGAGCAAGACTTGCGTGATTCCAGCAATGCGTTGTTCGTGGTCAGCACCTTCGGCGACGGTGAAGCGCCGGACAGCGCCCGGGGGTTTGAGCGCAAAGTGCTGGGCCGGACGTTGAGCCTGGAAAGCCTGAACTACGCCGTGCTTGGGCTTGGCGATCGACAGTATCAGCACTTCTGCGGCTTCGCTCGACGCTTGCACACGTGGCTGGGCGAGCACGGCGGCAAGACCCTGTTCGCCCCGGTGGAGGTCGACAGCGGCGACCCTTACGCCTTGCGTCACTGGCAGCAGCAACTGGGTCTGCTGACCGGACAGGCGCCCGTGGACACCTGGCAAGCGCCAAGCTACGACAACTGGAACCTGACCCGCCGTGAGTTGCTCAACCCTGACAGCAGCGGTTCGGGCGTTTACCTGCTCGGCCTCACCGCCCCCAGCACCAGCAGTTGGCTGGCCGGTGACCTGGTGGAAGTGTTGCCGCGCAATTGTCCGTGGGCGATCGAACACTTCCTCGATGGCCTGGGCATTGACGGTCGCGCCACGGTTGCGCTCGGTGGCCTGTCACAACCGCTGGAGCAAGCCCTCGCCAGTCGACAACTGCCGGAAAACAGAACTCACCTAGTCGGCCTGCATGCCCAGGCGCTGGTGGATGCGCTGGTGCCCCTGGCCATGCGCGAATACTCCATCGCCTCGATCGCCGCCGATGGCATCCTCGAACTGATCGTGCGCCAGGAACTGCATCCCGACGGCAGCCTGGGCGTCGGCTCCGGCTGGCTGACCGAACACGCCCCGGTGGGCGGCACCATCAGCCTGCGCGTACGACGAAACAGCGGTTTCCACCTGCCGGTCGAACCGGCACCGATGATCCTGCTGGGCAACGGCACCGGCCTGGCCGGGCTGCGCAGCTTGCTCAAGGCGCGGATCGCCGATGGGCAGCAACGTCATTGGCTGTTGTTCGGCGAACGCAATCGCGAGCATGACTATCTGTGTCGCGATGAGCTGGAAGAATGGTTGATTTCGGGGGATCTTGAGCGGCTGGACCTGGCGTTCTCGCGGGATCAGGCCGAGAAGATCTACGTGCAGGATCAACTGCGCGAGTCGGCGGACGAGCTGAAAAAATGGCTGGCCGAGGGTGCGGTCATTTACATCTGCGGCAGCTTGCAAGGGATGGCTTCAGGCGTGGATCACGTGCTGAACGAAGTGCTCGGGATTGCAGAGGTTGACCGCCTGATCGAGCAAGGCCGGTATCGCCGCGACGTCTACTGACCCTCCTGTGTCTGATCGTTCCCACGCTCTGCGTGGGAACGATCATGTGCTGATATCTCAGACCGGTTGTAACCGCTGTTCAAACACCCCAACCCCATCCAGATCCCGCAACACCACACTCATCTCCCCCGTCTGCCCATCAATGTTCACCTCACCAAAAAACTGAAACCCGGCAAACGGTGAGGTGTTCTGTGCCGGTGGTGCTTTCTCGAACACCACCTCGGGACCAAAGGTCTTATCCAGCGAATCAGGCCCGAAGCTCCCCGCATTCAAAGGTCCGGCGACAAACTCCCAGAACGGTTCGAAATCCTGAAACGCCGCACGGTCCGGGTGGTAATGGTGCGCTGCGCAGTAATGCACATCCGCCGTCAGCCAGACAAAATTGCGCACCTGCTGCGCCCGCAGAAAACCCAACAATTCGGCAATTTCCAGTTCACGCCCCTGGGCCGGTCCCGGATCACCGTTGGCCACGGCTTCCCAACGCGCCACACCGGGGCTGACTTCACCATCCGATACCCCAAGGCCAATCGGCATATCAGCAGCGATGACTTTCCACTGGGCATTGGAAGCCTTCAACTCACGTTTGAGCCAGTCCAGCTGTTCACGTCCGAGGAACGGTTTAGCGGCCCCCAGGTTGTCGTCATTGGCCCCGCGGTAGCTGCGCATATCGAGCACGAACACATCGAGCAATGGACCGTAACCGAGCTTGCGATAAATCCGCCCGCCGCCATCGGCGCTCTGCAACCGCATCGGTGCGTATTCGAGCCAGGCCTGACGCGCGCGGCCGACCAGGCTGTGGATATCTTTGCTCTTGTAGCGATCATCCAACTGCTTGCCCGGCGACCAGTTGTTGACCACTTCATGATCGTCCCACTGCCAGATCTGCGGGACCTCGGCGTTGAAGCGGCGGATGTTTTCGTCCATCAGGTTGTAGCGGTAATTGCCGCGATAGTCGTCGAGGGTTTCGGCGACTTTGCTCTTGGCTTCAGTGGTGATGTTTCGCCACACGCGGCCGCCCTCTGTGGTGAGCTGCGCAGGTATGGGACCGTCGGCGTAGATGGTGTCGCCGCTGTGGATAAAGAAGTCTGGCAGGCGCAAACGCATGGCTTCGTAGATGCGCATGCCGCCGATGTCCGGGTTGATGCCGAAGCCCTGGCCAGCGGTGTCGCCGCTCCAGACGAAACGGATGTCGCGACGGGTTTGCGGCACGCTGCGCAGGTGGCCGAACCAGGGCTCGCTGGCGACGCCGCTCTGGGCGTCTTCGAAGTGCACGCGGTAGAAAATCGCCTGGTCGGCGGGCAGGCCAGTGAGTTCGACGCGGGCAGTGAAATCGGTATTGGAATCGGCCAATGGCGAGACAAAACGACGAGGGTTGCTGAACAGGCTGCGGGTGTCCCACTCCACCACCATTCGCGCCGGACGATCACAACGACTCCAGATCATCGCCCGGTCGCCCAGCACGTCGCCGGACTGCACGCCATCGGTGAGTTGCGGACGATCCTTGACCGAGGCAATGACCGCCGGCGCCAGGCCTGGCAACAACAGCCCGGCGCCGACGGCTTGTATGACACGACGGCGACCGAGGTCGAATTCGCTCATGGTGTTCTCCCTGAAAAGGAAAACTTAAGCACATGCCCATGAAACCGGTGTGACACCGCCCTACCCTGTGGGAGTGAGCCGGCTCCGGGCGGCGTTCCGACGATAACGGTGTAACAGTCAACTTATCTATTGAATGTTAAGCAGCCATCGCGAGCAGGCTCACTCCTACAGCAGTGCGGTGGGGTGTCAGGCGTTGGCGGGTTCCAGTGCCAGCTCGACCGCTTCCGGTCGCTTGACCACCGCATAAACCACCGCCGTCAACAAACTCCCCGCCACAATCGCCAGCAGGTACAACAGCGCATGGTTGATCGCATTCGGGATCGCCAGCACGAACAACCCGCCGTGCGGCGCCATCAGTTTGCAGCCGAAATACATCGACAACGCACCGGTCAGCGCACCACCGGCAATGCTCGCCGGGATCACCCGCAGCGGGTCTTTCGCGGCAAACGGAATCGCGCCTTCGGAGATAAAGCACAGCCCCAATACCAACGCCGCTTTACCGGCCTCGCGTTCGGTCTGGGCAAACTTGCGCCGAGCGATAAACGTAGCGATGCCCAGCCCAATCGGCGGCACCATGCCGGCCGCCATGGTCGCGGCCATCGGTGCATAACTTTGCGACGCCAGCAGCCCTACCGAGAACGCATACGCGGCTTTGTTGATCGGCCCGCCAAGGTCGACGCACATCATCCCGCCCAGCAACACACCGAGCAGAATCGCGTTGGTGGTGCCCATGCTGTCGAGGAAATGCGTGAGGGCTTCGAGCATCCCGGCCACCGGTTTGCCGACCACGTAGATCATCACCAGACCGGTGAACAAACTCGCCAGCAACGGGATGATCAGGATCGGTTTCAGCGCCTCAAGACTTTGTGGCAAGCGCGCATAACGGTTGATCGCCTGCGCCGCGTAACCGGCGATGAAACCGGCAACGATCCCGCCGATAAAACCGGCGCCCAGGGTACTTGCCAGCAAACCACCAATCATCCCCGGCGCCAGGCCCGGACGGTCGGCGATCGAGTAGGCGATGTAACCCGCCAGCAGCGGCACCATCAGCTTGAACGCGGTCTCGCCGCCGATCTGCATCAGCGCCGCCGCCAATGTGCCCGGTTCCTTGAACGCAGTGATGCCGAACACGAACGACAAGGCGATCATCAACCCACCCGCCACCACCATCGGCAGCATGAACGACACGCCGGTCAGCAGGTGTTTGTAGACGCCGGTTTTCTCTTGCTTGGCCGGGCCTTTGGCGCCGCTCGAAGCGGTTTCCTGCGTGCCTTCGGCCAACGCTTTATTCAGCGTCGCCTCGGCTTGTTTGAGGGCGATGCCGGTGCCGCAACGGTAAATCTTCTTGCCGGCGAAACGCTCGGTGGCGACTTCGATATCGCAGGCCAGCAGCACTACATCCGCATCGGCAATGGCTGCGGCACTCAGCGGATTGCGCGCACCGACCGAGCCCTGGGTTTCCACTTGCAGGTCGTAACCCAGACGCTTGGCCGCTTGCTGCAAGGCTTCGGCGGCCATGAAAGTGTGAGCGACGCCGGTCGGGCACGCGGTAATCGCGACCAGGCGCGGGGCGTTTTTCACGAGGGCGGCAGGCTCGGCCACGGCTTCGGGGGCGACGTAAACCTGAGCCTCTTCAGCACCGCGACGCAGCACCGCTTCAACATCTTGCAGGGCTTGCGCCGGAGTGCTTTGGAACACCCGCTTGCCGACGAATCGCGACATATCCACCGGCGCGCTGGTCACCAGCAACACCCATTCGGCGGCCTCGATCGTGGCCGCCGATAGTTGACGTTCCGGGTGCGCGGCATCGTTGACTTCGACACTGGTGCTCCAGCCCTGACGCTGGGCCGCCGCATCAAGCAAACGGGCGCACAGCACACTGGTGACCATGCCGTTCGGGCAGGCCGTAACAATGGCTAACTTCATGACAAACCCTCTTATTGTTCTGTCAGGGTGCGCATGCGCACACCCTGTTCGAGCCGCGCCAACTGCGTGGCGTCGCCGATACCGAAACCGATCTGGGTGACCGCCATCGCGGCAATCGCCGTGGCGGTGCGCAAGGTCTGTTCAGGCGTGTCGGCGCTGAGCAGACCGTGGAGCATGCCGGCCAGTAACGAATCGCCTGCGCCCACGGTGCTGACGACACTGACCTTGGGCGGCGTG
This sequence comes from Pseudomonas sp. Root329, assembly GCF_001424925.1. NCBI lineage: Bacteria > Pseudomonadati > Pseudomonadota > Gammaproteobacteria > Pseudomonadales > Pseudomonadaceae > Pseudomonas > Pseudomonas sp. Root329. The sequence goes on along the minus strand of NZ_LMCV01000023.1, from coordinate 9,993 downwards.
GCATGCATCGCCGAGCCGACACTGAACCAGTTCACACCATCGGCGCCGTCGGAGATCACCACGTGCTCGATGCCTTGAGCATGCAAGCGGCTCGCGGCTTGCGCTTGCGCAGCCACCGAAACCACCTCACAACCCAGCGCGTCGGCCAGCTCTTCGGTGTTGGGTTTGATCAGCCACGGGCCGGCCTTGAGCGCCCCCCGCAAGGCTTCCCCGCTGGTGTCCAGCGCCACGTTCAAACCGAGATTTTTCAAGCGAACAATCAACGCCTGCAGCCACTGCGGACTGATGCCTTGGGGCAGGCTGCCGGCAACGACGACCGCGTCATGACCGGGTGCAATCTGATCAAGTCGATCAAGCAATGCCTGCTGCGCGGCTTCACTCACCAAGGGTCCGGGACCGTTGATGTCGGTGATGCGCCCATCGCTTTCCGCCAGTTTGATGTTGCTGCGCGTCTCACCCGGGACACGGATGAACGCGTCGACAAAACCGCGTTTGGCGAACAGGGTTTCAAACGCTTGAAGGTTGTCTTCCCCGAGGAAACCGCTGACCGTGAGCTGATGCCCGAGGTCCGCCAGCACTTGTGCCACGTTCACGCCTTTACCGGCGGCATGGGTGTGCATCTCGTCGCTACGATTGACTTGGCCGGGGGCAAGTAACGGCAACTGGACGGTGAGGTCCAGCGCCGGGTTGAGGGTCAGTGTCAGGATCTTGGCCATTACAGGGCCTCCACTAATGCGCGTACTTCATTTGCGCTGCCCACGGCCAAGGCCTGTTGGGCAAGAATTTTGGTCTGCGCCAGGCTGAGTTCGCGAACCCGCGCCTTGACCTCGGCAATGCTGCGACCCGACACACTGAGCTCATCCACACCCAGACCGACCAGCACCGGCACTGCCAGCGGATCGGCCGCCAACTCGCCGCACACGCCGACCCACTTGCCGTTGGCATGCGCCGCACGCACGGTGATGTCGATCAGTTGCAGCACCGCCGGGTGCAAGCCGTCGGCCTGGGCCGACAAGGTTGGATGACCACGGTCGATGGCCAAGGTGTATTGGGTCAGGTCATTGGTGCCGACGCTGAAGAAGTCGACCTCTTTGGCCAGCACCGGCGCCAACAATGCAGCCGACGGCACTTCAATCATGATCCCCAATTGCAGGTCGGCAACCGGAATTTCCAGACGCAGACGTTCGGTCATGTCCCGCGCCTGGCGCCACTCGTCGACGCTGCCGACCATGGGAAACATGATCCGCAGCGGACGGTTGTCCGCCGCACGCAGCAACGCGCGCAATTGCGCTTCCATGATGTGCGGACGTTGCAGGGTCAGGCGAATACCGCGCACGCCGAGAAACGGGTTTTCCTCTTTGGCGATCGGCCAATACGGCAGCGGTTTGTCACCGCCAACGTCGAGGGTGCGCACCACCAGCGGCCGACCGGCCAGACCATCGAGGACGCGACGGTATTCGACTTCCTGAGTCGCCTCGTCCGGCGCTTGCGAGTGGGCCATGAAAATCAGTTCGGTGCGCAACAGGCCAATGCCTTCGGCGCCCTGCTCCACCGCGCTGGTCACGCCGGCGCTTTCGCCGATGTTGGCGAACACTTCGACCGCATGGCCGTCAGTGGTCAGTGCCGGTTGATGGCGTTGTTCGGCGGCCGCTTTCAGACGTTGCTCGCGGGTGTCGCGCTCTTCGGTGGCGCGTTGCAAGGTCGCCGCGTCGGCGTCCACGTGCAGGCGGCCGCGCTGACCATCAATCAGCAACGGCGTGCCCGGCGCCAGCAGCAACACGGCCGGACCGGCGCCGACCAGCGCCGGAATACCGAGGGCTCGGGCGACGATCGCACTGTGCGCGGTGGCGCCGCCTCGGGCGGTGAGGATGCCGGCAACGCGCGCCGGATCAAGGCGGGCGACGTCGGACGGACCGACTTCATCCATCACCAGAATGTACGGCTGTTCAGGCTCGCTCGGGGTTTCGACGCCACTCAGTTGCGCCAGCACTCGACGGCCGATATCACGCAAGTCGGCGGCGCGTTCGGCGAGCAAGGCGTCCTGCAGCGATTCCTGTTGTTTGGCCGCCGCTTCAATCACCGCCATCCAAGCCGCTTCGGCGCTTTCGCCCTGCTTGAGACGGGTGTCGACTTCATCGGTCAATTCCGGGTCGTCGAGCATTTCCTGGTGGGTGATGAAAATTTCGCGGATGGCCTTGGACTTGCTGCGTTCGATCAAGCCTTCGATGTCGCGACGCACGTCCGCCAACGCCTGTTGGAGACGCTCGCGTTCGATGGCGGCAGACTCACCGCGCAGCGGGTATTCAATGGTTTGCAGCACTTGTATGTGCGCCGGGCCGATGGCGATGCCCGGTGCGGCGGCGATGGCCTGAACCAGACTGCCGGACGCTGGCGCGAGGATTACCTCGGCCACATCGGCGATCACTTCGCGTTGTTGACTCACAGCCGGCAGCGGCTCGACTTCTTCACCGAGGCCTTCTTCGATGGCGGCCAGCAAAGCTGGCAAGGCATCGGCGGCGATGCTCGGTTCGGCGACAAATTCCAGCACCTGACCGCGACGGGCGCCGAGGCTGAGCAGTTTGCTCAAGCTCTTCACCGACACCGCGCTGTCCTGGCCATCGACGATGCGTACGCGGATTTCACCTTCAAAACTTTTCGCCAGTTGCGCGAGGATCTTCGCCGGACGTGCGTGCAAGCCGTGGGCGTTGGCCAGGGCGATGCGAGCGCTGGGCCAATCGGCCGGCAGCTCACCGCCCAAGACTTCGAGGACTTTACGGCTGCTGGTGGCGCGACCCAATTCGTGGCCGCGACCTTCGATCAGCAACGCACACAGGCGTTCGAGCAGGGCCTGATGGGCCTCACCTAGGCTGGCCAGGCAGAACAGACCGCTGAGCGGCTGGCCGAGGTAGCGCATGGGTTTGTCCGGCGTGACGAAGGCCAGGCCCGGACGCTTGACCGTTTGTTCGCTGTGCAACCACCAAAGGCCATCGCCCAGTGGCAGCGCATCAACTTGTTGCAACACGGCCGAGAAACCGTTGCTCACGCAGTCTGCCTGACGCAGCAAGCGTGCACCGCGCCAGACCAGCTCTTCAAAGTCATCGGCGGACACACCGAGGCCGATCATCTGCGCATCCAGCGCCAGTTCTTGCGGCGCGCCTTGCAGCAGTTTCAGCAGGGCTTCGGCGGAACTGGCGCGACGCAGCGCCTGGCCCAGGTCGGTTTCGCCGAGGGCACGGGTCAGCAGTTGCAACAAACGCAGGTGTTCGTCGGATTTGGCCGCAATACCAATCGCCAGGTAGACGATCTGACCGTCGCCCCAATCCACGCCTTCAGGAAACTGCATCAGCCGCACGCCGGTGGAAAACACCAGATCGCGGGTTTCCGGCGTACCGTGGGGGATGGCAATACCTTGACCGAGAAAGGTCGAGCCCTGGGCTTCGCGCGCCTGCAAACCGGCGAGATAACCCTCGGCGACCAATCCATCGGTGACCAGATGCTGGGCCAGCAGGTGCAGCGCTGCGGACTTATCCACAGCCGACTGGCCCATGGATATCTGCTCTATGGTGAGCTCGAGCATGCTTTCTCCTTTTTGGCGTCTTGTGACACCAGGTATTGTTTTGAATGATTCAGCTTAGGCTCTTAGACACACCTTTTCAGGGGCAGTTTTGGCGGTTTCGCGGCAGAACCGGAAAAGGAGCCCATAACGTAGAAAATACGCTTGCTGAAACGTTTAATCTAGAATGATTGGCACGTTACTCGATAATGTCTCATCCTTGAAGTCCAATTGTCGGATGCGTCGCGACGATGGTCGTCTGCCTTAATCGGGTAGGATTGGCGAAAATGTCGAGGCAAGCTCGAAAAAACAAGGAAAACCCGGGTTGAAACTCAGTGATATCGCCCAGTTGGCCGGTGTGTCCGTTACCACCGCCAGCTATGTCATCAATGGCAAGGCAGAACAACAACGTATCAGCAGTGCCACCGTCGAGCGCGTGCGCGCGGTCGTCGAACAACATGGCTTTACGCCCAATCCCCAGGCTGCCGGGCTGCGCAGTCGGCATACCCGCACCTTGGGTTTCATTCTGCCGGACCTGGAAAACCCCAGTTACGCGCGAATCGCCAAACTGCTGGAACAAGGCGCCCGGGCTCGCGGCTATCAGCTGCTGATCGCCAGTTCCGACGATGCGCCGGACAGCGAACGGCAATTGCTGAAGCTGTTCCGGGCCCGGCGTTGCGATGCGTTGATCGTTGCCAGTTGCCTGCCGGCCGGCGATGACAGCTATCGCCAATTGCAGGCCAAGGGCATTCCGATCATCGCGATCGACCGGGTCATGGAGCCTGAGCATTTCTGTTCGGTGATCAGCGATGACCGCGAGGCCAGCCTGCAACTGACCCGCAGTCTACTGGACCCGCTGCCCAAGCAGATCGCACTGATCGGCGCACGCCCCGAACTGAGCATCAGCCAGGAGCGGGCGGGCGGTTTCAAAGAAGCGTTGGACGGGTTCAAAGGCGAGGTGCTGATCGAACACGGCGAATCGTTCAGCCGTGAGTGCGGCAAACAGTTGATGGAAGAACTGCTACAGCGTCTGGGCCATTTGCCGGATGCGCTGGTGACAACTTCCTACGTGCTGCTTCAGGGCGTATTCGATGCCTTGCACGACTTCCCGCTCAAAACCCGCCCGCTGCGCCTCGGCACATTCGGCGACACGCAGCTGCTGGATTTCCTGCCGCTGCCGGTCAACGCCATGGCCCAACAGCATCAGCTTATCGCCGACAAAGCGCTGGAACTGGCCCTGGCCGCCATCGAGCAATCGGATTACCGACCCGGCGTGCAGGCCATCGCGCGGACCTTCAAGCAGCGTATTCGCCAGGACTGAACCGTGGAGCTGATCGACAGCCACACTCATCTGGATTTCCCGGACTTCGACGAGGATCGCACGGCGTTGTTGGCCGAGAGCCGCGCCCTCGGGGTGCGGCGGATGGTGGTGCTGGGGGTTTATCAGGGAAATTGGCAGCGCGTCTGGGATCTGGTGCAAAGCGATCCCGACCTGTATGCGGCGTTCGGTTTGCATCCGGTGTATCTGGATGATCATCGTCCCGAAGACCTGACCGAACTCGGTGACTGGCTGACTCGGTTAGCCGGCCATCGACAGTTGTGCGCGGTGGGCGAGATCGGTCTGGATTACTTTATCGAAACCCTGGACCGTGAACGCCAACAGGCGTTGTTCGACGCGCAACTGCAACTGGCGGCGGACTTCAATCTTCCCGCGCTGATTCATGTGCGACGCAGCCACGCGGCGGTGATTGCCACGCTTAAACGGTTTCGCTTGAAACGCGCGGGGATCATTCATGCCTTTGCCGGCAGCAAAGAAGAAGCCCGCGAATACATTAAGCTCGGTTTCAAATTGGGCCTGGGCGGTGCCGCGACCTGGCCTCAGGCCCTGCGCATGCACCGTGTACTGGCCGAGTTGCCGCTTGAATCGGTGGTACTGGAAACCGATTCGCCGGACATGGCGCCTGCCATGTTCCCCGGCCAACGCAACAGCCCGGCGCATCTGCCGGCCATCTGCTCGGCACTGGCCGGGATCATGGTGATCAGCCCCAAGCAATTGGCCGCCGCCAGCACTGCCAACGCTTGTGAGCTGTTCAACTGGTAATCAGTCGGAGTGGGCTTTCGCGGCTTCCAGCGTCAGTGTCATGTGTTGCCGGTGCCGGGCAAACCGCATGACGGCGAAATAGACGAAAATCGCCAACAGCGAAAAATTCAGCTGCTCCACGACGCTGAACATCCCGATCCACTCCAACACCAACGCCACCAGCAACGCGGTGCACACCATGATCAACGTGCTCGCCCGCAGCAATGCCAGGGAGTCGAGCGACTTGAAGCGCTTGATCTGTTTCGGATCGTTCAGTTGTAAAGCTTTCTGGCAGTGGGAACACGTGAACGCTTCATTGATGGCAATTGCATTGAGTTGCCAGGGTTTGAGCAGGAGCGTGCTCCCGCAATGAGCGCAATGACCCTGGATTCCAATCGTTACCGCAGACATAACCGAGCCTCCTCAGGGCGGGTCCAAGTGATTGATCTTCCTTCATTAAAGACCAAAAACCAGACGGCGGAGGAAAAATTGCCCTCCCGTTCAAACTGTAGGAGTCGGGGTGTTTTTCAGACCCGGAACGCGCTGATCAGTTGCTTGAGCTCCACCACCTGAGCCGACAACGCACGGCTGGCATCCTCGGTCTGGTGTGCACCTTCGGCAGTACGCTCACCGGCGCGGTTGATTTCGACAATATTCTGGTCGATGTCATGGGCCACGGCGGTCTGCTGCTCTACCGCGGCGGCGATCTGCTGGTTCTGATCGACGATCATGCCGACGGCACCGAGTATGTTTTCCAGCGCTTGCTGAACCTTTTCCGACTGCCCCACCGTGCCGTTGGCCATCTGATGACTGGTCCCCATCGCCTTCACCGCAGCGCCGACACCGCTGTGCAGCTTGGCGATCATCTGCTCGATTTCCTCGGTCGATTGCTGGGTGCGCTTGGCCAGTGTCCGGACCTCGTCCGCCACCACCGCAAAACCACGGCCCTGCTCACCGGCCCGAGCGGCTTCGATGGCCGCGTTGAGCGCCAGGAGGTTGGTCTGTTCGGCGATGCTCTTGATCACCTCCAGCACGCGGCTGATGGACTGGCTGTCGCTGGCCAGTTGATTGATCACCAGCACCGACTGATCGATCTCACTGGCCAGTGCAGCGATGCTGCCCTGCTGGGATTCCACCAGCCCGCGACCGCTGATGGTCTCGTCGTTGACGCTATGGGCGCTGCTGACCGCCGCGGCGGCACTGCGCGCCACCTCAAGTGAGGTGGCCGACATCTGGTTCATGGCCGTGGCGACCTGCTCGATCTGCGTGCGCTGCCCCGCCACCGCCTGGTTGCTCTGGGCGGAAACGTTCTCCACCTGCCCGGCCTGGCGCTCGACCTCACTGACGGTCTGGCCGACCCGCTCGATCAGGTCATGGATTTTCTTCACGGTGCCGTTGAACACCTCGCCCAACTCGCCCAGTTCATCGCGGCTGTTGGCGCTGAAGGTCACCGTCATGTCGCCGGCCGCGACCTTGTCCATCACCGCGCCAAGACGCTTGAGGGTGGTGCGGGTCGAGGCGTAGAAGCCGCCGTAAAGGTAAAAAATCAACACGAACACCACCGACAGCGCCACGGCCTGCAAGACCATGTGGGTGCGGTTCTGCTCCAGTCGCTGTTGCAGCTGGGTGCCGAGAAACTTCAGGGTGGCTTCGTTGAGTTGGTAGGTCTGGTCCATCAGGCCCGTGACCTGATCGTAAAAGCCCTGCCACGGTGCATCGAGCGTGTCGGCCATCACTACCTGCTCTTCGAACAGTTCACTGGCCTTTTTCAACGACGCCTTGCTGCTATCGGCCTGAGCGGCCAGGGTTTCCCGTGCCGCTTTGCTGGAGCCCATCGCGTCCTGCAACTTCAGGGCATATTCGGCGTGCAGTTTTTCGATCTGCGCCAGCAACTCATCAAAACGGGTACTCGATGCCGAGTTGAGAAAGCCCTGCCCCAGCGAAAAAGAGCCCATCGCCCGGCCTTCGCCCAGAAGCTGGGTCACGGGCGGGGTGACATTGGTAATGAGTTCGCTCAGCTGGCGCATGTCGCTCTGGGTATCGCGGCTGAGGCCGGCCTGACTGGCGATGATCTGGCTGAAAATTTGCGCGTTGCCGAGCAACTTGCCAATCATCGCGCTTTTGCTTTGCAGGGAGTTTTCCGCTTGCTGAGCCTTGAATGCGGCGATCATTTCATCGCGTTTGCCATCGAAAACCATGATTTGCTCGGGGTCAGCGGTCATAGCCGTCAGCCCTTGCAAACGGGTCAGCACATTTTGCCCCAGAGTACTGATCTGCGACTCGACATTACCGGCCTTGCCGGACTGACCGAGGGTGACGTTGATCTGCACCAGGTTGTTCAGGGTTTCCAGATCGCGCCGTAACGTCAGGCTGCTGCCCAGCAGGTCGAGGCTTTGCAGTTCGACCCGGGTGCCCTGGAACTCTCGATAAGAATCACGCACCAGATAGAAGTTGGTCACCAGCATCGGCACAAGGAACAGCACGCTGATCAGGCTGAACTTCATGCCAAAGCTCAGGCGGTTCATCAGCGCGACGGCGGGATAGAGCAAGCTCTTCACTGGAAGTCTCCCTTTGATTTCTTATTTTTATTGGCAGGCGCGGGTCGACAGCAGATAGCCACTATTCGGCGCTGTCTCTGTATAGCTCAAATCGGCGGGAGGTTTTGTAACTTAAGGTTAACGGCGGGGGGACGCGGACTTGTAGCAGCTGCCGAAGGCTGCGTTCGGCTGCGCAGCAGTCGTAAATCCTGATCACGCGGTGAGTTAGCCAAACCGCGGTGTCTGAGTTGGCGACTGCTGCACAGCCGGACGCAGGCTGCGCCAGCTGCTATGTATGGACTCGCCCCCACTGTCTACCCGCTTTTAAAAAAACTGCCGCCCCGTTGCATCTATGTATTAGGCCTGTCCGAGGAAGCCNAGGCTTCGCCAGCTGCTATGTATGGACTCGCCCCCACTGTCTACCCGCTTTTAAAAAAACTGCCGCCCCGTTGCATCTATGTATTAGGCCTGTCCGMGGAAGCCGTCGTCGGCTTCTGGCCAAAATTGGAAGAGCTCGTGGCATGCCGATTACAGTCAGGCCTCGAAGGCCACTAGCAGCTTAGGCATCAATCCACGCCGGTCTTACCAGGGGTCAATGTTTTTTCAGCAACAGGTTGGTCAGYAGGTACCTCGGTGGCAGAACTCGGTGGATCAGTGGCTCATCGTCGCTTGCTGGCCGTCGGCGGGCTGGCGACGATAAGTCTGGTCATTCTGTAAAAGCACCCAGACGATGCGCAGGTTGCGATTGGCCAACCTGACCGCTGCGTCCTTGCGGCCCAATCGACTCATCCAGCGCAACAAACGGCGGTCGTCGGGCTGTTGGGAATCAGGTCGCAACTGCTGCAATACCGCGTGGGCACCCTGGATCATCAGGCTGCGCAAATAGCTATCGCCTCGCTTGGTCATGTCCCCCAGTTGAATCGTCTTCCCGCTGCTGTGCTGATCAGGGACCATGCCGAAGTACGCGGCGAACATGCGAGCATTGGGAAAACGCTCAGGCTTGGTTTCCTTGGCCACCAGCGCCGTAGCGGTGATTGGGCCGATACCGCGCACAGTCATCAAYCGTTTGGCTGTCTTGTCGGCGTTCGCGGCCACTTCCAGGCGTCCCGTCAGGACGTTGATGCGCTCGCCCAAATGGCGCCACTCGGCCAACAGTTCGTCGATCAGCTCGCGCAACAGGGCAGGCACCGGCTGAGTGGCATCCTCCAATATCCGCGGGATTCTCTGGCTGATCGCGACGTCGCCCTGTGCCAGCGCAATCCCGTGCTCAAGCAGCAGGCCGCGTATCTGATTACTCACGGCGGTGCGGCGACGCACGTAACCTTGRCGAGCGCGATGCAGTGCCTGCATGGCCAGCGCTGCGACACTCTTGACCGGCACCGCGCAGATCTTTTCGTCGCGACCGGCACGCAGGATTGCCAGCGCATCGTTACGATCATTTTTAGGGCCGCTGCGATGCTTGGCCACCAGACCGGCAGGAAGGATCCGCGCCAGGTTGCCTTGATCCTGCAGCTGCCGGGCCCAAGCTTGAGCGCCCGGGCCGGTCTCCATCAGGACCACGACATGAGGCGGCAGCTGGCGGAGAAACTCGTAGAACGCCTCGCGCGACTTGATCCGCTGCTCATAATGCACCTTGCCGAGGGCGTCTTCGCCGGCGAGCTGGAAAACATGCTTGGCCAGGTCGACCGCCACGGTAGTGCAGGCCGATAAAWCGGCAGAAGACAAGGATTGATCAATCGAAGTATGCTTTTTCATGGACTCGCCCTCGCTGTCGTTGGCTGTTTAGACTGCCACCGTGGCGCATTGACGCCTCGGCGTGGGCG